>NZ_ALKF01000205.1:0-359285 GCF_000283315.1 Paenibacillus sp. OSY-SE | reverse complement strand
GCTGTTGAATCCAAGTCATTGGGATGAGACGATGCGGGGATGACTCGGATTCAAAGGCGATCGCCAGGTCTCTTCAGCGGATACCTCCACCCTTGTTTGTTTCGTCTACAACCTTACAGGGTTTCTCAACGCTGGCCCCGCTCCGATGATTGGGGCATACCCTGACTATTCCGGAATATTGCTCACAGTTGGATCAGGCACATAGCTTTTTTTGTAATCCAAATAATGCACGTCCGTGACCATTCCGTCTGCCGCATGATGCAGATCATGGCAATGGAACATCCAGTCGCCCGGGTTATCGGCTTCGAAGGCGACGACTATCGTTTCTCCCGGCTTGACGTTTAGCGTATCCTTCATAATGGGTGCTCCTGCAATCGGCTTGCCATTCTTGCTCAGCACTTGGAAGAAGTGCCCGTGCAAATGCATCGGATGATCTTCGCTCTTGGACTGATTTACGAAAGTCACCTTCACCCGCTCCCCTTTGTTGACCTTGATCTTGTCCGTATCCGGGAACACTTTGCCATTAATCGTATACACCGTTTTGCCTGCGCGCACCTCGGTATTCAAGTCCATCTTGACATCTTGATCATACGCTTCATTCAAACTGAACTTCGCATTCGCCATCTCACCGTATTTCGCCAAATCCAATGTCGGGTGCATGACAGAGGAATCAGACACGTCTTTGGATGCAGCGGCTGTCTCTCCTTCATATTCGATAAAGGTTCGCATTTGCTTTATTCGCTGTTCCGAGCCATGCTCTTCTATCAGCCACTTGCCCGGGTTGTCCGCTATGAATTCCACATCATATCGCTCGCCTGGGGCAATAGACAACAGCTGATTTTGAATGAGAGCCGGACTGTTAATCGGCTGCCCGTCCGATGCCACCACCTTGAATTCATGTCCGTGAATATGAATCTGGTGGGACAGGAATCCGGCATTCACGAAGCGCAAACGCACCTTCTCACCTTTTTTCACCTTAAGAGGCTGTATCGAGTCCCCCATTTTCCCATTGATCGTGTACATATCGTACATGCTCATATCGTGTCCTGCCATCGGTTGGACGGATGAGGCATCCGATGAAGCTGCTGCACCATGAGTATCGTGGCCATCCCCTTGCTGCTCCTTCTCCCTATGCTCCATTCCTTTCATTTCTCCATCCATACTATCCGTCGCATCCATGGAATGACTCATCTCCATGTTCATCCACTCATCCAACACCAATGTATAGTCGCGATCAGCCTTATCCTTCGGGTCCTCGACCACAAGCGATCCATACAAGCCTTTATCGACCTGATTCACGCTGTCCTGATGCGAGTGATACCAATAGGTGCCCGGAATGGTCGCCTTGAATTCATAGGTGAACGATTTCCCCGGCAGCACCGCATCCTGCGTCACTCCGGGAATGCCATCCATTTCATTCGGCACCGGGTATCCATGCCAATGAATCGATACGGGCTCCTCCAACTCATTCTTCAAAGTAACCTTGATCGTCTCCCCCACCCGTGCGCGAATTTGCGGTCCCGGCACGCTGTTATTGAACGTCCACACCGGCAGCTTCTTCCCGGACGCGATCTCCAATTCGCCTGCTTGTGCGGTAAGCGTCGCATTGCTTCCATCCAACACCTCAATTGTGCCGGTGAGCCGTCCGTTCGTGTCTTCGAGCGAGCCAGATACCGCGGCGTCCACCCCATGATTCATCCCTTCATTCCCGCTTGCTTGTCTTGCCTTCCCATCTGATCTGCTTCCTTCATCGCTCCCAGCGAAACATCCAGATAAGGCGATCACTCCCGCAAGAGCGGTTATGACGACAAAAATATTCAACCATGTGCGTTTGTTCATTGACCCACATCCTTTCATCTGTTACGCACAATTGATTATAAGAAGCAATTTTGTACAAATGTTGTAGATGGCATACCTGTTAAGCAATAACAACACACTTTGGCGCATTACCAGTACTTCTCCTTCATCACAGCACATTGCTGCGCCAATAAGGCAGCATTCCCTATACAATTTATACAACCTTTTGCGTTACAATAAGGAGGAGCGGATAAGGAGGTTGCTATGAAGGGCACACGGATTCTCGTCGTCGATGACGAGCGAAATATGCGCAATTTAATTCGAATTTATTTGAAAAAGAATGGCTATGACGTCATTGAAACCGATAATGGCATACAGGCGTTGGAGATCATGGAAAGAGAAGCGGCGGATCTCGTCATTTTGGATATCATGATGCCGGGCATGGACGGATGGAGTGTCTGTGAACGGATTCGCGAACGCTGGCCCATCCCGATTCTGATGCTTACGGCACGGACGGATACGAAGGATAAAGTGCACGGGCTGAATATGGGGGCAGATGACTATGTGGTCAAGCCGTTTGATGGGGAGGAACTGGTTGCGAGAGTCGGAGCTTTGCTGCGCAGAGCGCAGGTGAGCCATGCTAACACTGCGTCGACGCCCGCCATTCATGTTCCCGATATGGATATATATCCGGACAGCCGGGAAATTCGCATCAAGGGGGAAGCCGTCGATTTCACACCGAAGGAATTCGAGCTGCTGCTGCTGTTGGCTTCCAATGCGCAGCGAGTATACTCCCGCGATCGGATCGTCGAACAGCTGTGGGACTATGATTATGAGGGCGATATCCGTTCGGTCGATAATCATGTAAAAAACATTCGGGATAAAGTACAAAAGGCACAATTAAGCTACGATCCGATTCAAACCGTATGGGGCGTCGGCTATAAGTTCAACCAGAAAGGGACGTCATCATGAAATGGAATCGCGTCGACGTCAAGATTGGCGCCTCCATGATGTCGTTGTTCCTCATCGTGCTCATCCCGCTCGGCATCGTAACCGATCGGATATTCACTTCATTTTATTACCAAAAGGCCCATCAGGAAGTCATGGAGCTGTCCGCTCATTTCGTCAAAATGGCCGAAGCGCAGCACGGCTTGACCTCGGACGCGGTCTCGACGATGGCGGAATTTTCGAAGGTCGGCATCCATATTTTCGATCGGGATGGCAACGCCACGGGCAGCTCGAATCGCCATTCCCAGAACATAAGCGAGCTGCTGACCCCTGAGGAATGGAACCGGCTCAAAGCAGGACAGCTTATCGATAAAGAATTCGAATCGCCGGATCAAGAGCCATGCATCGTATCGGGACGAGCCTTCATAAATGACGGACAATTTATGGGCGGCGTCATCATTACATCGTCATTGGACAGCGTGCGCAGCTTTGTCGGGCAGGTACGGCACATGATCGCCATCTCAGGTGTCATCGGCGTCTTGATTGCGCTGGGCTTCTCGCTCGTCTTGTCCCGCCGCATGTCTAAGCCGCTGCTGCATATGGTGCAGGCGACTCGACAGATTGCGGTCGGACAATTGGGAACGAGAGTCCCGGTCACGTCCCAAGACGAGATCGGCTCACTCGCCCATGCCATTAACGACCTAGCCCGGGATCTGCAGCGGCTGCGCGAATCACGCAATGAATTTTTCGCCAATATTTCACATGAACTGAAAACACCCATAACCTACTTGGAAGGCTATGCGAAGGTCATTTCAGAGGAGCTGTATGAATCGGAGGAAGAGAAGAACGCTTACTTGCAGATTATCTCGTCGGAAGCAGTGCGGCTGAATCGATTAATCAATGATCTGTTCGAATTATCCAAGATGGAAGAAGGGCGCATAGAGCTGATTCCGGAAGCGATCGATCTTATCCCGCTCGTTGAAAGCGCCGTGGCCAAGGTCGAACGCGCTGCCGCACAGAAAGGGCTTGAATTGGAATTCCATACCGAACTGCGGCAAGCATTCGTGTGGGGAGACGGAATGAGGCTGGAGCAAATATGGATCAACCTGCTCGACAATGCCATCCGCTACACGCAAGCAGGCTCCATTCGGGTAAGCATTGTACCGTTGCAGCAGCAGTATGAAGTATGCGTCCAAGATACGGGCATCGGCATCCCGGAAGAAGAGCTCCCTTATCTATTCGAGCGGATGTATCGAGTGGAGAAATCCCGTTCGCGCGATTACGGCGGAACCGGACTTGGGCTCGCTATCGTCTCCAAGCTCGTCGAGCTGCATCAAGGCCGCATCGATGTGCAGAGTGAACACGGCAAGGGAACGGCCTTCTCCGTCAAGTTGGCCAAGCATGAATCCGATTAGAAACATCTTTTCTTCCTGCGCATAAAAAGAAGATTGTTGTACCACAATAAGGCAGGGAATATGAACATACAAGAAAAGGTGGTTTCAGCATGTACAACCAACAAATGTCCTCGCAGCTCAATCAGTGCGAACAAGTTATTCAGCAATTGATGCAGCAGACACAGCGGGCATCTCAAATGTATCAGCAACTGCTGCAGCAAGAGCAGCAAAACGTATCGCGCCTCGAAGAGTTGGCTCAGCGCGAACGCCAAGCATCGCAGATCATCCAGACAGCGCTGCAAGGACATCAAGTGGCAATGCAGCAAATGCAGCAGGTATCGCAAGTGTGCCGCGAGCTGGAGCATTCGATTCAAACATCGGCCAATGTCGCATACGCGCAGCCGCAATACACGACGGCTTCGTATACGAACCGGGTATAAATGTAGAAGCTGTTCGGGCGGTTGCCGGCAATAGCTGCGCAACCGCCCGTTCGCGCTGCTCGCTATACCCGCTTCGGCGTCTTCATGCCGAGCAAGTGCAGGCCGTGCTGTAAGATGCGCGATACAGCCGCGACGAGCAGCAACTTGGCCGACTTCTCCGCTTCGTTCTCTACGAGAATCGATTCATGATTATAGAAGCGGTTGAAGTGCTTGGCGACATCGAGCAAATATCTGGCGAGGATAGACGGCTCGTTGGATGCGATAGCAGATGCGATGATCTGCTCGTATTGACTCAACGACTTCATACTGGCCCAAGCTTCCTTCCCGGCCAAATATGGATTAGCGGCAGCCTTCGCTTGATCTGCTGCGTATTTCTCCAAGCCGGATTCCCCCATCGTTTCCAAGCCTTTCTCCAATAGGCGCACCGTTCTTGCATAGGTGTATTGCACGTATGGCCCGGTTTCTCCCTCAAAGCGCAATGCTTCGTCGAGACTGAAATCAACGGATAACGTGCGGCTGTTCTTCAAGTCGCCGAAGACGATTGAACCTACCCCAATCGCTTCCGCAATCTGTTCCTTATCATGTAACGTCGGATTTTTCTCTTCAACAATTGCTAGTGCTTTCCCCTTCGCTTCATCCAGCACTTCATTCAGGAAGACGACCTTCCCTCTGCGAGTCGACATTTTCTTGCCGTCCACCGTCATCAGGCCGAACGCCACATGCTCGCAGTCACGCGCCCACTCATACCCCATCTTGCCCAGCACGGTGAACACCTGCTGGAAATGCAGCCGCTGCTCCGCGCCGACGACATACAGGAGCTTATCTGCCTTCATCACTTCCTTGCGGTAAATGGCCGTAGCCAGATCACGAGTCGGATAAATGGTCGTACCGTTCGATTTCAGAATGAGACACGGCGGCATCCCTTCCTCATCCAAGCGCACGACCATCGCGCCATCGCTTTCCTCCAACAGGCTTTTTTCCTGCAGCTGCTTCACGACTGCATCCATCTTATCATTGTAGAAGCTTTCGCCCAATACGTAATCGAATCCAACGCCAAGTCTTTCATAGACGCGCTCGAATTCCTTCATGCTGACGTCCACGAAATACGTCCACAGGCACACGGTCTCCTCATCTCCGTCCTCCAGCTTGCGGAACCACTCTCTCGCTTCATCTTCCAGCTCCGGATGACGCTCTGCTTCTTCATGGAACTGCACGTACAGCCTCAAGCTTTCCTCAATCGGCTTTTGCTGGAGTAAATCATCATTTCCCCAATGCTTATAAGCGGCTATCAGCTTGCCGAACTGAGTTCCCCAATCCCCCAGGTGGTTGACGTTCATTACCTCGTAACCAGCAGTGCGGTACAAGTTCATCAGCGCATTGCCGATCATCGTCGAACGCAAATGACCGATCCCGAACGGCTTCGCGATATTCGGCGATGACATATCAATAACGATCCGCTTCCCATTTCCGAGAGAGGGCTGCCCATACGTGGGTTGAAGCATGTCATGGATCAAGGCGCCTGACAGCACAGCCGGATCGAAAAACACATTCACATAGCCTCCCGCCGCCTCTGCGCGCATGCCTTCTCCACCATCCTGCTCATTCACCTGCTTGACAACGTCCGCGGCAATTTGCTGCGGGGCACGCTTCCACGCCTTTGCTAAAGGGAAGCATGGGAAGGCGAGATCGCCCATGTCCGCTTTGGGCGGCTCCTCCAACGATTCGATGATGTCTTCCTGCGACATGTTCAGCATCGGCGCTAACGCCTTTGCCGCAATTACTTTCAACATTCATAACCCTCCAATATGCTTGAAAATGCAAAAAGCCCCCGTCTGCAAGAGACGGAGGCTGAACCTGTCCGTGGTACCACTCTAATTGAATTCAAATCGATCATTATCTGCATGCAACACGCAACGATTCGAAATCCACTTCCTGATTGTAACGGCTGTGCCGGATTTCCCTACTTCCATTCTGGCGTCAGAACAAGTTCAAGAAATCAACTCCCGGGTCCGCTTCCTCCGCACACCGTGCCGGCTTCCACCATCCCGGCTCGCTGCTTCACGGCTTTGTGCTAAGTACTCTCCCGTTCATCGTCATTGTACATTTGATTTTTTCACATTATATCCTTAGTCGCCTGCAAAAATCAACCGTCCGTTTCAAATCGGTTTCCGAATCAACGTTTTTACGAATTCCAGCTGCGTATCTGTCCCGGCCACCCGATCGTCTACATTGTCGGGTACAAGCAAGTCGGGATAGCAAGCGTCCGCTGCATCGCGTGCCAAGTCTGGCCGCTCAAATATTTTGTAGGACAGTTGGAATCTCACCCTCGAATGCGGCATCGTAAATAAAATCATATCGCCATAGTAACTCGGCTTGCCGCCTGTCGGCTCCCCGATAACGGTGCCAAGCTGATTGTCTTGGACGATCGTTGCGATCCACATGGCGGAGCTCATTGTGTGCTTGGACGTAAGTACATGCAATTTGCCCTGAAACAACAGCTCTTGCTGCTGCTTATTTTGAAGCTCTTGACTCGGAAAAGCGGTGACCCCGGAAGGCGGACGGCTCTCTCCCGAAGCAGCCACCTCTACCGAATGGCGCACCGTTGCGCCAAAGGCGGATTATCCAGCAATCGAATGACCGTCCTTCAACTCTGCCAGCAGGCGCAGCGCATACAAATACGTATCGTAATTCGTCAGCAGCCGATTCGTCTGGCTCACTTGCGCGATAGAGTGATCATAGGTTCGTTGGACGGATTCGGGTACGCCATCGAGTGTCGCGGGATGCACATTTTTTATTTTGCTCATCACGAATGCCAGATCTTCCTTGACCTGCTGCCCCCCCTACGGCGGCATCTCAGTCGCCTTGGCGCTCTCCGGCAAGAGGGGAACTGTAACGATCGAATCAAATCCAACCCAAAAGGAGCATATCGATAAAATAAATAGAATCATTGGCTTCAGAATTCTTTTGACCTCGTTTCTTGTTCACTCTTATTAGTTAATCAGTTTATAATTAATCACTTAACTATTTAGCTTATAGCAACCTTTGGTCAACTGCGACCAAAGGTTTAATCGTCATTCACTGCCAATTGGGAAGCATTCAGCTTGTGCAGCAAACGAAGCAATGTCATCTGTTCATCTGTAGTCAAAGGCTGCAGCATAGCGCTTACCGTTGTCTCATAAATGGGCCATGCCTGATTCAAGATGTCCTCCCCCGCCGGAGTAAAATAGACCAGCACGCGTCTTCGATCTGCTTGATCAAGCGCGCGGCGGACCATTCCATCCCGTTCCAACCCTCTCAGCAATCCGCTAATATTGGCGCGCGTGACGGCCAAATCATCCCCCAACTCAGAGGGCAATGCCGGACTTCCGTGCTGCTGCAGGGCATACAACAGACATAACCGTCCTAACGTAAGACCAAGCGGGGCCAATTGTTCTTCAAGCTGGCGAACCAGCGACACATTTGTCTTATAAGAAGTTAGAAACCATTTAACGGGTATGATGGATTCTTTGAACGGGTCATATTTTATGATGGAAAATCAATCCCTTCATACATAATTAAGCACTTAATTATTTGCCGATTAATATTAAACCTCTAACTCACTCTTGTCAACAACGTGGAATGACCTTGTGCATTATCCAATAGGCAAGAAAATGACTGCGCTCGACGAGAAACCCAGTCACTTAAAGTTTATTTTGATAATTATTTCATTAAAATGTTGATTCTCCGTCAGTTAATCCATACCATTTTAGTGTGTACCCGTCTCGATAACGCTGATAGGCTCTCTCAATCAGTGAGTCGTCTTCAAATTGAATATATCCCGCTAAATATAACGCCTTCAGATAATCTTCGAACTCTTCATTTCCAAGTTTCATGTTTTCTTGTGAGATCCCACAGAAAATACTTGTCTCAAGACCTAGCAAGAATGACATACCTTGCTCTGTAGCACCTGACAAATATGTCTGATCCTCTGAGTTAAGAATGATGTTAATTCCATTGGGATGATAACATTCTAAATACTCGTCAGGGTTAAGCTTAAGAAGTTCCTTAATTCCTCGCTCATCTCGGAATATATAAGCTTTTACAACTGTATCAAAATTGGCATGCGGATCTTTTTCCAAATCAGAAAAATAGTGTATATCTACTTCCTCAGCGAAATAGCAATCTTTAAATCTTTTATTGATTTGCTCTAGAGTGAAAGGATTTGGAATATCTAAAGTCAAGTATTTTTTGAATAACTTGTTGATGTCGAGATTCAATTTTCTCCCTCTTTTCAATTTCATCTTATCGCTTTAAATTAAATTTAGTTGAGAAGGTACTAGAGCATTTTATTCTTGCTTGAACTTTTATTTTTACCCAAAAAATTACTTTTTCCGTAAAAGATATGGCCTGTGTCTCCTCTGCTGCCACCATGATAATGATAATAATAGCGAGTATCGTTATATCCTGTCTGCCAGTGATTCTCAGGTCCTACAAATTTCCCTTGCCCTACTCTCATGGCAAGACCTTTCGCATCCTTATCGCTTACTGCCCATACTTCGTTATGAATACTCGCTTTTAACCATAATTCAGCTTCGCCTTCCCCTAATGGTTTTCCGATAAGCAAAGGTTCTTTGTTTCCATTTCGAGATTTGGCTACATAAAATCTAGGTTTGTCTTCTTTTTTACTTTTGCTGATTGCTTCCGCCATTTCATTGACAAAACATATGTTTCTCCAGCCAATTCAATCGTGGCAATTGTGACGGCCGCTCCTGCTGTTAACCAACCTATTAATTGTCCAATTCCCCAACCTATCCATGGAAGCGCTGGAACAACAAACATACTATCATTTCCATGCGAATCAGGGTAATCTGAAATATTCGTTCGTGATGAGTTATCGTCCTTTAATTCTATCTGACTGTGATTAAATTGCAAATCGGCTTGCGTATTTAATGCATATGTGTGCGTAGCAGTTAAGAAAAAGATAAGGAATGCAACAACCATTGCTGTATTGCGAATTAGAGATTGAAAGTGGCTCCCTATGTTAACAGTAAATACTTGAACATACGAATAGGGTCAATGGCATTGCGGCCGATATCGAGGCAATAGTTATTCTTTAGCTCATCGTAAACAAAGGAAAAGTCAACTAGCTCGTTAATTTGTCGCAACAAATTATCCTTCGGAACGACTAGGTTATAGATATCCGTAAATGGGCTTAAGATCATCGTTTGTCGGATTTTGAATCATCGGACTCACCCGCTAATTTTGATACCTTATCATACAGAAAAAGGTACAGCCTCCTCATAATTTGAGGAACTATACCTTTTTCTTTAAGTGGGCTTTTTCAGTGGCCTCGTCGGGCACAGACGTCATTTTTTTGTATTAATGCGTTGCTTCAATATTGCCGCGTACCGACTTACCTTTGTTGGTGATCAGGAAATAATACTTATTATTTTTTTCGACATTAAATGTTTTTACATACTCGTCTCTAGTGTTGCCATCTACAACGACAGAGCCATACGTTTCCCAACCGTCATCGTTTACTTGAACTAAAGTATATTTGACTTCGGTGGCGCTGCTTCTGTCGCCTTTTTGCGTAACATATAATTTCACCTTATTGCTGGCTGCATAGAAAGTTCCACTTTCATCCCTTTCATCTCTGCTTAGTTCGAATCCGTAACCATAGGATGCCAGCGTCCCAAATTCACTTGCTTGATTTTGCGGAGCGGCACTTGCGTTGTGGGCGAATACCGGACTGGCCGAAACCAACATGGACAGGGCGGAAATGGTAAGAATCATCTTTTTCATAAGTTATCTTTCTCCTTTGTTGTTTGGAATTAGTGGAGTGTACACTTCCTTGTTCTATTGTAATAAATTAGTTCAATGATTTTAACTAGACTGTTTTTACATTTCCCGGTGGTTTAATGACGTCTTTTGTTAACATCGTCTGATAATGCCGATATTTTTCCGCAATATTTCCAAATAAATTCCAGTCTCAATCTAGCGTGAAAGGCATTTGGGAGATGGTTCGAACTTCGTCTTAACCTATGGCAAAAGACGGCCAATGGCCGTCTTCACTCGTATTCTCTCACTTTGACTTTACGATGCGTCAATCCGTTCCTGAGCCGCATTGAAGCACTTTTTGCACACCTTCAGCGCCGTTCCGTTCTCCTTCGTTCGCGTGTAGAGCAGCTTGATGCGGGTGCTGCTGCAGACCGGACATGTCCCTCGTCCGTGCGACGGCATGTTCCACAACGCTTTGCCGCGTTTGTTCTTCGCCATGAACTTCTCTCCCTTTTAGCGCTAGCTCGTAATAATAATGCAGACTTGCATCCTTTCTCTACTTGTATGAGCGCTGCCTTCGTAATATTCATACACTTATGAACGGCTTCCGTCAGTCCGTACGACAAGGTCAAAGTGCATACAATCAGCTGTACAATTCTTCATGGAAGTTGCAGCATCTCATGTTATGATAGAAGAAACAATCCGTATGAGGAGCGTAGATCAGATGACTATTCATATTCTTACAGACAGCGCAATCGACATGCCTCATTCCATCGTTGAACAGTTGGGCATTACGGTAATGCCGATCGTTGTGACCATAGATAGCGATCAATTCGAGGACGGCGTCACCATACTGCCGAAACAGATGTTCGATGGCATGCGGAATGGCCTCGTGTATAAGACATCTCAAGTGCCGATGGAACGGTTCAAAGAAACGTTCGAGGCGATCGCGAAGGCAGGAGATGAGGCGGTATACATCGCTTTTTCTTCCGAGCTTTCCGGGACGTATGCTTCCTCGCGCATGATGCTTGAAATGGTGCAGGAAGAATATCCTTCCTTCGCCTGCGATATTATCGACACCAAATGCGCATCGCTAGGCTTCGGGCTCGTCGTGCATCAAGCGGCGCTCTGGGTGCGCGAAGGTCTGTCCAGAGCAGAGATCACGTCTCGAACCGAACTGCTCGCGAAGCAGATGGAGCACGTGTTCACCGTTGACGACCTGGAATATTTGTACCGCGGCGGGCGGGTCAGCAAGTCGTCCGCAGTACTCGGCGGACTGTTGAACATTAAGCCGGTATTGGATGTGGAGGATGGCAAGCTAATCCCAATCGATAAAGTGCGGGGCAGAAAAAAATCGATTATACGCCTTGCCGACCTGTTGGGAGAGCGTGCTAATTTGGAGGATAAAGAGCAGCTTATCGGCATCGCTCATGGTGACGACGAGGAAGCGTTGGAATCGTTGAAGCAGATGATTCAAGAACGCTTTGGCCTGAACAATTTCATTACCAGCTCCATCGGATGCGCCATCGGCGCTCACTCGGGACCAGGTACGCTGGCGTTATTTTTCAGAAACAAATCATACAAATAAATTGAACATCCCCCCGCACACGAAGGAGCGGCCTCACCATAGGCCGCTCCTCATCTTACACTCCCACCTTCGCTATCGCAAAGGGCTTCCTGACGTCGTTTCATCCGTATATATCCGTACGGAATGTGGGCGGTCGTGCGCTTGGGCCCAATAATACGAGGCAGCCGCGATCCGATCTGGCTTGAACCCCACCAGCAGACCGGGAGCCAATGCTTCGGAAGTGGCGGTGTAGAAGCCGGCTGCATCCGTTGCCCCTTGCTGGTACTTGCCAGAAGCGAATTCGAAGCGTCCGTATACCGCCGCAGTCACCGGCACGTTAGTCTCCGCATCGACCACTTGAAGCGTCACCTTCACTTTGCCGTTATTTACCGCAGCCGCCATGCTGCCGATAACCATCGGCTTTAAATCCGTCGCTCCCGTCGTTGCGCAACTCTCACCGGACATCGGGCCGACATTGCCTGCTAGGTCGACGGCGGCGACGCGATAACAGTACGTCGTATTCGGGAGCAATCCGACATCCTTATACGACAACCCACGCACTTGAGCCTCGTATCCGTCAGGATCGGGTATGAAGCCGGCTTCCGTTCCGCGATAAATCAAATACCCGCTCACTTCCTGATTGTCGGACGCTCTATCGTAGCGGAGCGTAATCTGCTCGTAATCGAGCTCCTCAGCTTGAAGATTTCCAGGCTGAGTAGGCGGCTCCGAGTCCGGCGGCGGATTCCAAGCATAACGGTTCCGGCTCCAATCGGATGGCAGCTCCCTGTACGAGTCGTAATGATGCACGGCAACGCCTGCAAAAGAGGAATACGCCGCAAAGGCGTCGTACACCAGAGCCAACTCCGCTTCCATCGCCACACGCCCCTCTTCCCGGAATGTTATCGTTTCAGGGTCACCGCTGCTGGCGACATCGAGCGTTTCGACCCCGATGACGACCGAATTCACCTTCCCGATGGACTCCGCATAATCCAGCTCGTTCTGCGCCCCTGCGATAATGCCCGCACTGCCGGATGCTGTATCGCGGTAATCCATAATACTAATATAATCGCTTATATCCTGGATGTGCTCGGATAACGGCTTCACCGTTCCCTTCCACTCCACCGCCTTCGTGTTGACATTCGTATCGTACCACCGGGGAATGGCTGGTCCGAAGGCGATTTTCGTTTTGGACACATCCACCCTGCTCTTCATCTTATCCATGAGCATTAAATATTGCTGCTGCAAAAAAGGGGCTCTGTCTGCGAAATCAGGCAATATATAAGGCTCGATATCAATATTGACGCCGTCGAACCGAGCGGCCTCATCTGCTGCCAAATTATAATTGATGACGCTTTCAATTTCGCGGACCGCATCGTCATGATACTGCGGATAGACGGCAATATAAGGCGGTGATGTCCCGCCGGCAATTAACGCATGAACCTGAAATCCCTGTTCATGCGACCACTCTACGAATTCCTCCACCTGTGCCGACTCATCCTCGAGCATTTCCATACCGGCATATTTGCCAGTCGCGTAATAGAGCGTCGTCACGGGCTGAGAGGGGAACGTAGTCGTATCGTTCGCAAATTGCTCCAGCACGTCGCGGGAGCCCGGATTGAGCAGCAAGGTGTACGACGACGGCTCCCAGATCCACATGGCGCGGTCCTGACGCGGCAAGACGGCATGCTCTTCTTCCGCACCATTGTCCTCCTCTTCGGACTCGGTCTTCACGTACGTGGTTAAGCTCATCCCGATATTTCCGACACTGTCTGTTGCCCTTGCTTGGATGGCGTAGACGAGACGTTCATCATTGGGTGGATTCCAGTGAAATTCATATCCGCCATCCGTCTGCTGGGCCGTCTGCCACGGCTGTCCAGTCACTCTCACTTCGACACTCGCCACCGGATTCTTGCTGTCTACCGACACCCGTACCTTCACCTGTCCGCTTACGACTTCTCCATCCGCTGGTCCGGTTACCCTCACCTTCGGCTTGCTGAGGGGCGGATTGTCTACCGAGACGGTTATGAACGGTGACCATACACCATATCGAGTTGCAGCATCATTGCCGCGAGCCACGATTTCCATATCCCCGTCATAAGCGGAAGCGTCCCATGTCGCTGTCCATGTTCCCGCATGCGGGCCAAGGGTCGGGATCATTTGCGTACCGACTGTCTCACGGCCCGCCACGGACAGCACGACGTTATACACACCGTCATAACTCCCGGTGATGATGAAGCGCTTGCCCTCCGTTTCCTGAACCTGATCGATGGTGATGAAGGATTTCCCTGCGCTCAGACCCGCACTAGGCATCGCAGACACCACCGTTGTCAACAATAGAACCGCACAGCACATTACCTGCACAACAACGCTAAGGCATTTTACGGCACTACGCTTCATCTGAATCACGCTCCACGTTATAGAGGTTGTTAACACTCAATTAATGAGGTTGTTTACCACTTCCCCATTGCATAACGAGGCAGGACGGGAGCAAATTCGGCTGCTTTGTTAAACTCGTGATTATAAATGCACGATCCTGCCTGTTTGTCGGCTCTCATTAGCCGCTTCAATAAAACGGATAATTTCCAGCGTTTCACTCAGCTCGACGGGAACGGCTCCCGTTCGGAACATGGCCATTACCTGCTCCAGCATGCTGGCGTAATACGGTTTGGCGTGTGCGTACACATCGACGTACACCGTCGCTTTCTTCGTATGGACAGTGCCGCCGAACTTGCGGTTCCCTACACGGTTGCCGCGCAGTGTGCCGATACGGCCGTCTGCCCATTCGCCGATGACCATGTCATGCCCTTCGCTGGATGCGGCACGGACACTGCGGCAGCCTCGGCCCAGCAAAGCATACAGCATATCCGCCGTATGAATGCCGTACCAGAACAAGCCCGGCTGAGTAGGCTCCAGGTCCATCGGGCCGAAGCAATCCGCCCCGACGATCCCGTCCGGCGCTACATCCCGCAAGCACTGCGCAATGCCTTCCGCGAAGCGGACCGCCGAACAGCTCATAACGGTCACGCCCGCCCGTTCCGTCGTCTCCGCAATCATCTCCGCATCCGCCCTGCATACCGCGAGCGGCTTGTCGATGAACACCGGCTTGCCGTAATCGGCGATGCGCGCGAACAGCTCGCTATGAACGCGCCCGTCCACGGCTTCCAGCAGAATCGCGTCACAGCGCTCCGCCACCGCTTCGGGTGAAGACGCAATCTCAACGCCGTACGATTCGGCCAGCTTCTCCGCAAAGCCTCTGACCCGGTTGATGCTCATGCCGAAATCGGGCGAGCCGCCCGGATACGCGATGGTCACCGCACCGCCCTGAACATGATGCGGATGCTCCTTATTGTTCAATAGCTCCGTGAAGTCGACCGCATGAGAGGTGTCGGTGCCGACAATACCGATGCGCAACCACTCCCGAGAATGCACCGGATCGAACACCGCCTTCTTATTTGCACTACTGTGGTTCATCATGACAATAAGCCCCCCCTGTTCGTATCAATTGGTCCATCTGTCATTTGAGCTGCAACTCAGCAGCACGCGCATACGCCTGCTTATAAATATCGAGCAGCTTCTGCAGTCCGAGATTTTCCGCCTCCTTTACATATTGATCCCAATCGGATAGGGGGCGCGTGCCCAGAATAAACTTGGCGATATTTTCGCTCCGATGCTTCTTAACCGCTTCGCCGGTCAAAGCGAGCACCTCCGTCTCCTGCTCATTGAACGCTGGCTTCGGCTGCAGCTTCGCATCGAACTTGCGCGCTTGTACGTAAGCCTTCTGCAAATCCTCCGATGCGAGGGCGAGCTGGGAATCGTAATCGATCCATGTATAAGCGCCGTTCGTCGCGATGCCCGTCTTTGACCGCAAATCAACCGCATCGGCGAAGTCAGCCTTGAACTTGCGCGTGCCGCCCTCCGTCGTGAACGTTTCGCCTTCTTTCCCCCAGCTCGCGATGACACGAGCTTCCTCGGAATAGAAGAAATCCATATACTTCATGACATCTGTGATGTGAGATGAAGTGGAGGCAACAGTCAGCCCAGTCTCCAGCGTGTGCAAGTACGGATTGAATTGCTTTGCGCCCGCCCAGCCGGCAGGCGGCTCCATAAAGGCCAGATTGAATGACGGGTCGTCCTTGCGCAGCGGGATATTGAAGAAATCAATCCGGCTGATGTAATCGACCGTGATGAACGCTTTGTTCGTCGACACGATATCCTGCCACTGCTTCGTCTGGATGGACAGCCAATCCGGCGGAATGAGACCGTCCTTGTACATCCGATGCATTGCTTCGACCAATTTTTTATAATTATCTTGAATCGGACCGTATTCCCACTCCTTCGAGCCGAAATGGTAATAGATGTCGCCGCCCGTCTCAAAGTTCTCCGCCAAGTTGACGAAAATACCCAATTCTTCGCCGAACCGGAAGCTGAATGGGTAACTGTCCGGATATAGCGTCTTCAATTGTTTTGCCGCTTCGTACAGCTCGTCGAATGTGGCCGGCGGCTTCAGACCGTGCTTCGCGAACACGTCCTCCCGGTACATCCATATCATCCGGTTCGTCTCCCCGAAGCCTTCATTCGGGAACATGAACAGCTTGCCGTCCGCAGACAACGCCTGCCGCACCATTTCCGGATACTTCTCCATCCACTTCTTGAAGTTCGGCATATCGTCCGTATAATCCAAAATGTTCGCCAACGCCCCCTGCTGACCATACTTGTTGGCAGTCCGGCGATCGGTCATGAACATCAAATCCGGCAAACTGTTCGAGGCGATGACCAGATTTAACGTATCGGCCAGCTTCCCCGACGGGAGCTGCACGCGAAGGGATACTCCAGTCTTCTCTTCAATCCATTTCCATATCGGCCAATCCTTCTTATACGGGAAGGTTGGATTCGAATCGATAAGCATCGTAAATATCTTTTTATCAGGCGGATCCCCGCCCTTCTGTGCCATATCCGCGCCGCTCTTCCCGCCTTCCTTCGCGCAGCCTGCGAGTGCCAAGGCAAGCAGGCAGCCTGCCATCACTATAGCCGTCCACTTCCGAATGCGTGCCGAACTCTTCTTCATCTGTCTCACCCTTTTACCGCACCAATGAGCGCGCCCTTCACAAAATATTTTTGCAAGAACGGATATACGAGCAATATCGGCAGTGTCGACACCATAATCGTCGCGTATTTCAACGACTCCTCCACGATGAGTTGATCACCCCCGATTTGCGTGACGTCCCCCGACATCACTTGACCCGCCAGCACCAGATTACGCAGCAGCACCTGCAGCGGAAACAGCTCTGGATCGCGCAAATACAGCAACGGAAAATAGAAGTTGTTCCAGAGTGATACCGCGTAGAACAAGCCGATCGTGGCGAACGAGGCTTTGGACAGCGGAACCGCGATACGGAAGAACAGGCCGAGGTCGTTCAGACCGTCCATCTTGCCCGACTCTTCAAGCTCCTTCGGAATGTTCGCAAAAAAAGTTCGCATGATGATCAAATTCCACGTGCTTACCGCGCCAGGCAGCACCATCGCCCAGACCGTATCGATGATGCCCAGCTCCTTGACGACGAGAAAGGAGGGAATCATGCCGCCGCTGAAGAACATCGTAAATATAATCATTAACGTGAACCCTTTGTTGAACAGCATATCGCTGCGAGATAACGCATATGCCCCCGCTGACGTTATGACAAGCGCGATGCCTGTTCCGAACACGGTGTATATAATCGTATTCAAATAGGACTGCAAAATGGACAGATCGCCTAAAACGAGACTGTACATTTTTAGGTTGAAGCCTTTTGGCCAGAGAAACACTTCGCCTCTCATGACGTATACATCCCCGCTCACGGAGATGACAGCCATATAAATAAACGGATACACTGTAACAACGACGACGATTGCCAGGATGAGCGCATTGATGCATTGAAACAGACTGATTTTTTGGAAAAATTGCCTCATGACGCATGCCACCTCCTTCACCAGATGCTTGTATTGCCGACCCTGCGGCTAATCGTATTGGCTGCTATGACGAAGATAAGGCTAATAATGCCCATGAACAGATCAATCGCCGTCGCGTAGCTGTAGTTGCCTTGCACGAGTCCGACCCGGTACACATAGGTGCCGATAATGTCAGCGGTTTCATAAGTGGCCGGGTTGTAGAGCAGAAACACTTTCTCGAACCCGATCTCAAGCACCTTGCCAATATTCAAAATGAGCAAAATGATAATCGTCGGGCGAATCCCAGGCAAAGTGACATGCCACAGCTTGCGGAATCTTCCTGCTCCGTCCATGTCGGCCGCTTCGTACAGCACCGGGTCGAGCGTCGTGAGCGCCGCCAAATAAATGATCGTCTCCCACCCGGCATGCTGCCAAATTTCCGAAGCGACATATACAGTCCGGAACCATTCGGGCTCCATCATCACATTCGCATTGGCCGCGCCGAACCATTTCAGCAGCTCGTGGAGAATGCCCCCAGTCGGCGACAAGAACATCACTACCATCGATGCGACGACCACGTTGGAAATAAAGTGCGGCAAATAGCTGACGGTTTGCACGAAGCGCTTGAAGAACGAATGCTTCACCTCGTTCAACAGCACGGCCAACACAATCGGGGCTGGGAACCCGAACGCCAAATTGTACACACCGAGCAGCAAGGTGTTGCGCATCAGCTTCATGAAATCGGGATTCTCAAAAAACATCCGGTAATACCTCCATCCGACCCAAGCGCTTTCCTGAATGCCTTTGAACAAATTGTAGTCCTTGAACGAGATGACGATACCGAACATCGGGGCGTACTTGAACACGACATAATATAGCAAACAAGGCAGAAACAACAGCCATAAATATTTGGTCTGATTGAGCTTGCGCAGCAGATTCTTGTCAGACCGGACGCGGATGTGTCTGATTTCGCATATCCTCCTCTCGTGATCATCTCGTAACAACGACATCGTATTCGGAACGGCGCACCCTGCCTATCGGCAAAGTTTCGGCTCCATCTGCGAATTTGTTAAAATCCGAACATCGGCATATAAATGAGGAAAAAAGAATATTGTGGAGAACTGCGATCACACCTACCATTATAGTGCGATTCACTTATCGCTCATTGAAAAGGAGGAGCTCATGCCGCGCGCGCTATCGTTCAAATCGATTAAGCCCCAGAGACGTTCCCTATTCATGCAATTGCTCGCCAGCTTTTTAGTCATCATTTTGCTGCTGCTGTCATTCCACGTGCTGTCGTTTGCATTCTTCCGCTCCCTCATGCAGGAGGAAATCATCCGTTATAATGAAGCTGGCCTGCAGCATGCCGTTGATAACTATGAGCGGCAGCTCGGCATGTTGACAACATCGATGTTAAGTTTATACATGGACGATGCCGTCTCCTCATTTACGCTGAACAACGACCGCATCCGGTACGACATTGCCGACCAGATCCGGATTCAGCTCAAAAAAATGTCAGGCAGCTTCTATCCTTACGTGGACAACATTGCCATTGCGTTCCGCGAACCGAAGCTTGTCATTGAGAAGGACGGAATCAACACACCGGAACAGATGTATGGAAAGTTCTACGCCAGTGCCGACTACTCCCCTTCCTTCTGGATGGAACAGTTCAACCAATCGGAGTCCACTAAGCTGTTCCCAGCAAGAGAATTCTCGGAGAAAGGTATAAGCCAAGCGCTGCGCAAAGGAAATCTTATTCCGCTCGTCGTCAAGAACAAGCTGCAGCGTCATTTTTATGTAAGCGCCTTTCTGAATGCGGACGCGTTCCTTCGCGCCTATCAGCCTCCGGTATCGGATGGATTCGGTATTCTGTCCCCGGATACTAGCTCCCTGTTGTTCGGCACTGCAGAGCATTTCAATACTGCTCAGGCGATGGCCGCTTATCAGAGGGACAAAGAATATGTACACGATGGAGACCTGTTTTTCTTCTACTTAAAAGGACCAGTTACCGGCTCCGTATATGTGAATGTCATCTCTGCATCCAGTCTCTCGGCTCAAATCGCCAAGCTTAATTGGATGCTGATCGGCATTCTAGCGCTTGTTCTCGTTATCGGATTGGCGGCTTCTATCTGGTTCAGCATGCGTATTCATCAACCGATTCGCAGTCTCCTGCGGACAATCCAATTGAAACGCGCGGACGCGCTCAAATACAAAGGGATTATTGAGTTAGAGGAAATCGGTTCAAACGTACAACAGCTGCTCATGAGCAATCAGAGCATGAATCGCGATCTGATGCGGAAAAACTCCCTGCTGCGCCACTATTTCTATACGAACAAGCTGAAAATGATACATACGCGAAGCGCTGATTTTCAGGAACTGCTGCAGGAAGAACGCCCATACCGTCTGGCACTGTTCAAGCTGTATCGGAAGCAGAGCCACGACTGGACGTCCGAAGCTTCCACAGGACGCACTGCCTATTTCGTGATGGAATTCATCCAATCGTCTTTATCCGCCAAATACGAGGAAGCGCTCGTTTTTCAGATGGAACGAGATCAGATTATCGCACTGGTTATGCTGCGCGAAGAGGAAGAGCCACTTGAGGAGTCCGTCCACACACTTAAGCAGGTTTTCGACCACGATAAAGAATATTTGTTCTTTACGATCGCCATCAGCTCCGCATATGCCTCATCCGCCGAATTCAACGCTGCTTACGAGGAAACGATCTGCATGGAGCGGCAGCGCCTGTTTCATGAGGAAACAGAGCTCATCCGCGTGTCATTGCCGCAGAGTGAGATATCCATGACGGGTCAGGAGGAGCAACAGCTGAACGCCGTGCTGGTGAGCGGGAACGAGGATGCGCTGAAGTCTTGGTTAGATAAAATAATGCGCAGATTCCATGAGATGCGTGCGACGGGGGAAGACGTACAACGGTTCACGGATGATTGCATTCAAGCCGTGTACAAAGGTCTCTCTGCCCTCAATTTGCCGACGGAAGCGCTAAAGGCGAAGTTTGCTGACTGGGACCATGTAAAAAGAGGATACCACTTGGGCAGGCTGCATGACTATCTGCTCGCCTTTCTGCATGATGCCGCCGCTCTGATTGCCCAGAGCCTGCATGAGGAGGACTCGGTGACGAAGTTCGTGAAGCAATATATTGAAGAGCATTACGGGGAGGACATTTCGCTCGATACCATCGCCGATGAACTGCAGTTGACCAGCGGGTACGTATCCACGTACTTTAAAGAAAAGACCGGCATGAAATTCAGCCAATATGTGAACGACATGCGAATCAGACAGGCGAAGCGGCTGCTGCGGCAGCCAGAACTGAAAATCCTTGATGTGGCGGCGCGTGTCGGTTACCACAACGTGAATTCATTTATACGCATGTTCAAAAACACAACCGGCCTCAGCCCCGGTGAATACCGCAAAAAAATCGACGCGATGCCCGACTGATCGAACGCTACCCTGTTCACCAGCTGCCATGCCCCTGTTGTTTCCAGGACCGCTGCCCGCGGTTCTTTTTTTTCGTTTCACAACATGACTCATGTTGCTTGGCAGCACAACCACCTCATCATCTCAATATCTCAACATCTCATTCTCAACATCTCAGTATCCCGCACCTAAGCACCTAAGCGCCTAAGCATCCCTGCACCTTACCGCCCCCCTCCAATACTACTTTGATACGCTCTGCCCTTTCCTTAAACCCACTTCACTTCCTGTACGCTGAAATGCGGCCGTTCTTAGTTCATCATCTTAGCTTCATTCTCCCCGTTCCTCAGAATCCCCCACGCCTCGCACATTGAAATAATGCAACCATTTCTCAGTTTATCAACTTAGCTCCACACTCCCTTTACCTCAGGAACACTCCACTTCCGGGCCAATGAATGCAACCTGTTCCTTGTTCATCATCCTAGCTACACTCTACCGTCACCTCAGAAACTCCAACTTCCCATACGCTGAATGCACCCTTTCTCAGCTCATCATCTTTGATTCTAGCTCCACCCTGCCCTTTACCTCACTCAGAATTATCCCTTCTCTATGCAGAAATTTTCCCCTGTGATTCACTACCCCCATTTGGCAGAATCCAACTCGTTGATTAAAGCTTCTGAGCTACGGGGAGATTGGGCAAAGACTAAATAGACACGATAATTGTCTTTTACACGAATCTATATACGGGGTAAAATGTCGAGAAAATGGTCCAGATAGAGAACGCTTGTGTGGTTCTTTAAAGCTTGAAAAAATCGGTTTCTTTCCGAGGAAATTCACGCACATCCTGTCGGCCATTGGAAAATATACAGTGTTAACACCATTTCAAGCAGAGGTATTATCATTCCACTGGAAATCATCCAGTCAAATCACGCCTTTTTCCTAATATAGTGGTTTAAGGCTGTTTCTGTTGGATCATTTCCAATGAAAAACGCCGCCGCGGTAATTGAATCAAATTACATTGGACAGATTCCAACGGACGGGATGAGTGCTGAGCAATACAAATATAGCCCGTCCTCCTCAGAGGTACGGGCTGTCCTATACATGTTCCATTCTTATGCTACGTGCGGCTCTTCGTCATGATGAGGTTCCGCATTAGTTGACGGTTGTTTCAATCCGTTAAATAGCAGGTTCAGTATGAGCGCCGTAAACGTACCGGCCACGATGCCGTTGTCTGTCAGTATGCGCATTGTTTCTGGCAAGCTCTCGAATATTTCGGGGACGACCGTAACGCCGAGTCCCATACCGACCGAGCAAGCGATAATGATTAAGTTCTCGTGGCGGTTCATATCGACCTGCGAACCGAGCATTCGGAGACCGCTCGAGACAACCATGCCGAACATGGCGACCATAGCTCCGCCCAATACAGAGTGCGGGATAAGCTGCGCTAAGGCTGCGAACTTCGGCACGAAACCCAGCAACACGAGCAGGCCGCCGGCCACGACGATAACATCGCGCGTCTTCACACGGCTCATCTGGATGAGGCCGACGTTCTGCGAGTATGTCGTGTAAGGGAAGGCATTGAACACGCCGCCGATCATGATCGCGAGCCCTTCCGCACGATAGCCGCGCGCCAAATCCTTGCCGTCCAGATCGCGGTTCAATATTTTGCCGAGCGCCATGAATACGCCGGTCGATTCAGCGATATTGACCATTGCGACGATAATCATCGTCAGTACGGCAGTGACATTGAATTTCGGCGCGCCGAAGTAGAATGGCTGCACGGCATGGAACCAGCCCGCTTCCATTACAGGCGTAAAATCAACTTTCCCCATAAACCCTGCAGCGATCGTTCCGACGGCCAATCCGACTAGAATCGATATCGCACGCAGGAAGCCTGTCGATACTTTATTCATAATGACGATGAAAATAAGCACTCCGAAGCCGAGCAGCAAATTTTCCGGACTGCCAAAATCGGGGCTTCCCTGACCGCCCCCCAGATCATTAAAAGCGACCGGTATAAGCGTCACCCCGATAATCGTAACGACCGAGCCCGTGACAACCGGAGGGAACAGGCGAATCAGCTTGCCGAACAGACCACCGAACAGAACGACGAACAGGCCCATTGCAATGATGGAGCCGTATATATACGGAATTCCAAAATCACTGCCGATTGCAATCATGGGCGTAACAGCCTGAAACGCGCAGCCGAGTACGACGGGCAGGCCGATGCCCGTGAAGCGATTCGTGAACACCTGCAGCAATGTCGCGATGCCGCACATTAACAGGTCGATTCCAATGAGATAAGTAAGCTGCTCTGATGTGAAACCGAGCGCGCTCCCGACAATAATGGGAACGATGACCGCACCCGCATACATCGCAAGCACGTGCTGCAGACCAAGCGAGAACGTCTGCAGCGGATGGCGGTTGCGCTGGAAGACATGGTTGTCGACCTTGCTCATCGAGCCGGCACCTCCTGCTCCTCTTCCACAAAGCTTACTTTGCCGTCTTGAAGAGAAGCGACGCGTACAAGAGATTCGACCCGGTAGCCAGCGTCAAGCAGCATGCTGCGTCCTGGCTGGAACGACTTCTCGATCACGATGCCGAACCCGACTACGGCAGCGCCGACTTGTTCCACGATGCGCGCCAAACCGGAAGCAGCCTCCCCGTTCGCCAGGAAATCGTCAATAATAAGTACACGATCGTCCGCAGACAAATATTTTTTCGATACGGTTACTTCATTGCTCTCCTGCTTCGTAAAGGAATAGATCTTCTCAACGATAATATCATCACGCAAGGTCAATGATTTCTGCTTGCGGGCAAAGATGAGTGGTACGTTCAGCTCCAAGGCAGCCATGACGCCCGGCGCAATGCCCGAGGATTCTATCGTAAGTACTTTCGTAATCTTTTCTCCCGCATAACGGCGAACGAATTCTTTCCCCACTTCGTACATCAACACTGGATCCATCTGATGATTCAAAAAAGAGTCTACTTTCAATACTTGGTTGCTTAGAACTAATCCTTCTTGCATCACTTTATCTTGTAGTTGTTTCACAGAAGGCTCCCCCTTATGTCTTATGTTTGATCTTAAAAGTCTGATTGCGTTCTGCACATCGCGATATACATCCATGCTGCCTGACTCTCATAAATGCACAAAAACCCGATCTATTGATTTCCAAAGTGGAAATAACTAGACCGGGCTAATGAGAAGTCGGAAGCCCCGTTATAAGTATGCGTCACTAAAATCAGCGGGCGCTGTCTCAAACAAGGGCATTCACATTTCCATTAATAATGAACCATATCTCTTGCTAATGAGAGTCAAGAGAAGGATCGTGAATGATGCCGGATGACACGAGCCAATCAGCTCTCTCGTTCAATGTGGCATTCACGTTCAGGTTCCCCGTAGTCCAATCATTTCCGGTGATCGGGTAGAGACGTGCAGGCCTATTCCTGCACATATACGAGAAAAACATCGATATATTGCTCGTTGTTTAATAAAGGCGCCAATTCCTCCTTATTAAACATGCGTGCTATTAATATGTTGTTTGTGTAGTATACATCAAGATATGGTTGAAAGAAAGTAGAAATTTCTGAAAAGAGTCCAGCTTTCTTTCACTTTCCATATCCTTACTGATTCATCGACCACTGTTCGACGTCCCACACCTTTGATATCCATCCTTCATAGAAATCAGGCTCATGGCATACGAGCAGAATGGTGCCTTTATATTCCTTCAACGCACGCTTCAGCTCTTCTTTCGCGACAACGTCTAGATGGTTCGTCGGTTCGTCGAAGACGATCCAGTTGCTTTCATTCATGAGCAGCGTGCACAGACGCACCTTCGCCTGCTCTCCCCCGCTCAGCATGCGGAGCTGACGGGTAATATGCTCGTTCTTCAACCCGCAGCGCGCAAGCGCGGCCCGCACTTCATGCTGGTTCATATGCGGGAAGGCATTCCACACTTCATCAATAGGTGTGCCTGCTGGCGCTTTAACTTCTTGTTCAAAATAGGACGGGTACAAGAAGTCACCCAAGTACACCTCTCCGCCATACGGCTTAATGACGCCCAACATCGTCTTCAGAAGCGTCGATTTACCGACCCCGTTGCAACCGACGATCGCAATTTTGTCACCGCGCTCAATCGAAAAGTTAAGTTCCGGCAGCAGCGCACGATCGTAACCTACCTGTAAGCCCTTCGCCTCTACGACAAGTCGGCCGCTGGCGCGGGATTCCTTGAACACAAACGTCGGCTTGACCGCTTCCTCTGGCCGATCGATTCGTTCCAGCCGATCCAGCTGCTTCTCGCGGCTCTTGGCACGACCGGAAGTCGAATAGCGCGCTTTGTTGCGCTGGATGAAGTCTTCCTGCTTCTTGATAAACTCTTGCTGCTTTTCATAAGCACTAATATGTTGACTTTTATTCATTTCCGCCATATCTAGGAATTTCTCGTAGTTAGCCGTATAACGCGTCAATTTGGCGAATTCCAAATGGTAGATCACGTTCACGACCTTGTTCATAAATTCCGTATCATGGGAAATAAGCACAAAGGCATAGGGATAATTCTGCAAATAACTTGTCAGCCAACCGATATGCTCTACATCCAAATAGTTGGTCGGCTCATCCAAGAGCAATACATTCGGCTGCTCCAGAAGCAGCTTCGCAAGCAATACCTTCGTCCGCTGTCCGCCGCTTAAGCTCGCTACATCCCGCTCGATGCCGATTGCACCGAGACCGAGGCCGTTCGCCGTTTCTTCCACCTTCACATCCAGCATATAGAAGCCGCTATGATCCAATTCTTCTTGTATCTCGCCCATCCGTTCAAGCAACTGCTCGAGCGTATCCGGATCGGCATCCGCCATCTGATCGGCGATTCCCATCATTTCTTTTTCCATTTCATACAACGGAAGGAATGCGTCCTGCAGCACTTCACGAATCGTCTTGCCCGGCGTAAGCTTCGTATGCTGATCCAAGTAGCCATAACGAACCTTCGGGGTCCACTCGACTTTCCCGTTGTCCTTCAATACTTGTCCTGTCAAAATATTCATTAATGTCGATTTGCCCGCACCATTCGCGCCCACCAGACCGACATGCTCTCCCGGCAGAAGACGGAAGGATACATCATTAAACAGTTCGCGTCCGCCATAGCTGTGACCTAGCTCTTCAACCGTCAATAAACTCATAACGTGTTCAGTTCTCCTATCACAATCATCTAATCTTATTCGTTCCCGTGATGCGTACAACAGGCTGTCCGGAAACGAACACAACTTCCCCGATCCTCCTTTAGAATTAGCAAATTGTCAAGAAAAAGATAAAACAAATAATCATATTTTATATAGTAACTATATTTATTATAGTGTATACTGTCAGTATCAATCCTTTGAAGTAACGATACACTATTTGAATATGGAGGGACGATAACAAATGAATACACATTCTACAGACACTCATATTGGCCATGTTCATTTATATGTTGCCGATCTGACACGCTCCTTATCTTTTTATCGCGAAGTGATAGGGCTGCAATTGCTCCGCCAGCAAGATCGTGTCGCTGAGCTGACCACCGACGGCAAACGGCCCATACTGATCATTGAGCAGCAAGCACAGCCATTGCCTAAGCAGCCGCGCACCACTGGCTTATATCATTTTGCCATTTTGGTACCGAGCCGCCAAGATTTAGCGCACACGCTCACCCATTTGCTGCACACAGGCTATCCGTTGCAGGGCGCGGCAGACCACCAATTCAGCGAAGCGATTTATTTATCCGACCCTGACGGAAATGGAATCGAGCTGTATGCCGATCGTCCGCGATCGGAATGGGTGTGGAGTAACGGTGAGCTGCCCTTCGTCAGCGATCCGCTAGATGGAGACGGGTTGTTGGCCGCGGCGGACGATACGCCGTGGACCGGTCTTCCATCTGGTTCGATCATCGGTCATGTCCACCTGCACGTCGCAGATTTGCAAGCGGCGAAGACGTTCTACTGTGATGGACTAGGATTGGACATTACGATCCCATTCCGCAACCGGGCGCTGTTCGTCTCGGCCGGAGGATATCACCACCATATCGGACTTAACACTTGGAATGGCGAAGGGGCCCCTGCACCCGCTCCAGAAAGCATCGGGTTGAAATGGTTCTCCCTCGTCTTTCCTGACGACGCAGAACGCCAGCAAGTGCTGCAGCGGTTAGCGGAGATTGGAGCACCTGTGAAGACAGATAACGAGATTCCGTTCACGTGCGACCCTTCAGGCAATCACATACAATTGATCACATCCCGCTGATGAATTGGCAGTACGCCATTAACGTTGAATTTCACCATTAACAATAAATATCAGTATCACAAAATGGAATTATATAATAAAAGCCTTCCCTGCATATACGGGAAGGCTGTCCAAGTCATATGTGTTCTATATTATTCAAACAGCGTCATCTGCTTCAGCGGCATTGGCGGAACATTCATATGAAGCAACTTCATAAGCTGCTTCGCATTGGATGCTGCGTCGCCGCCTGAGTTGTTGTTGAAGATAACCCAGCATTTCTTGGTGGATTGCAGCAAGATGTGCAGATGCTGCTTCCATTCTGTCAGTTCTTGTTCCGAATACCGGTATAAATAGCGGACTTCCCGCCAGTTCGGCTGGCTGGACGATTGCCAACCGGAATCGTTGCGTCCATGCAAGCGTACCATCGTGGCTCCGTCATGCGTTGGCTCAAGCACGGTAGGAACCGAGCCTTCGCCTACCTGCGGTTCGTCGCACACGCTGTGAATCCAGCCTTCCTCACGCATAAAGGCGAGTGTTCGCTCGCGCATATCAGGAGCAAACCAGCTTTGATGGCGAAATTCCAATGCCAGCGGCAAGCCATCCATCCATTCTCTCGTCCGGCGCAATATCTCCACATGCTTGCGCGCACAGTTGAACCATGGCGGGTATTGGAATAGAACCGCCTTCAGTTTCCCCTCAGCGCAAAGCGTCTCCGCGGCGTCCCGGAACACCATGAACATCGTCTTCGCGTCATCGAATGGAATCTTCCCCCGTGAATGTCCGGTCATGCCTTGATAAGCCTTAACGATGAAGCCGAACTGCTCCGGCGTTTGTTCGCTCCAGCTTATCATGCGCTCTGGGGTCGGTACCGCATAGAACGAGCTGTCGAGCTCCACCAACGGGAAATGCGAACCGTACACGCCAAGCTTCTCGTTAGCTTTCGTTCCGGGCTCATATATGGCATCATGATCTCCCCATCCGGCCAGACCAATCTGAATTCGCTGCTCCGTATTGAGCTCATTTTCATTAAAAGGCATACCTATCGTCTCCGCTATCTTTTTCTCCCGCCCTTATCTCCTCTGCCCTCGACTGAATTCAAACATCAGAGGCAGGTCGTTACTGATATTATCGTCATTTCCAGAGTACAATGCAATCTTCTCCAGTCGTGGCGGCGGGTTACAAACCGGGGTAACACTTTTGCGCAAATGAATAGCTATCTATACTTCTCATTCAAATGATATGGCTATGAGTCTAATCATAAAGCGTGCAACTAGTCTTGTATCAGCCAGGTTAGGGCATAACAATTTCGCTGAATTGGGAACCTGACAATGCGACATACAATGGTTACAATTTACACATTGTAGCAATAATATTATTCGTGTTACTATATATAAGTTAGTTCTAATTCAAATTAAAATTATAATGACTACTATACCTATTCAGCAAAATGAATCGAAAGGATGATCCCTTCGCATGAACAACAAACAGACGTTAACATCAGATGAAACGATGCGTTCCCGCCATTCAGTTCGCAAATATGTGCCCAATGTCCGTATCCCTGAAGCCGAACTGAACGAAATATTGGAGCTTGCCGGAACGGCGCCCTCTTCTTGGAACTTGCAGCACTGGCGCTTTCTCGTCATTCAAGAAGAAGAGAACAAGCAGCGTATGCTCCCGATTGCCTATAACCAACAACAGATCGTTGACAGCTCTGCCGTTATCGTCGTCCTTGGCGATACGCAAGCCAACCTTGTGGCGGATGAAATCTATGGAGCGGCTTTGAACGCTGGCGCGATTACGCAGCAGGTGTACGATACGCTTCTGGGCAATATTCAACGCGCATACGCATCCTCCGCGACGGTTGGCGTCGAGGAAGCCATTCGCAACGGCTCCTTGGCCGCGATGCAGCTGATGCTGGCTGCCAAAGCAAAAGGCTACGATACGTGTCCTATCGGCGGATTTAACCGCGTTGAACTTGTCAAGGCATTCCAGGTTCCTGACCGTTATGTGCCTGTCATGCTGATTACATTGGGACAGGCGGCTGCCCCAGCTCATGGCTCAGGACGCTTCCCGATTGAACGCACCGTCATTCTTGAGACATTTGCTGCGTCTTCGAACGAATAAGAACAACTTCTCTGTTCCAAGCGTCTGATCGATAACTGATCAGGCGCTTGTTTGTTACAGAGTTACCTATGCACTCCGACAGCCTTTGCAAGTCGGCATCATCATTGCAGCAGACGAAGCATGGCGTACACCTTGCGCTCATCGCCACGTATGTGTTGCTCACGCACATAGAGCTGCGCCGAGCCATCTCCGTCCAGAAAGATTCCATCTCCGATAATATTTTTTATGCTCATGTATTCATATATGGCCTGCCGAAATTGCTCTGCGGTAACGCGGTCCGGAGTTACAGTCGCATAGACATTTGCTGCTTCATCATACAGAATGCCAGAACGCAAGCGGGCCTCATACATAGCTGGCAGCGCTTCTTTCTCTGCCCGCTCCTTCCAGCGCAGATCATTCAAGCTCATGCTAATGCCTCCTACCGCCCAATAGTGCCCCCGGTTCATGACCTGAATGTCCGCTGCACTTTGTACGGCCTGAATCGAAGTTTTCTTTGCAACTTTGTCGAAGACGAATGTTCCTCGTTCATATTTGACATTGCTGCCGCCCGAGCCGAAATCCGCAGGCGATCCATTTGCAGGGTCATCATTCACAATCGCGACGCTCAACAGATTACCTTCGTAAAAGAAGCCTGCATTGATTCCCATATAGCCGCTGTCCTTCACGTTCGTCGCTATCGAGATCGGTTCAATATTATCTGCTGCAGTTTTTACGATATGAAGCTGGATCTGTTCTTTGCTTGTAAAGGTCTCGTACTGATACAAGTTAGGGCCGGGACCTTGCCGGAGATGAAAAAATCCAAAAATGACGATGATAAAAAGAGCCAAGATAATAGAGAGCGATACGTATGTTCTGATGTCGATTTGACGATTGTCCATTCAACTTCAACTCCAACGCATCTTCACGACGAGCTCACAGCAACTCTGCGATTCTTCTTCTGTTTTAAAAATCAGCTGAATGCCTTCGGGGGAAAATTTGACCGCCAAGGCGGAGCTTGCGCCCGCACCGCGGATGATTCGGAGCACTTCCTGATCATTGCCGCGCTGCGCAGCATCCATAATGTTGCTCGCCAATTCCTTGGACTGCCGAATCCGTTCCAGTACTTTGGCAGCTTGCTGAGCAAGTTGATGAGAATTCGCCGCGGATGTGATAAATAGCGACGGATTGACAGGCGGGTATTCATCCGGCCGAAACGGAGGCTGAGTCACAGGACGCACAGGTTGTACGGAACCGATACGTTGTACGGGTCCGATACGTTGAATCGAGCCGATGCGGTAAGTAGCTCCTGGCACATAAGGTGACATGGATTCACTCCTTTATTGTTAAAGATTATTATCGTTCCTAATTTAATATATATGACAGCCTATGAGTAGTGAGAAAAAGATGTGCCTTTTTAAAAAATACTCCAATCATAGCGTTCGGACAACGCTGCCAGCAATTGTACGCCTGCGACACTATTCCCCTTTTCATTTAGAGAGGGACCTACGAGACCGATGCCCATTTGACCCGGAATAAGCGCAAGAATTCCGCCCGACACCCCGCTCTTCGCCGGAATGCCCACATGAATTGCGAATTCGCCTGAAGCATTGTACATGCCGCACGTCACCATGAACGAATTGACGATTTGTACATAATGTCTTGGGATAAAGCATCTTCCGGTCACCGGATCACAGCCATGATTGGCCAGCACGAGCGCCATCCGAGCCAACTGCGTCGTGTTCACTTCAATGGCACATTGGCGAAAATATACGTCCAGCGTAGGTTCCACGTCATCCTCTAGAATGCCGTTATCCTTCAAAAAATAAGCGAGCGAGCGATTGCGATGCGCAGTCGCCTTCTCGGACTCATAGACGTGCTCATTCCACGTCAACGTGTCATCGTCAGCCAACGTACGCACAAATTCCAGCATGCGCTCTGCCTTCTCACGCGGGCTCTGGCCTTCGATGAGCGAGGCAATCGCAATGGCACCCGCATTGATGAACGGATTGAACGGCTTGCCGGGATCCACTAGCTCCAGCTTCAGGATCGAATTGAAGTCATCGCCTGTAGGCTCCATGCCTACCTTCTCGAACACCTTAGCCTCTCCGCTATCCAATAGAGCCAGCAGCAGAGAGAACACCTTAGATATGCTCTGCATCGTAAACTTAAAGCCGCAATCACCTGCATGAGCCTGCTCACCTTGCGTTCCTAACAGGGAAATGCAAAGCGCATCGCGCGGAGCATTTGCCAAGCCGGGAATATACGTGGCGACTGCACCTTTTGCTGCTGTCTTCCTGCTCTCCTCCAACCAATGGGGAAGCTCCTGTTCTAGCTGCTGCCAATAGGTAGACATATGTGCTGCGCTCCATTCCTTCCGATAATATGCTTCTCTGTTCACAGTCGTTCACGGTTTGAACATGCATTTATAGAGTGTCATTTACGATGTGGAACCATTCATTGAGGGCATTTCGCCAACCCACGACAGTCACTGCGCTTCCTTCTTCACTTCTTGAATATCTGTTCTGCAATCCAGCCGATGATGTCCATGATCTCTATTAGCATATCATTTCCAAGCGCAAAAAAGGACCCTATTTCCACTTCAGGAAAAAGAGCCCTTCGCACGTTATTGAATTATTCCGGGACGATGCCAATCCGGTTCATGTGTAAGCAGGAACTGCTCTGTCGTGAGATAGAGCGGGATCGGGGGCACTTCCTTCAAATAATGCCGCTGCATTAACAAATCGTAATGCACCTGCCGGTTCCGGGTACCGGTCATGACGGGCAAATCTTTATGCTCATCCATATAATCGTCAACCGCGGTCTGAACTATATCCAAATAAAGAGGGATGAGCATATCATTCTCCTCGAAAATTTCATACGTATAACGGGACATATAGAACTTCTGATCCGATACGCCGCCTAAATAACGGCTGATACGCTTCAGATCAATACTTTGGTCCTCTTTCAGCAAAGTCGTGCGTTGAATTTGTTCAGGCATGTCGTTCTCGAACTGAAGCACTGCTCTTTTTACGTCTTGCAAGGACACATGTACAGGAGCATTCTCTTGTTTCTGTTGTTGTTTCCGACGTTTAAACCAGAGCATGTCTGAACCCACCTCTCTGTTTTCCTATGTTATGCAGATGGAAACAGGAATAATGTATTCGCTTACATATCCATTATAACATAGATTCAATATGGTTCACATGACGCATGACAGGTAGGTTTAACCAAATCCACAATCAGTGGATCAATATCAACATGAATCATCAAAAATATTGATATGACAAAAGGGGCAACGATATATGAACACGCAGCAATCCACGACTACACATCAGATGACAGGAACAGCCATCGTAACCGGAGCAGGGTCGGGAATTGGCCGGGCGGCTGCGATACGTCTGGCGGAGGCAGGCATGACTGTCGCGCTGTTCGACCTGAAGGACGAGCGTACACAGCAGACGGAAGAATACATTGCCAAGCGATTCCCTGGACAAGCATACGCTTATGATGTGGATTTGAAAGATCCAAAACGGGTAGAAGACGCAGTCAAGCAGGTTGCCGAGCAATGTGGAGACATTAAGGCGGTATTCGCGAACGCGGGCATTAACGGCGTGCTCTCTTCCATTGAAGAGTTGAAAGTCGAGGACTGGGAGGAGACGATGAAGGTCAACCTGACTGGAACATTCGTCACCGTGAAGTATGCTCTGCCCTATTTGAAAAAGCAAGGCGGCAGCATCATCATAACAAGCTCTATTAACGGCAGCAGAAAGTTCTCCGGATTCGGCATGAGTGCGTACAGTTCTTCCAAGGCAGCTCAAGTGGCATTTGCCAAAATGGCTGCGCTGGAGCTCGCTCGTTATAAAATACGAGTCAACGTCATTTGTCCGGGAGCCATTGAGACGCACATTGAAGAGAATACGAACCGGAAACCGTCCGTGAAGGACATCGAAATCCCGATGACTTACCCGGAAGGCAGTCAGCCGCTTGAGCATGGGCCAGGGTCTCCCGAACAGGTCGCTGATCTGGTTGCCTTTCTTGCATCCGACGCCGCAAGCCATATCACCGGCGCGCAAATTATGATTGACGGCGCCGAATCACTTCTCTAGCTCGATACTAAAACACGTCCATCCTTAGCGCAGTCACAGAAAGTAAAATTTCCGTGCCTTGTCATCCGGATGGACGTGTCTTATTTACTCATCTCTTGCGTTGCATGCCCCGCTTAGCTGAGCGGCTGCACTTCCGCAACTTTTCGTTGTTGGCGGACTCGTTTTGTTGCCTCTACCATGTGGCGAAGGGCCGCGACCGTTTCTGGCTCATGACGCGTCTTTAAGCCGCAATCTGGATTAATCCAGAACGATTCCACAGGAAGCACGGCCAGTGCTTGCTCAATCAGCTGCTCCATCTCTTCCACGGAGGGAACGCGCGGACTGTGAATGTCATACACTCCAAGTCCGATTCCGAGCTCGTAATGCTGCTTCTCCAGTGTGGCAATCATATCTCCGCCGCTGCGCGCTGTCTCCAATGAGATGACGTCCGCATCCATCTTGCGAATCGTGTCCACCATGTCGGAGAAATCGCAATAGCACATATGCGTATGAATTTGCGTCTTAGGCTCCGCGCCGCATGTGGCCAAGCGGAATGCAAGCACGGCCCACTCCGTGTAAAAGGATGCATCCTCCGCTTTGAGCGGCATGCCTTCCTTCACCGCCGGCTCATCCACTTGAATCATTCCGATGCCGGCTTGCTCCAAGGCGGCAATTTCTTGACGCAGCGCATAAGCCAGCTGGAATGCCGCTTGTTCGCGCGGGACATCATTACGGACGAACGACCAGTTCAGAATCGTCACCGGACCAGTGAGCATGCCTTTAACCGGCTGCGCAGTCAAAGACTGGGCGAACGCCGTCTCTTTCACGGTCATCGGTTCTGTGAACGCGACATCCCCGTAGAGAACCGGCGGCTTAACGCAGCGGGAGCCGTAAGATTGCACCCAGCCGAATTTGGTAAAGGCGAAGCCGTCCAATTTTTCGCCAAAGTATTCAACCATGTCCGTACGCTCGAACTCGCCATGCACGAGCACATCGATGCCGATGTCTTCCTGGATGCGAATCCAACGCGTCATTTCATCTTCCAGGAAAGCTTCATACGTTTTGGCATCCCACTCTCCCTTGCGGTAACGCAATCTCGCCCGGCGAATGTCCGCCGTTTGCGGCATGCTGCCGATTGTCGTCGTCGGCAAGAGCGGGAGTTCCGGCCAGCGCTTCGAATGCAGCACTCGGCGCTCCTCATAAGGCGTGCGTTTAATTCCTTTCGCCTTCTCCTCCTCCAGCAGCTCGTGCAATGCTTCGACGATATCTGCACGCTGGCGGGAAGGCTCGTTGCGCCATGAAAGGACGCGCGCGGCACTGTCATTCAGAGCGGCGCGCGTTGCTTCACTAGGCTGCGCGATATGACGGGCTAATTGCACCGTCTCCTCCAGCTTCTCATCCGCGAAGGCCAACGCCTCACGAATTACCTCCGGAAGCTCTGTCTCGCGCGTCGCCGTCAACGGCACATGCAGCAGGCTGCATGACGGCTGTACGATCCATCGTTCCTTCGGCACGATGCTCGCAACGGATTCCAGCCACTCCGCCGCTTCTTGCAGATCAGCACGCCATATGTTTCGGCCGTCGATAACGCCGAGCGCTAACGTTTTATCTTGAGGGAAGCCCGACTTGCGAAGCGCGGCTTCGTTGCTTGCTTTGCCATGCACGAAATCCAACCCCAGCGTATTGACCGGCAGTTGAACGAATGCTTCGTAATCCGATACCGCATCGAAATAAGTTTGCACCCATAACGGAAGCGTCGGAGCCGCTATCCGCAGCTGTTCGTATACGGATTGCACAGCCTGCCAATCTTCTGGCTTCATTGCCAAGACGAACGCCGGCTCATCCAGCTGTACGCACGGAACGCCCTCCGCTTCAAGCTCGCGAAGAATGTCGCTGTACACACCGATGAACTGCTTCAGGACCTGCAGACGTTCTCCTGCGGGAACCCCCTTCAAGGAGCGCACATACGTGTAAGGACCAATGATGACCGGCTTGCCTTCGATGCCCAACTGAAGCTTCGCTTTGCGATAAGCTTGCAGCGGCCGGTTGGAAGTAAGCTGTGGCGCACGACCTTCCCATTCTGGCACAATATAGTGATAGTTCGTGTTGAACCATTTCGTCATTTCACAAGCAACTGCATCTTGGGTTCCACGTGCAAGAGCAAACATGAGATCAGGCGATACTTCCCCGCCTTCATACGAATAACGTAAAGGGATGAGTCCGAACATCGTAGTCATGTCGAGCACATGGTCGTACCAAGAATAGTCGTTTACAGGAATGTAATCGAGACCGGCTTGTTGCATTTTGGTCAATCGCTGCAATTCAATCTTGTCTAATTCCTGCTCCAGCTCCTGAGCCGAAATCTTTTTCGCCCAATACTGCTCCAACGCTTTCTTCCATTCGCGATCATAGCCGATGCGCGGATATCCTGCTGCACTTGTCTTTACTGATGATGCTGTCATTATCCTTGCTCCTCTCCATATGTGATTCCCCCGCGGGACAAATAGGGACAATTTCTATCTGTTAACACGGAATTAGCATATAACATTATTCGCCATAAGGAAACCACAAAAAAGGACATCCTGCCAACTGACAGAGATGTCCCGTAAACGTCCATGACGGAATAATGGCTCATCGCTTTCCTATCATCGTGCCATCCGGCTGCGCCGGACATCGACACGCGATTTCCATGTTTACGAACACTTCCCTATCTCCCGTAGGTACAATCAGTGCTGCCAGAACAGGCAGGTCTCCTGGCTTCAGCGTCATCGGTGTTAGCGGCCTTCCCGGTTGCATTAGCGAAACCAGTGGCCTGAAGGCTACACCTCTTCTGATACAGTGGCGGGACCGCGTCGGACTTGAACCGAACTTCCCTATTAAGCTTTGACATGTTCGCAAAGCGCCTGTTCCCTGATATGCAGTTGTGTTGGAACGTGATGGACACCCTTCCAATTGAGAACGATTATAAACTGTCTTGCAGCGGATGACAAGTGCTTTTTCCAAATGGATGAGCAGTAAAGTAAAGGGCTGAGTAAATTTCAGCCCCTCCTCATCAAACCTGACGTGAGGTTTTCCCTCATCCGGGTTTCCGATGTTCTTCTTACTTGCTCATTAAAGTACTTTCCTTACACGACGAGTTTCTTAAGTCCCGCAAGCTGTGCCGCTGCGGCCGCCTGTCTGGGTTTGCTGTGTTTGTAACGACGATTTTTCTTTTGGTTCCAGAAAAGGGTTAACCTTTTCCTGATATACCAGTCAATTTTGATTAAGAATAGGTTTACCTTCTCCCATGTCTTCCGGTAATGCATCCCCAGAAAGTCGAACCCATACTCGTCTCCCAAGTATGCCTAGCTTGGCAATGAAAATACACACGCTATATGGACATTCCTTCATTCAGGAACACGATGTCTTCCCCGTTCTCATCTAAGGTCAGCTCGCGATCGTCCAAGAACCACAGATCGTTCTGCTCCATGTAGAATGTAATGCCGTCCACGACTTCGGTTACGCCAGGATATTGCGGACTGTCTTTCATGATGCCGAAAGAGTAAGGTCCCGAAGCGCTGAATCCACTGTAGCGCACGAATACGCGCACCGTATCTCCTGCTGTGAATCCCCAATCGGTCTGAAACCGCTGTGCCGCCTTTGGTGTCACTCGTAATTGCATCAACGGACCTCCTTTATTCAATCTGTTCCCTTCTAAGCTCGATCATACCATGTGGAGAAACCGATGAAAATACCAACTTTTCACCTTGCATCATTCATTTACGATCACGAGATCACATCGAAACCTTGGTCCTCGATCGCTTCGCGAATCTGATCCGGCTTTACTGCCGTCTCGTCATAAGTGACACTCACTTGCTTCGCCGCCAGGTCCACCTGTGCTTGTCCGCCGATGCCAGCAACGGCCCGTTCGACCGATTGCTTGCAATGTCCGCAAGTCATTCCTTCCACTTTCACCGTCAAATTCGCCATCATAACTGCCTCCTTTATATTCATATCGTTACTTCTGAATTGTCATCCATATCTCCAAGATAACTCCTTCCTCATTTTCCTGCAAACGTTTCGGGGCCACTCACATATAAACGAGCACTCCATGCACGATTTACAACCACAGAACACATTTCACAAAACACATATATTTCGAGAAAAATTGATATAGTCGAACTAATAATCTTGGGCGCATTACCGCTCAAAATCAGAGCCTCCTCATATCGAGAGGAAAGCTTTTAATTTAATTGCATTTTACATCTCTCGATAACGTCGTGATGCCTCCTTTCATGAAATTTTCATTTTAGGTTGGCTATATGTATGAATATTGGTTAAAATTTAATTGTTACATATTTTGAACAAGCTGTCTCATGCTTCATTGAGCACAAAGGAGGCAATACACATTATGACCCAAATATCCAAAGTATCCCGCATTGCATTGATCGGTTCGGGATTCGTCGGATCCAGCTATGCATTCGCCTTGTTCAATCAGGGCTTAGCTTCCGAATTAGTCATTATCGACGCCAACCATAAAAAAGCGGAGGGCGACGCGATGGATCTAAACCACGGTCTTCCATTCGCATCCAACATGCGAATTTGGGCTGGGAACTACAGCGATTGTAAAGATGCCGATTTGGTCGTCATCACAGCCGGTGCGAACCAAGCTCCTGGCGAAACACGTCTCGATCTCATCGAAAAAAATGCGAAAATATTCAAGTCTATCGTTGAATCAGTCATGAACAGCGGCTTCAACGGACTGTTCCTGGTTGCCACCAATCCGGTAGACGTGCTTACATACGCGACATGGAAATATTCCGGCTTGCCAGCAAATCGCGTCATAGGATCCGGTACGATTCTGGACACGGCACGCCTTCGCTATCTGCTTGGAGAGCAGATTGAGGTCGATCCGCGCAACGTCCACGCCTACATTATAGGCGAACACGGAGACACCGAGCTTCCGGCATGGAGCAACGTCAGCATCGGAGGTCAACCGCTCGAAGATTACCGGAAGACGCACGGGAAGCCTACAGACGAAGATTTAAACAATATTTTCATCAATGTGCGCGACGCCGCGTATCATATCATTGAACGCAAAGGCGCCACTTACTACGGCATCGCGATGGGACTCGCGCGTCTGACTAAGGCGATTCTCCGCAATGAGAATTCCGTACTGTCGGTATCTACTTTGTTAACCGGCAAATACGGGTTGGACGATGTCTACATCGGCGTTCCAGCTGTCGTCAACCGCCAAGGGATTAGAGATGTGTACGAGCTTCACCTGTCAGAAGATGAGAAGCAGAAGCTGCACCATTCGGCCGGCGTACTGAAGCAGGCGATTTCTTCGATTTTCCCTAAATAATTGAATGATGTCAGCAAACCCCGAGGCTTAGTCTCGGGGTTTATTTACCATTAAGGAAAGCTAAAGTTCTGTGAAGCGGTAAAGCGAATCAAACATTCCTTATGGCGGCAAAACCTGCCTCTACATGCGGTCGCTCATCTATGAAAGGCCTCGACAGAGGTTTTCTCATGTCGCACGGACATTTTACGTGCTTCCCAAGCTCAAGCAGCCATGTACAGCACTAGACGCTTCGATAGTGACAAGCTCGAGTATGCTTGATCGCGAGAAAGGTTGAGGTTGTTATAAATCGCCCTAGCTCCACTATCCCCTCGCATCAGTAAGGTTAGTGTGGCTCATATTTCGCTTTTTCCAATTCTTTGCATGCTCCGCGAATTACGACGAAGCACCCCCTGTGTCGCAGCCTCCAGCATCGCGTCCGTCGAACAACAAGCCGACAACTGCTCGTCGTTGTTGTCCTGAGCATATGGGAGAATGAACATAAGCATGACAAAATGGCTCCAAAGTCTCCAGCAGGTAAGGCGACAAGAGGAACGCTGGAGAAATGAGCAGACACAAACAGAACAGCGCACTGGAAACTGTTCCAGTGCGCTTCTTCTTCAAGAATGGGGCTGCCAATCGCGCCAAGCCGGCACGCCTCCAGCCGACTCCGCTGCAATGATCGCATTGTGCACCGCATAGCCGAGCACTTCCGCCGCCCATATGCCGATCAGATCTACCGAAGCAGCAATACCTCCCGTCGTCATGGCGAAGACCGTGTCCCCATCGTACATCGTATGGACCGGGTATATTGTACGTGCAAGGCCGTTATGCGCCATTTGCGCAACCTTGCTCATCTCCGTCTTCGTCAGATCGCCGTTGCAGGCAATCGCCGCAATCGTCGTATTCGTTCCTGGGCGCGTATGCCCGAATGGGTTCGCCATTTGTGTCAGAAAGCTTAACGGATCAATGAAGCTCCCCGCATCCTCCTGCCTCGCCCCTGCCAACGTCGTTCCTGTCTTCGGATCACGCACCTCGCCGATCGCATTGACCGCGACGGCCGCTCCGACGACAAGACCACCTGGCAGCTGCACCGATGCAGTGCCGAAGCCGCCCTTCATCACCCGATCAGGACCTGCATATTTCCCGACCGTTGCCCCCATGCCAGCTCCGATATTGCCTTGCGGGCACGCGGTAGCGATTGCATTACGCGCAGCGGCATAGCCCATCGCAGCGTTCGGTGTAACATGCGGATCGCCTAAGCCCAAGTCGAATAGGATCGCAGACGGAACGATAGGCACTTTGCCTACCCCGACATCCATACCAATCCCCTGCTCCTTCAAATAACGCATCACGCCGTGTGATGCTTCCAGTCCGAACGCGCTGCCGCCGCTCAGGCAAAGAGCGTGAATATGCTGTACGAGCGCAGTCGGGTGAAGCAGCTCCGTTTCGCGGGTGCCTGGTGCGGAACCGCGCACATCGACGCCGCACACTGCCCCTTCCTCCGCAATGATGACCGTGCAGCCCGTTAAGGCTGCGTCATCCTGTGCATTGCCCAGTTTGATGCCAGGCACATCAGTTATACAGCCCGGATAGAACTCCTTGCCGCCCACGTGATGCAAAGCGGAATCCGAATGCTTCATATTCTCACTCCCTTAACTATTATTAATAATAAGATTCGATTAAGAAGCCCGCTTTCCTTTTTTCAGGATATATCTTGCTCTGTCTTTACTTCTGCCTCATAATGGGAGAGATTACTAAGCCATCATTTGGAGGTGTCACAATGAAAATGCGCGTATCTGCCGTACAATACCATTTGCATTCGATTAGCAGCTTTGAACAATTCGCTCACCAAGTCGAACATTATGTGAAGACAGCAGCGGAATTCGAAGCTGAATTTGTGCTCTTCCCTGAGTTTATGACGACACAATTAATGTCCATCGGTGACGAACAGGGAGAAGCGCTGACGATACAGGATTTGCCGCAGTATACCGAAGCCTATCACACTTTGTTCAGCCGGTTGGCGAAGCAATACAACATGCATCTTATCGGGGGCACGCATGTCATTGCGCGTAACGATAAGCTATATAACGTCGCTCATCTGTTCTACCCTGACGGCAAGGTGGAAGAGCAAGCGAAGCTGCATATTACTCCTTTCGAAGTGAAAGACTGGAATATGGCTGCCGGAGAAGGCGTACGCGTCTTTCATACGGAAAAAGGAACGATCGCCATTTTAACCTGCTACGATATCGAGTTTCCAGAAATTGTGCGTATGGTGCGCGCGCAAGGCGCGGACGTCATCTTTTGTCCTTCCTGCACGGACGATCGCCAAGCATTTTATCGCGTGCGCTACTGCTGCCATGCCCGGGCCATCGAGAATCAAGTGTACGTCGTGGCTACCGGCACAGTCGGCTCACTGCCTACTGTTGACCTTATGCGTTTGAATTACGGCCAAGCAGCAGTCATCACGCCGAACGACATTCCGTTTCCGCCACGCGGCATCATGATTGAAGGTGAAATCAACAACGACATGATCGTAACCGCCGACTTAGATGTCACCTTGCTGCACCAAGTGCGTGAACGCGGTTCGGTCACGACTTGGCGTGATCGCCGCACCGATTTATATACGGATTGGTAAGGAGGGTGTGCATGTTCCGCCAATCGCTATATGTCATACTCGATGGCAAGCCGCGACTTGTCACGCTGCGCAACTATACAATAGAGGATACAGAAGCGCTCATCGATATCCAACACGACTGCTTCCCTCCTCCATTCCCATCGGAGTTGTGGTGGAATACAGAGCAGATTGCCAATCATGCGCGAATCTTTCCCGAAGGGGCACTGTGTGCCGAAATGGACGGCGTGCTCATCGGTTCAATGACCGCCCTTATCATTCAGACTGATGCATATGAGAAGCACCTGCCTTGGGACAAGGCAACAGATAACGGCTATATCCGAACGCATCATCCGGATGGCGATACGCTGTACGTCGTCGATATTAGCGTGCGACCGGATTATCGCAAGTGCGGCATCGGCAAAGTGATGATGCAGGCCATGTACGCCGTGGTCGTTCATCTCGGATTGAAGCGCCTTCTCGGCGGTGCGCGCATGCCCGGCTACGGACGGGCCGCGGCTCAGTATTCAATCGAACAATATGTGGAAGGCATCATGGAAGGGAAATGGCATGATCCCGTCGTAAGCTTTCTGCTGCGCTGCGGGCGGACGCCGGTCGCCATCGTCCCGGATTATCTTGAGGATGAAGAGTCAAGGAATAACGGGCTGCTCATGGAGTGGCGCAATCCGTTCATCACGAATTGCTGGCGATAACAGTTCCAGTATGAGCAGTCTGACTATGCAATAGGAAAAGATGGCAATGATATACAATTACGTTCAAGGAAAGGATGTTATGCCATGACAGCATTGCGATATATTCGCATCCAATCTATAGCAGATCCTTTATTTTCCCAAATGCACGCGTTAATGGGCCGCATTTTTCCGAAAGAGGAAGTGCTGGAATTCGATTTATGGAAAGAACCATTGGAGGACCCGGATATTCGCGTATTCGTCGCGGTGCATGGCGAAGAAGTCGTCGGCGCGACCGAATATCGCTTCGTGGAGCCGCTGAACGTAGCGATGACCGACTTTACCATTATCGGCCAACCCGGACTCGGCATTGGACGCTTCTTGTATAAAGAGCGCGAACGCGACCTGCTGCAAGCTGCTAAAGAAGCAGGCACATCGCTCATCGGCATGTTTGCCGAAATCTACGACCCTTATCGTGTAGGTGATTTCTCGTTCGGGGGCGTGCGCCCGATGGATCCGGTCGTACGGCGCGAGGTGCTGTCGCACCTCGGCTACGAAAGATTGGATTTCCCCTATGTTCATCCTTCTTGGTCTAACGATGGAGAAGCGGTGAGCGGACTCGATTTCTGCTTTATGCCGTTGCAAGAAAATAGGCAAGACGTACCGGCAGAACTTGTCGTTGCATTCCTGCAATGGTATTACGCCGTACTGCCGAACAAGCCTGAAGCTTGGTACAACATGATCGAGCAATTGAAGCAGCGGGATAACATTGCTTTACTTCCGCTCTAATGGAATTGCCCAACGGCTTTTTGATGAGTTATGGCGTGTCCTGTCATTTTCTTACGAAACGACAGACAAAATGCAGGCGGATATCAGCCCTCGGTACATATCGGCGTCGACATCCGCCACGGCAAGCCTGATGCTGTAGCATAGTGCGATTTCCCGAGCAATAATCCGTTCGTCGCGGCGGCATCGCGGCACTCATAGACGTGAAAGGGACTGTCTCAAAAGGTCTGCAGGACTTAAAGGACAGTCCCCGCTTTTTATTAGCCGCTCTCCTCAACTGCATCCATCGCGTCCAAGCAGCATGCGCAGTCGTCCAACAACGCAAAATGGTGGAGCAGGAATAATCTCTGCCCCACCATTTTTTAATTCGCATGCTGCAATTCTAATAAACTGAGCTATCCCTCAAGTGTTTCTATCTGCTTTTTGGATAGCTCTTTTGCTTCATATAGCACGGAGTTTCACATGTCACACTGTACAGTGTAACCACCGTAGAGCATTCTATTACACAAGGCCGCACAGTCTCCGGCATCGTCCCGGCCGTTCTGCCCGGAACGTCTCCACGTTGCCTTGATCCATCATCGTTACGTATACCGTTCGTCCATCTTCTCCGCCGAACGTAACGTTCGTGCAATTGCTGCCATGCAGACGCACTTCCTCGACGAGTTCGCCTTCCGGCGAGAAGATGGCCACGGTCCCTTTGCCGAAACGGCTCACGTACAAATAGCCTTCCGTATCACAGCGCATGCCATCTAGTCCGTAATCCGGAAACTCGTGGAACAATCTTTTATTGGAAACATTCCCTTGTTCATCAAGGTCATATGCCCATATCCGGCGTTGAACGGATTCATTGACGTATAACGATGCTTCGTCCGGGCTGACCTCTATCCCATTGGTCGTCCCCATCCCCGTCTCCAACAGCGTCATCTCTCCGTCCGGAAGGATACGCCACAATTGGCCGGTATCATTGCTCCAATTCGGATCGCTGGCGAAGACGATGTCATTTGCCATAATGGCAATATCGTTCGGTTGATTCATATCCGGATTATGCGCCAGCACATCAAGCCGCTTCGTATCGAATGAATACCGGTATACGTTGTGGCCAGCATAATCGGCGATCAGCATATCACCGTTACGGTTAAACCGAATTCCGTTCCCAACACTTCCTTCCGGAAGTTCAAGGAAGACGGAGCACTCGGCTTCAGGCGTAACTTGTCCAATCGTGCCTTCACGCTCATAATTGACCGCATACAAATTGCCGTCCTTGTCGCACGCTGGTCCTTCTACGCCATTGGTAAAGCCGTGTGGAGTTGTGAACACCTCGCTTGTGCGGCATTGTGCCTTACGTTCAACCTGACTCATACCTTCCGCTCCCCCCTATACATTATCCTTACTCCTTATTCGGCAGCCGCATGAGCATAATTAACCACATTAATCAATATGCCGAATATAATGAATGCCGTTAATTATAAATGGATTGGAACAGTTGAGTGCCGGTATCCTAACGCATCAGCGGGCATTTCCGTTGTTATGATCGTCCGCGCCGTCTTCTCCACCGTCGCCGGTATCCGTCTGAAATACGCGCCGCGCTTCTTTTTCCTGCACATACGCTTCGATCATATCGCGCTTCAGTTCCCAAGCCTTCATGCTTATATCGACATGGTATCGCTCTGGATTCGTCTTGCGCAAATATTCCGGCCAGAATAGCTGCAGCTGCTGCTTGTGATAGTCGCGGATCTCTTCCAGCGACGGTCGGCTGTATAGCAGTTCACCGTCACGGTACACCGGTTGCAGCAGTCGTTCCGCATCATATTGATCTACATATTTGTGCATATACGGGTGAATCGGATCGAACAATTTAATTTTGGAACGGCGTTCCACATCATCTTCTTCCGATAAGCAGATGTAATCGGCGATAGCCTTCTTCTTTTTCTTATGAATAATGCGGTATACATCCTTCTTGCCTGGTGTCGTCACCTTTTCGGGATTCGCCGATATTTTGATCGTCGGGTGCATTTCTCCTCTGACTTCCCGGGAGACCAGCTTATACACCCCGCCCAACGAAGGCTGATCCGATGCTGTAATCAACTGCGTGCCGACGCCCCACAAATCAACGCGCGCGCCCTGCAGCTTCAAGTCAGAGATCGTATACTCGTCCAAATCATTGGAAGCGCAAATTTGCACATCCGTCAGACCGGCTTCGTCGAGCATATTCCGCGCCTGGATCGACAAATACGCGATGTCGCCGCTATCCAGACGAATCGCTTGCAGTTCTTTGCCACGCTTCTTCAGCTCAAGGCCGATTTGAATGGCATTCGGAATGCCGCTATGCAGCGTATCGTACGTATCGACCAGGAGCGTCACTTGGTTAGGCAGCGCCTCGGAGAACACTTCGAATGCCTCTCGCTCATCCTCGAAGCTCTGTACCCAAGCGTGCGCATGCGTGCCTTTCGTCGGAATGCCGAAGCGTCGGCCCGCCAGCATGTTCGAAGTGGCATGGAACCCTGCAAGGTAAGCCGCCCGCGCTCCCCACAAAGCCGCATCCGCTTCCTGGGCCCGTCTTGTTCCGAATTCCATCAAAATATCGTTGTGCGCCACCTGCTTAATTCGCGATGCTTTTGTCGCAATCAACGTTTGGAAATTCATGAAGTTCAAAAGTGCGGTTTCAATTAATTGGGTCTCAAAGACGCGTCCTTCCACACGAATAAGCGGTTCATTCGCGAAGACGAGCGTGCCTTCACGGACCGCATCAATATGTCCGGTAAACCGGAAATTCCGCAGTTCCTCGAGGAATTCTGCATCGTACTGCTCTTCCTGTTCACTTAAATATTCGATATCCTCTTCCATAAAGCGAAGCTGTTCGATATACTCCACAATACGTTCAAGTCCAGCGAACACCGCGTAACCGTTGTGGAATGGCAGCTTGCGGAAAAAAGCCTCAAATACCGTATGCTGGTTGTGCGTACCGTGCTTCCAGTGTGCATACATCATATTGATTTGATATTTATCCGTGTGTAACGCCATAGACGTATTCATCTGTTCATCCTTCTTTCTGAGGTCCCTACTGTCGAGCGGAGCTTCTATCGTTAATAGCCGCGAACGATTTGAGCTCCTAATGTATTGCGGAAATGCTGCAAGGCCCATTCATGTGCTTGTCCATTAAACGTGGCGACAGCATCCTCATGAATGACAGTCTTGTAGCCTAGATTATAGGCTTCGATCGCCGTATGCAGCACGCAAATGTCTGTGCACACGCCAACCAGGTGTACTTCTTGAATGCCTCGGGTACGAAGCCGCAGGTCCAAGTCCGTTCCGCAAAACGAGTTGTAGCGTGTCTTATCCATCCAGTAAATGCGAGCTTCGTTCTGCTTGTACACCTCTTGCACTCGGCCATACAAATGCCGTCCATCCGTACCTTTAATGTTATGCGGCGGGAACAGCGCCGCTTCCGGATGATAAGGATCCTGCTCTTCATGCATATCGACCGCCATCGTGACAAAATCGTCTGCAGCCGCAAACTTCTCCACCAGATCCGCAATGCGGTCTTCAATATCAATAGCCGGCTGTCCGCACGGAAGCCGGCCGATAACGAAATCATTCGTATAATCAATTACGACCAACGCCTTCATGGCAGTTCGTCCCCCCTCTTCACCCTTGCCGAGCAATAGGCAGCTTAACGTCATTATGACAAAATGGCGCTAAAAGTCAACCGATAAGCTACCCCTTAGCGACAAAAGTGCCGGTTCCCATCGTTCCCAATCTGCCTTGTTCGTCGGTAACCGTTCCATATAATGTAAGCATGCGTTTCGTGGCGCTCACGACATGGGCGCGCACTTCCAGCGTCCCGCTCTTCAACGGGTGCACGAAATGGACATTCAAGTTGCTTGTCACGACGTTCTCGTGCGGCCTAACTGCAGCGGCGGCAATCCCCATCGTATTGTCGAGCAAAGAACTTAACACGCCTCCATGGACGATGCCCATCATATTCAGGTGATGCTGTTCCACCTTCAGCCTTACGACAGCCTCATGTTCATCCACTCGCACCAGTTCGCAGCCCAAATATCCCCAAAAGGAAGCTTGGGCCTGTTCGGCCAACTCGCTCCAGCGCTTCATCTGATCATCATTCTCTTTACTCATGTGCGCACCTCACAATTGTTCAAGCTATTTATTGTAGTTAACCGCGATGGTATATATGCATTTCTTCTTACTAGTATATACGACGCCTATCTACAGATCATCCCAAAGATTACATCTCCTATCCTTTATGTTGTCTATAAAAAAATCGGCCGATCGCCAGTGCCAACGATCGGCCATTGATTAGATGTAATTTACGATGTCCTATATGGATGCCACTCTATTCAGAATGAGCGGATTCGCTTCGTCCCCCTTCTACTCATCCGGTTTTTCATTCGGCTCTTCACCCTGCTGCCTGCGCAGCCCCTCCTCAATCAATTTACGCCGCAGAACTTTGCCGACGATCGTCTTCGGCAACTCGCTGCGGAATTCATAAATGCGCGGCACCTTGAAGGCCGCCAGTCTTGCGCGGCACCATTCCTCCAACTTCTCCTCGCTCACGTCCAAGCCTTCGGCCCGGACGATAAAGGCTTTGACCGTCTCGCCGCGATACGGATCGGGCACGCCGATGACGACAGCTTCCTTGACCGACGGATGCTCGAACAGCACCTCTTCCACGTCGCGCGGGTACACTTTGAAGCCGCTGGCATTGATCATGTCTTTTTTCCGGTCTACGATCGTAAAGAATCCGTCTTCATCCAGCTTCGCCATGTCTCCCGTCAGCAGCCATCCCTCGTTGAGCACTGCTTTCGTCTCTTCCGGCCGATTCCAGTACCCTATCATCACCTGCGGTCCGCGCACGGCGAGCTCTCCGATCTCACCGACAGACAGCGGCTCTCTTGTATCTGGATGAACAACCATCGCCTCCGTATCTGGAAATGGGATACCGATCGTTCCGTTCTTGCGCAGGCCCTTCAGCGGATTCGCATGCGTGACCGGCGAAGCCTCGGTCAACCCATAACCTTCAATGAGCCGGCCGCCCGTGATGGATTCGAAGCGCTCCTGCACTTCCAATGGCAGCGGCGCGGATCCGCTTACGCATGCTTTGATAGAGGAGAGGTCGTACTTATGAACCTCCTTATGGTGATTGATTGCAATGTACATCGTCGGCGCTCCCGGAAAGACGGTTGGCCGTTTCTTCTGAATCGTCTCCAGCACTTGCTTCGTCTCAAAGCGCGGCAGCAGCACGAGAATGCCTGCCAGATGCATCGCGTAGTTCAACAGCACCGTCAGACCGAACACATGGAAGCAGGGCAAAGCCGCCAGAAAGATTTCCTTTCCCCTGTGGGCGTCAATGAACCAATTCGCGGTTTGCAGCGTGTTGGAGACCAGATTGTAATGCGTCAACATGACGCCTTTTGCCATGCCTGTCGTCCCGCCCGTATATTGCAGCATCGCGATATCGCGCTCCGCATCGACCGGATAGCTGACCGGCTCCGCAGGACACGACTTCAGCCAAGACTTGAAGCGGAACACGCCCGGCACATCCGGTATGTCCAGCGATTGACCATCTCTTTTCGCTTTCAACGGATAGAGCAAGTTTTTCGGAAACGGCAAATATTCTTGAATGGACCCGACAATGAATTGCTGCAGCGGAGTGCTACGCTTCACATGGTGTACGCGCGGGAACAAAATGTCCAACGTCACGATGACTTTTGCTCCGGAATCATTTAATTGAAACGTCAGCTCACCCTCCATATACAGCGGGTTCGTCATCACGACGATGCCTCCGACGAGCAGCGTGCCGTAGTATGCGATAACCATCTGCGGACAGTTCGGCATCATTAGGGCAACGCGGTCGCCAGTCTTCACGCCTAACGACTGCAATCCATTCGCAAATCGGTAAGCCGATTCAAGCAGCTCCCGATACGTTAGCGACACACCCAAAAATTCAACGGCGGGCCGCTCCGGATAATCTGCGGCGGCCTGAATCAGCAGCTGCGCGACGTTGTGCTTGGGATAGTCGAAGGACGGTGCCACTTCTGCAGGATAATGGCGAAGCCAAGTCCGTTCGCCGAGCATTGCTACCCTCCCCTTCCTCTCTCAGTATGAGAAATGTTGTTGCGGCAGTTCATCGTGCTCATTAATAGACGATATAGCGCTCAGATTTAATCACGCTTGCCGCGATGTCCCGCTTAAGTGCAAGGGTGGACAGGGAGGATGCGCGCGTAAATTTCTTCAAGAGGGACAGCTGCGTGCGAAGCACGTCGCCGCTCGCCGCTTCCTGCAGCGTTTCTTTGGCACGTTGCTCCATCACCTGCAGCGCTTCGCGCAAATAGACGCGCGTCATCTGAATCGCAAGATCCGCCTTCTCCTCTCCGAAGCGCTCAACGATCTTTTTCGTGCGCAGCAAGGCGCTTTCTCCCGCATACAATTGAATGATCATGTCAGCGAGATGGGACAGAACCTCTTGCTTCTCTTCGATGCGGGTGCCGAACTTCTGGACTGCGGAGCCTCCCACGATAAGGATTAGCGTCTTCATCTGCGACAGCAGCTGTTCTTCTTCCACAAGCGGACCGTCGCCTTCCGCAACACTATACGAGAGCACTTCCTCCTGAAGCTGCTCAAGCCGCTCCATTAGCGGAAGCTCGCCTTTCATTGCTTTTTTGAGCAGCGTGCCCGGAATGAGCAGACGGTTAATCTCATTCGTCCCTTCAAAAATCCGATTAATGCGCGCATCGCGGTAAATTCGCTCGACCTTGTATTCCTGGACGTAACCGTATCCGCCGTGAATTTGCACCCCTTCATCAGCGATGGTATGCAGCGCTTCGCTAGCGAACACTTTATTGATGGAGCACTCCATCGCATATTCAGCAATGGCCTTAACCGATTTCTTGCCGGCCTCCGCATCCGCATGATCCAGATTCTTCAGCATGTCATCGATATAGCCGGATGTCCGATATACCATGCTCTCCAGCACATAGGTCAGGATATTCATCTCGGCCAGCTTCTTCCCGATGAGTGGAAACTGGCTTATCGGCTTCCCGAATTGCTCGCGTGTATTGGCATATGCCGCAGCGAGGGCCACTGTCTCCTTCGCACCGCCGAGGCAGCCCGCGCCGAGCTTGAAGCGGCCGATATTCAGGATGTTGAATGCGATGAGATGGCCTTTACCGATCTCCCCGAGCACGTTCTCGATCGGGACGTGCACGTCCTCGAAGTATAGCGGGCAGGTAGATGAGCCCTTGATTCCCATTTTCTTCTCTTCCGGACCGATACTGAAGCCTTCCATCTCGCGTTCCAATATAAAGGCCGAAAACTGCGTGCCATCCACCTTCGCATACACGATGAAAATATCGGCGAATCCGGCGTTTGTAATGTAAATTTTCGAGCCGTTCAATATATAATGCTTGCCGTCCTCCGATAGCTTGGCGGTGGTGCGCGCTCCAAGCGCATCCGAGCCCGAAGTCGGCTCCGTCAAGCAATACGCCGCGATCTTCGCGCCGGATGCCAAGTCAGGCAGATACTTCTGCTTCTGCGCCTCCGTACCGAAGAACACGATAGGCAAGGTGCCGATGCCAACGTGTGCCCCTATGGACAGGGCGAACGATGATGCTTGGGCGAGCGTTTCGTTAATAAGTGTCGAGCTTACCTTATCCAGTCCGAGTCCGCCGTAGGCTTCGGGCACATCTGCCGCCAACAGTCCGAGCTCGCCTGCCTTCCGCATCAGGCGAATCGTCAATTCATAATCCAACCGCTCGATGTGCTCATCTTGAGGTAGAACGTCCCCTTCCAAAAAAGCGCGTGTCGTCTCCGCGAACATGCGCTGCTCTTCTGTAAAGTCTTCCGGTGTAACGACCAGCGCCGGATCCGAATCAAAGATTAGAAAGCCGCCTCCAACCTGTCTCGCTTCGGAAGTCGCACCCATATGCAATTCCTCCTTCATTACTGGATTGCTGCTTTATACCGAGGCCGGGGCAAGCACCTCGAATACCCCGGCCGCCCCCATTCCGCCTCCAATGCACATGGACACTACGCCATAGCCGCCGCCGCGCCGGCGCAGCTCATAGAGCAGGCTCGTCGTCAGCTTGGCTCCGGTGCAGCCGAGCGGATGCCCGAGCGCAATGGCGCCGCCATTCACGTTCACCCGCTCCGGGTTCAAGCGCAATTGCTGTATGACGGCCAAGCATTGCGCGGCGAACGCCTCATTCAACTCGTACAGCGCCACGTCATCAGCCTGCAGCCCAGCCTGACGGAGCGCCTTCGGAATCGCTTCTGTCGGGCCGATGCCCATTACTTCCGGCGGAACGCCCGCAACGGCGAACGTCCGGTACACGGCAAGCGGCTCCAGACCAAGCGCTTCCGCCCGCTCCCGGCTCATGAGGAGCAAGGCTGCTGCGCCGTCGCTGAACGGCGAGGAGTTGCCGGCCGTCACCGTTCCCCCCATGCTGAAGGACGGCTTCAACATGCCGAGCGCTTCGAGGCTCGTATCCGGGCGCACACATTCATCATGCGCGAACGGCTCCGTCACGGTGCGCAAGCGGCCATTCGCTTCCGCGCGCGTACGCGCCGCCTGCACCGGGACGAGCTCGGCATCGAATGCGCCCGCCGCCTGCGCCGCGGCCGCCCGCTCATGGCTCTGCAGCGCAAAGGCGTCCTGCATCTCTCTGGAGATGCCATACGCCTGCGCTACCCGTTCCGCGGTATGTCCCATGCTCATGTACAATTCCGGCATCGTGTCCGCTATCTCGGGATGCGGTGCCAGCTTGAAGCCGGTCATCGGCACATGCGACATGCTCTCCACTCCGCCCGCGATAATGACATCTGCCGCTCCCGCCATGATGCGCTCCGCCGCGAAGGCAATCGCCTGCAGCCCCGATGAGCAGAAGCGGTTGATCGTGACTCCGGGCACCGAATACGGCAACCCGGCATGCAATGCAATCACCCGCGCGACATTTAAGCCTTGTTCGCCTTCCGGCATGGCACAGCCAAGGATAACGTCCTCTACCTCGGCCATTTGCAAGGCTGGCGCGCGTTCCAATACCGCCCTTATTACAGCGCGGCCCAAATCTTCCGCTCTCGTCTCCGCCAAGGCGCCGCGCTTGCCCTTTCCTACGGGTGTTCGAACGGCGGCAACAATAACCGCCTCGTGCCCTGAACGGGAGGAAGCGCTTGCTTCCATATAAGCCCCTCCTTTTCACATCGCATCCATATTCCTTCCTGATAACCTGGGCATATGCAGGGCTACCTTTAATTCCGCAGCGGCTTGCCTTTGCTTAACATGTGCTGCATCCGCTGCTGCGTCTTCAGTTCTCCGCACAGCGACAGGAACGCTTCGCGCTCCAGATCCAGCATGTACGCTTCAGAGACGAGACGATTGGCCGGAACGTCACCTCCCGTCAACACGCGGGCCAGCTTGCACGCAATTTTGGCATCATGCTCGCTAATATATCGGCCTTCGAGCATGGACGAGACCGCCAGCTGCAGCACAGCTCGCCCTTCTCGGCCTGCTGCGCGAATCGTAGGCTTGCCTGCATCCGCCGCCGTTCTCCAATACCCGGCAGCATCAAGTGACAGTACCGCCTGCCTCGCCTCGAACACTCTGCGTGCGCTTGGGATGAGTACCCTATCCTGCGGACTCATATATCCAAGCCGTTCCACATCATGCCCGCTGCCGGATACTTTGGCCATCGCAATCGTTTCGAAGGCGCGCAGCAGCGGCTGCGTGACATCATCCTCCGGGTGCGGGAAGCGCTTGGACAGCCTCAAGGCGATTTCCTTGCAACCGCCTCCTCCCGGAATGAGGCCGACTCCCGTCTCGACGAGGCCGAAATACGTCTCCGCGCTGAACAAAATCATATCGGCCGGCAGACACGCCTCCACGCCGCCGCCGAGCGTCATCTGGTGTGGTGCGGCCACGACGGGACGATTCAGCGCCTTCAGCTTCATCATCGTATTCTGGAACTGACGGATGATCAGATCGATTTCATCCCATTCTTCGGCCTGCGCCTCTGCTAGAAGCAGCATAATATTGGCGCCGACACAGAAATTGCGGCCTTCATTGGCAATGACCATACCTCTGTAATCGCGGGAAACAATATCCACGCTTTTCTGAATCATCGACAATATATCTTCGCCGATCGCGTTGTTCGGCGAATGGAATTCAAGGCAGGCCACATCGTCCCCAATATCAATCAGACTCGCTCCCGAATTGCGCGTAATGGTCTTCCCCTGCTCCTTGCATTCACGGAGCGATACCAATTCTGGGTCTGTCTCCACCAGCTTCCATTCTCCGCGCGAAACATGGAACAACCTTTCCGGTCGACGTTCATAGAACTGTTCATGGCCCGCTGCGAGCCAATCCGTCACCCATGAAGGGACCGTTGTTCCCTCCCTTTCCATCCGTTCCACGCTGGCGCGCACGCCTATCGCATCCCAATATTCAAACGGACCGAGCTCCCAGTTGAATCCCCAGCGCATCGCCTTGTCGATGGCGCGAATATCGTCGGCAATCTCCCCTAGCTTAGCAGCGGAATAGCAGAGCACATGCTTGAGCACATTCCAGACGAACTGCGCATGAGCATCGCTTAGCTTCAATATGGCCTGCAGCTTGGCCTCCGTTCCTTTGGCGCGCTTCGCCTGCTCCAGCGAAGCAGACTTCACCGGTTTGCGCGGTTCATAGCTCCAATCCGACCATCTCACGGCTCGAATTGGATCGGCGCTAGCTCCTGTCCGCTCTTTGCGGTAAAATCCTTGCCCGCTTTTCTCCCCGATCCAGCCGCGCTGAACCATTTCCTGAAACCAGGCAGGGAGCTGGAACGCGGCGCGCTCTTCATCGCACTGCACCTGTTCGGCCACATTGTTCGCCACATGCTGGAACGTATCAAGCCCGACCAGATCCAGCGTGCGGAAGGTGGCGCTCTTCGGGCGTCCCATGACAGGTCCAGTGAGCGTATCGACCTCCTCGATGCTTAAGCCGAGTCTTTCCATTTCCTTCAATGTCATGAGCAATCCATACGTTCCGATGCGGTTGGCAATGAAATTCGGCGTATCCTTCGCTACAACGACTCCTTTGCCGAGCCGGCGTTCACACCATTCTCTTGCCTGTGCCAGTGTTTCCGTCTTCGTATCGGTTCCAGGAATCAGCTCTACCAGATGCATGTAGCGCGGCGGATTGAAGAAGTGAGTGCCGACAAAAGAGCCTTTAAACGCTTCTGTCCTGCCTTCCAGCATGAGGTCGACGGAAATGCCCGACGTATTCGTGCTGACCAACGTTCCTTCCTGCCATTGCCGTTCCACTGCTTCCAATACGGCGCGTTTAATGTCCAGCCGTTCGGTCACCGCTTCAATAATCCAATCCACGCGCTGCAGATCCGCCATATGGTCGGTCGTATTGCCAGGAGTAATCCGCTCTGCGAACGCTTCCACGTATAATGACGCCGGATTGCTTCGCTTCAGACGCTCCACCGCAGACCTCGCCAGCCGATTGCGAACGCGGAAGTCTTCCAGGCTCAGACCCGCTTTCTCTTCTTCCGCCGTTAACGCTGGCGGAATCATATCAAGCAGCAAGCAGGAGATGCCCGCATTCGCCAATTGCCCCGCGATGGCGGCTCCCATGACGCCCGATCCGATCACGGCCGCCCGCTCCACCTCGTTCCATTTCTTCACCTTCGTCCCTCCTCAATCATGCACTCGCAACCATCATCAACTTGCGTATTGCCCCCTTGGCCCGTACCAACCACTTTATCGTGGTCACTTGACATGCGGTCTCCGCCCGCACCGCAGCACATGACATTCATGCGTGCCGTTCCAGTCCGAGCAGATCTAGGCCGGGAATCGCTTTCAGCAATTGTCTCGGCGCTACCAGCACTCCGTTGGAGCGCACCAGGTAACAGGAGTCATGCCATGCTACCTGCTTCTGGATCGAGTGAACGGGACGCAGCCTGCCGGCCAGCCACAGCTTATGTAACCATTCCGTGTGATGAAATACTTGGATTTTCCTTGGATGTCCGGTTGCAGTCCGCAGTCCGGATATTCTTCTTTCAACGTATGATACGTGTGGGGTCAGGCCGTCACAATAGTGGAGTGCCTCATGCAGCAGACGGACCAGCGCTTGCGTCACGCGCTGCGTACGTTACGCCCCCATCAAGTCGATTGGCAAGTAGATAAACCCATAGAACAACACTGCGTGCATAAGACCACTTGGCAAATCTCGTCACAGCTTACCTTCGCTGAGTATCTGTCCGAGCGCCTGCATCGTCCGAACCGACCGCTTCGATACCGGGTCGCCTGCTTGACCGTGACGCATATAGAGCACACGCCTGCAAATCAAATTTCGACAAACATGCCGACACCGATGGAAGCAACGATAATAAAGACAAGCCATTTAACATAAATTAGCATTCTATCCCCCTCCACCGATGTCTGATATGAACAAATGCATCCCCTGCTGTGACACAACAACCAGAGGATTGCCCTTGCTTGATGGATATGTAGGCTTGATAGAAAAAATGCAATTCATATCCCCGAGTTGACAATGGGTTAAACAGGAGATATCTTGCTCGTCCGAGCATATCATGTATTAAAGAAGCCATAACTCGAGGTGATTTCATGAGCATTTTTGTCCTCATCAAGCAAACATTCGATACCGAAGAAAAAGTCGTCCTCACAGACGGAGTGCTTTCGGAAGATGGGATAAAGTGGGTCATTAATCCTTACGACGAATACGCGCTAGAAGAAGCTATGCGCTGGAAAGAAGCGCATGGCGGCACCGTAACGGTACTAACCGCAGGTCCAGAACGTTCACAGGAAGCGTTGCGCACCGCCCTAGCCATGGGTGCCGATGATGCTATCCATATCGTTCCTCCAGAGGGCCGGGGAACGTCAGATGATGAATATATCGTGTCATCCTGGATTGCATCCATTCTGCAGGAGCAGCAGCCGGACATCATCTTTGGCGGTCATTTCAGCGTGGATCAAGGCAGCGCCCAGGTTGCGGTTCGCGTCGCGACTCTGCTCAATATGCCGCACGTATCCGCGATTACCGGACTAGAAAGGACGGGAGACAGCTTCGTTCAAGTTCAACGCGATGCCGAAGGGAACGCGGAACTTCTCGATGTATCGTTGCCCGCCCTGTTCACAGCGCAGCAAGGGCTGAATGAACCACGTTACCCCTCTCTTCCCGGAATTATGAAAGCAAAGCGCAAGCCAATTCGCGTAGTCTCTGCAGCTGAGCTGTCTCAAGAAGCGGCGCTGGAGCCCCGAACAGAACGTCTAGCGTTAGAGCCGCCGCCGCCGCGTCAAGCAGGCAGAATGATTGCAGGCGATGCTGCTGCTCAAGTACAAGAGCTAATTCGCTTGCTGCATGAGGAAGCAAAATGTCTCTGACATCTGTTTCCATTTAAAGAGCATTCAAACATGTATTTTCGAGCATGAAATGTACGTTGAAGCAACTTCTTAAGAGACCAACAACATGGATGATTATAAGAAAGGAGTGCTGCGATATGAGCTGCACTTATGCTGTCATCGCCGAAATGCGGGGAAACCAACTGCGTCAGGTAACGTTCGAGGCGCTTGACGCCGTTCAGCAGATGGCCTCTTCCGACGATCGGATTATTGTTCTTGCGATTGGATATGGTCTGCAGGAAGCGGTACAAAGTTTATCTATCCCTGGAATCGCTCATGTGTATTGCGCCGAGGATGAGCGATATAAATATTACGACTCGGAGGCGTACTTCTCTGCGTTGCGCGCTTTCGTGGAACAAGAGTCGCCAGAGGTCGTCCTCTTCGGACATACTGCGATGGGACGCGATCTCGCCCCAATGTTGGCTGCACACCTTCGCACCGGGCAAATCTCCGATGTCAGCTCGATCTCGCAAGACACGGACGGATTCGCCTTCCGGCGTCCGGTGTATGCAGGCAAAGCATTTGAGACCCGACGATTTACGACTCAATCGAACCCGTGGATTATTACGATTCGGCCGAATAACTTTCCAGCATTTACACCGGAAAACGGTACGCTGCCTACACATGCGACGGTATCTTCCCCTGCTGTCGTTGCGCTTCCCGCTCCTGCGCCTTCGCTGCGGACCGTAGTTCGTGATGTCGTCACGAAGATGAGCGGTTCGATTGATTTGACCGAAGCCAAAATTATTGTTTCCGGTGGCCGTGGCGTCAAAAGCGCGGGGGGCTTTAAGCCGCTTGAACAGCTGGCCCTCGTGTTGAACGGAGCAGTCGGCGCATCACGCGGGGCTTGCGATGCCGGTTATTGTGACTACGCTTTACAAATCGGTCAGACCGGGAAGGTCGTCACACCTGAAATTTATTTTGCTTGCGGCATCAGTGGCGCAATTCAGCATTTGGCGGGAATGAGCCAATCACGTGTCATCATTGCGATCAACATCGATCCGGAAGCTCCCATCTTCCAAGTGGCGGATTACGGCATCGTCGGGGATTTGTTCGAAGTCGTGCCGCTATTAACTACGGAATTCCGCAAAATGCTCGTTTAAGACATCCAGACGTGTAGCTCTCGATTTCTGCTCCATACAGACCCTATCATCCTTACATCGTCTCTTGTCGAATTGGACCGGACGATGTAAGGATATTCGTCGTCATTGTAGAGGTTGTTCAAAAAGCCCCCTTTTGAACACGATCTTGTAATCATATTTTCACAGAATCAACTGTCAAATTACGGAATAAGTGGTATAATGGTCTCACCTATCATTCTCAAGTCCTATTGGATCACTTCATAAAGGAAGGTGTTCCCGCATGTTTGCCCGCTTAATGTTAAAGCGCTTTTCTTTTAAGCTGTATCGCAGAGACGGCCTGACGCTGATCGAAGTGCTGGCTGCTACCGCCATATTTAGCATGCTGCTTATCGTTTTTATCACCATGAGCGCCTTTGTGCAGCAGACGGACAAGTCAATGGGCCGCTCTCACGAAGCTGTCACGATCGCGGAATCATTCATACATAAATATCGTTCCCAACCGCAATCGATCGGGCCGAGCGGCATCACCCGCGACGATGTGCGCGCCCATCCTGGCCAAGCCAACACATACCAAGTGACCATCCATCCGCTACAGTCATATGTAGACGGCGCAGCCCCCGCACCCATATCTACTGACCATCTAGCTGTCGTACAATCGATCGTCTACATGAACGAACCATCCTATCACAATCGGCCGATGCTGCTGACGGTCTCGGTCTCATGGGAGGAATCATGATGCACATACCGTCCCTCATCCGCAATGAACGCGGGTTGACGCTGCTGGAGCTGATGGCGGCATTGCTCATCACTTCCGTCATTCTGGGCGGAGCCCTGACCTTCTGGTGGAGCTTGCAAACGAACAGCAATATGGTTACTGCCGCACAAATGCAAGAGACATCCGTCCGCTGGACAAGCAAGCAATTCCACCATCTCATATCGGAAGCCTCTCTTGCCGCCCTCTCGTCTCCTCAGGAGATTAGACTTCGAGTTGGCAAGGACTATCGGGCCATCATCCATCATTCATCGACAGAGGAGTGGAATGTGTACTCATTCTCTATTCCCTCCGCCTCCGACCTAACTGACGAAGAAGTGATGGTCAAGCTTGCCGATACTTCCGTCACCTTGAAGTCGCATCCTGATCGCTATCGTTACCTGTATTCGCTTGCCCATAGCATGCCGGCCGCTCCGCTAATCCGCATCATTCAATTGCCGGATGGAACGTCGGTGAATACGGCGGAGTTTCCCGCCATCGCTCAGGCAGGCAGCCTTCTGGAAGCAGTGCTGGAATTCCAGAGCATCAGCAGAGACTCGATGGGGCGGCCCGAGCTAACGTCCGGCAATGCCAATTCACGCTACACGATTACGGCAAAGTTGATGAAGGATCGGTAATGCAGCTGGACATCATTGCTTGTTATTATGCTGAATCTGGTGGAACATGCTGCCGCGGATGATGACCCTCCGCCCGCGGGGTATGCCGCAAGCTGCCCGTAACGTTCCGTTGAGCTCGGCAAGAGTTATCTGAAGGAAAGGAACTGATATCGTGAACAAGTTGCATTTGTGCTTGAACATCCTGCGCCGTGAACGCGGCAGCGCTATGATGATTGTCTTTTTGTGCATGATCCTATTATTTCTTACCGTCCCGCTCTTGCTCCAGGTCGTCGGCACCGGTGTGGTGCAGCAGCATTTAAGCTCGGAGCAGCGCATTGCCCAGGAAATAACGGTAGGCAATATGGAAAGCTACATTAGCTATTTAAACCAATACCAACGCAAGATAGGCGGCTCGCCAGTCGCTTCGGAGCATTATCGCAACACTTACGCGGGAATGGGTAATAAAACCGTACAGACGGGAAGCGGCTGGTCGACGACCGTGTGCATGAACGATGTAACCGATGAATTTCTCGACGCACAATCTGACCGCTTCTATATGAAGAGCGAAGCCTCCTTGCAGAAAGGCAAGAAAGAAATGGTCTATTCCTTTTTAAAGGCGCCGCGCTTCGGAGAAACGGTCGTATCCCCAAATCCGGACGATCGTGACTGTACGCTGGATAAGCTGCTGCTGCAGGGAAAATTCAAGGATCCGCACCACAATGATTGGCAAGACCCGCCCATATATCTCAAACAAAGCGACGATGAAGAGAACGAAGCTGAGGATGTTGTTATTCGCAAGCATTCTGACTTGCAGACGCCTATCGGCAAATTTTTAGAAGAAAAGCAAAAGGAAAGTTCGGCAATGACAGCCCCCTCCCATGATCGCAGCTGCGGAAGCAAGTGCCAAAATGATTTGTCTGAAGTAGACAAGCCGGAAGCCTTGGCTGGAGAAACGATTGCTCTGGGTAATGCTGTTATCGATCGAAATGGGGAGCGAAGCTCCTATACTATCGGCGCTCCCGATCGACTAGTGAATATCGTTGGGGGCAGCCTCACTTACGACTCTTACGTTAACGTAGAGATTTACGGGAACATGCATCTCTCATCGCTAACGTTGCATAATGGCGGACATTTGACGATTCATGGTGATCTCATTATTGACGGTCCGCTTGTTGCAAGCGACTGGAAAAATGAGTACAGATCTACGATCGAACGCACTGTTATCAAGGCGAATCGTATCATAGTAAAAAACAAGCTGGAGGTAAACGACAATGCTCAACTGCTGGCAACCGAACTGCTATACGCCGAAAACATCACCACCAGCGGGAATTCTACAGTGGGAGGAGACCGCATTGTCGTTGTCAACAACCTGATTGCCCATAACCTCATCTTTATCGATTCCGCTCATACTCGTGATATTATAGCAGGAAATATTCTACTTCAAGCCAAATCCGACCCTAGTACAATTTCAAAAATAGAGGTGCGTGGGGATATTCTCGTGAAGGATAATCTAACTGTGAATAACAACGTTATATTTGACTTTGGCGGCACGCTCGCTATAGGCGGCAATATGGATTTGCAAGGGTCCCAAAATCGGTTCCTGCCGCGGAACAATAGCGATCGTTCCACGTCGATCATCATTGATGGCGGCATCTGCATCGGCATTCCCGATTGGGAGCCGCGCCGCGAACAGTAAGGAACATAGGGAGCAAAAGGAACAACCGGAGGTTTGCCGCCTCCGGTTGTTTTTACGTTCTACGATGTATAATGAGATGTGGCCTTCACGACAATCAATGATTACCACCGTCACGCCACTTACCGTTGATGATTGACATGCGCAACCAGCGCTTCTTTTACTAGTAGCATGTCTCTAGAAGTCTGGTGAATAACGGCCAGAAGTCTGTAGATACCGTCGAGTCCTGCTATCGGCAACTTGAGGAACTGCAAATATGCATGCAAATTTGTAAAAACAGACGATATTCGGGGCATAGGATGTAATTGTACATGTAAACGACGCTCAATACCCCATTGACACGCACTTTTGCAGTTTGTCTAACTTTTCACCGGACTTCTAATAGAGCTGTCAACTTGTCGCCAGTGCGTCAGTACCAGGGGATGTATACACATGAATGGTCAGCTGCACATTGTACAGCTCCTTACTGTGGCTGTCTGTAGCAGCCATATCAATACTGTACGAATGCTGCATGGTCCATTTCTCCAGTCGATGCAGCCGCTCCTGCCGCTGTATATCTGACAGCCACGACAACCAGCTTTCGTAATCAGCCGCTCCTTCCAGCTCATACGTCCACTGTTCAATCGCAGGAGTTCCTTCGTTTGCCAACTGCGCCCTCTCCTCCACTCTGGGAGGTGCACCTTCATCGCCGAATTCATTCTCGGCGCCTGATGCCGCTCCTGCCGCATTCGCATCGGCTTCTTCCAGCCTCTGCTCGGACGGAGCAAGCAGAAGCTGACGCTCTACGAAGCGCAGCTTCTTCACGTTAATCCCTGTTCTGCGCGATAGCTCCCGCACCTGCTGCAGCCATGCGCTCTCGTCATGCTGCCCGGGGACAGCCCGATGCCACCTGAGCCAATCTGCTGCAGTTGTTTGGATCGGATCAGGTTGACTGCTTATGCTTGCAAGCCGTTTTTCAAGCATCTCCACATCTTCTAATGCAGTGAGTTGTTGACGCGCTTCTTGGACAGGCAGCCATCCGAACAGAAAGATGGCAAGCAGAAGCAAGAGCCCGCCTACCCATATGAGAATTAACCAGAGCTTCTTGCTCTTTAATGAGGACTGCGTTCGTCTGCCTATCGTGTCCGCCATATCACTTCGTCGCCTCCCTCATGCCGCGCGGCCGTAACGTGACGATGTAATCCACTTCCAATAACGGCGGCTCCACATTGGTTCCTTGCTCGGTATTGCCTGACCATTGCTGGAATTGTACGGACTGCACCTCATCCATTGACTGCAAAAGAGATAGATAAGCCGCGACAGCATCCGCATCGCGAGCAATGAATGACATGTTGATGATATCAGTCCTGCCATCTGCGGTGGATTCCGCGTCAGCTCGCTTCCAGTTCATCATATCTGGCATCGCATCAGTCAACCGATTCCACATGCTTCCCCAGTCGAGCCGCTCTGCTTTCAACGCGTTAGATTGACCTGTCAATTGTGTGAAAAATACTGTAGCAGGGGCCGGCTCCTTCTGCAATCGCGCCTCGGCAATCTGACTGCTCAGCCGGTTCATATCCGCCTTCATGCGTTCGGTCCCTTGGCTATATTGAATGGAGGCGAACGTCAGCAACGCAGCTGCAACGACCATCACACCGATGCCGGACCATAAATAGAGCAGGAAACGCTGTTCGAGACGCGGACGAATCGGCAGCAAGTTAATATGCTCTGGATGAATGGGCGCCGTATTGTGCATCAGGTTCATACGCCCCCTCCTCTACACGCCAAGCTAACTGGAACTGCAAATGGATAAAGAGGATCATCCAGCTCCGTCGTTAACGCGTCCGTTTCCTCCATCATCCTGACTGGCATGTCCAGCTTCCGTTCCAGCACTGAATATATTGCTTTTAAGCCGTCTGTATCCCCGCAAATGAACACGAACTGGATCGATTCACTCTCCTGCTGGGATGAATAACGGTAAAAATCTATTAACCGCTCCAATTCCATTGCCAACTCATCGCACACCGATTCATATATCTCCGTTTCATTCTTCATCGTCCCAGACAAGTACGATACTCTGCTTCCGCTCATCGATATGGAGGCGGATATGTTAATGGATAAGCTCCTCGTCAGACGCAGCTGCCCGCGATGGAAGAGAAAGATATCCGTATGCATCGCATGTATGCTGGCCGTAACATATGTACGGGCATCGTCGACCTGCGGGAGGCGCTGCAGCAATCGATGCAGCGCCAATGGCTTGATGTCGAAGACGCGCGGCACTAGCTTGGCAGCTTCCATCGCATCGCGGTACCGAATCATCTCCGATTTCGGCACAGCTACCAACAATACATCGCTGCGCACCGTTAATTCGACATGAGGCTGATCACGGTGCGAGGGCCTGCGCAACCCGCTTCGGAGCCTGCTCCATAACGTGGTCATGCGCCGTTCTGTTACGACTGCAGCCGCAGCTTCATCGTATGCATTGCCGACTGCCAGTACTGGATCCAGTTCCAATTCGTCATCTTCTTTTTTTCGTTCAATCGGAGATTGCGGATAAGACACAATATCATAAATCGGATCGGCGAACGGCAGCCGAGTTCGCAGCTCAAGCTCCATATCAATCATTTTTTTCAGCTCCGATTTCACGACAGACGGCAGCTGATAATGCCGAATCAACACAAAAGCGCTTGGAATGCCGAAAATCACCTCGCGCGACTGAAAACCAGCTTCCTCCCATAGCTCTAAGATGGCTGCCGTCAAGAGCTCCGGATGAATGACGCGTCCTTCCTCGACGATCCCTGCTGACAGCGGCATCCGTTTTGCCTGCACAACTTGGATTTCCGACGGCTGTTCAATAATTTCAGCAGCCTGCAGCCACGTATCGTTAATCTCCAGCCCTACTCTTCTATTGCTGTTCCTGCGCAGCTTCATACGCACACCTCCTATGCAGCAACGATATATTGAAGCATCGCATGCAGAAACTCTTCCCCGTACACATAGGCCCACCATGCGCCTACAGCAATGAATGGCGCGAACGGCAAAGAGCGGTCTTTGCCGAAGGCAGGCTTGAAGCATAGAAGTACACAGCCGTACAATAGCCCCAGCACACTCGCTGTAAACAGCGACAACAGCGCTGAAGCTAGACCGAGCACCATCCCAATGAATAGATATAGCTTAATATCCCCTCCGCCCATTCCACCATTGCTTGCGATAGCAAGCACAAGAAGCAGCCCCGAGCATACAACGGCAGCGAGCGCATAATTCCACCATGGCAGCGGGTGAATGAAGCAGCGCATGAATACCCCGAGCCCCATCCCCCATATAAGAATGCGGTTCGGGATGATGCGCCAATCCATATCGGTCACCGCGACTGCAATTAGGACCGAACTAAGCAGTGCTCCGACAATGGCTTCCCCGTTCCACGGCATGCTCCAGGCTACGACAGCGAAGGCGATACCCGTCAACAGCTCCACCAACGGATAGCGCACAGCGATCGGCATACCGCAAGAGCGGCAGCGTCCCCGCAGGATAATGTAGCTGATGACCGGGATCAGATCGTACGGCCGCACCTGCTCCCCACAGTGGGGGCAACGCGAAGGCGGAGCCACGACAGATTCCCCTCGCGGCACCCGGTAAGCGACGACGTTAAGAAAGCTGCCGATGCAGAGCCCAAGCAGGGCGAAGCTAACGACCCACAATGCCATTTCCATCATCGTCCCCCCTAAGGAAAAGGTAACTCTTGCGAGTTACCTTTTTTTACGTGTAATCAGTAAAGCTTATGGTGTATTTGACCATCCTGTCCAACCAATAACTAGAGTCTTATCATTAGGTCCTGCATACCGAACTGTAATTCCAGTCAATTCTTCACGTATAGAGTTTACAGGTGCCTCTTTGATGTACCCCCCTGTAATTAGCTGATTCATAGTGATTGCTCTAGCATCAGTCTCATTAATCGTAATATCAGGATGGTCCAAGAGATACCGCTGTGCTGCATCCGTCACAATTCTCATCGATGCATCATCCGATGTCGTCTTCGCCTTATCAAACTGACCGATAATGACAACCGCTGCAATTGCAATGATAATCCCCAGAATGACGATAACCGCCAGCAGCTCGATCAGCGTCATCCCCTTTTCGTTCCGAGCGGCCTTCACCCGCTCCTGTACCCATGTCATACTCATGATTTACCTTTCCCCTCTCTAGAAAAATGATATATGTTTTACTCCCGTAAAACCGCTATAATTTTTGTGGAAGGTCCCCTGTTTGAACTTGCACCTTTAGGAATACTGATTACCTCAGATTGTCCATCAGCTTGAACGACGGCAGCATAACCGCCAGCACGATGAAGCCGACAACTACAGCAAGCACGACAATCATGAGCGGCTCAAGCATTGCCTTCAAGCGATCCGACATCGTTTCCACGTCGCGCTCGTAAAAATCGGCGACCTTCTCCATCATCTCATCCAAATTACCTGTCCGTTCCCCGACAGCCATCATCTGCACCAGCATCGGGGGAAACCAAGCATGCTCACTGAACGTTTCCATCAACGACTGCCCGCTCTTGATATCTTCTCGCGCATCACGTATGATGCGGCCGTACACTTCATTGCCAGTGACACGAGCCGCAATGGTCAGCGTGTCGACAATCGGTATCGCTGCGCCGAAGAGCGAAGCGAACGTTCGGGTGAACCGCGCCAGCGCTTGCTTCTGCTGAAGCGTGCCGAACACCGGCATGCGCAGCTTTGCCATGTCCCAAGGGTACTTCAAGCGCGGCAGCTTCTTCAGGAACATCCATAAAAACGGAAGCAGCGCCATGACCGGAATGACAATATAACTGTAGTGCTGCATGAACTCGCTCACTGCCATCACGATCCGGGTCGGCAGCGGCAGCTCGATGTCCATCGTCGTGAAGCTGTATACGAGCTTCGGAATGACGAATATCATTAATACCGTAACGACGACGATGGTCATGATGAGCATAATGATCGGATATATCATGGCTGATTTTACTTTTTCGCGTGTTTGGTGCTCCTTCTCATAGAAGACGGCCAATCGCTCCAACATCTCGTCCAGCTTTCCCGATGCTTCGCCAGCCTTTACCATGTTAACGAACATTTGGCTAAATACGCCTGGGTATCGTTCGGCAGCTTGTGACAACGACGTGCCCGACTCCAAATCCTCGAGCACTTGCTGCAGCACCTCGCCGAACGGCTTATTGCCCGTCTGCTCAGCAAGGATGCGAATGGATTCCGCCAGCGGGATACCGGCACGCACCATCGTGGCGAACTGCCGGCAGAATACAGTCATCTCCCCTACCTTCACACGCGGTCCACCAAGAGCAATATCGTGATGCAGCCAATGACCTTTGCGATCCTCAAGCTTCGTAACCCACCAGTTCCTTGCTTGCAGCTGCTCCGCAGCTTGCTTCTTCGTCGACGTCTTCACGACGCCGCGCCGGAACACACCGTATTCATCAATCGCCTGGAAATGAAAATCAGGCATCGTTAACAACCTCATTTCACCCAAATATATAAGCGCTTTAATTTAGTGTTCGCCTCGAACCGCTTCTCCAAGTTCTGCGCCTCTATCGATATCCGGCTGCACCGCATCATAAGCTATGAGTCCGCTGGCCGCCGCGTCTGCAAACGCTTGGGAAAAGGTAATCATACCGTTGGCTCGGCTCGTCAGCATAATACCGGGCAATTGATGTGTCCTGCCCGAGCGGATGCAGTGCGCCACTGCTGGAATATTGACCAGCAATTCGAATATGCCTGTCATCCCCTTCTCATACTGTCTTCGCACCAGACGCTGCGCCACTACGCCAACGAGCACCGACGCCAATTGCGAGCGGATATGCTGCTGCGTCTCGCCTGGAAAGCTGTCGATGAGCCGATCGATAGCCATGGCGGCATTGGACGTATGCAGAGTTCCGAATACGAGATGCCCCGTCTCTGCAGCACTCAGGGCTGTCGAGATAGTGTCATTGTCCCTCATTTCTCCTATGACGATAATGTCTGGATCCTGCCGTAGCGCAGCACGCAAGCCATCATAAAACGTAGGCGTGTCAATTCCAATTTCCCTTTGATGAACAAGACCTTTTTGGGAGCGATGCACCTTTTCCACCGGATCCTCCAGCGTCACAATATGGAGCGGCTTCGTCCGATTCAATTCGTTCACAAAAGCACCCAGCGTAGTCGACTTCCCGCTGCCCGTCGGACCAACGACAAGCACAAGTCCTTGCTTCTGTTGAATAAGCTGTCGCGTGATTTCTGGCAGTCCCAACGAATCGATGGAGGCCGCCTTGCTATGAACGATCCGGGCCGCAAGACATGGATTTCCTTGCATGCGATACACATGCAGACGGATGCGAACAGCCTCGCTGTGCTGGATTGCGGCATCCACATCCCCCCGGATGACGAATTGCTTCCATTGCTGCTGCGACAATAACCCTTCACACAGCTCGGTACAGTCCGTTCCAGTCAGAATGCGGTTCCCCATCACCTGCAATTCGCCCATCACGCGCATCATCGGGGGCATATCAGGTGACAGATGCATGTCGGACGCTTCCTTGGCCACTGCGATTGCAAGCCACTCGGACCAATGCTTTAAAATGCTCATTTAGTTCTGCATACCCCTTTCCTGCCGTTCTTCATCCGTCGGGCTCGCTACGCGGAACACCTCGCTAATCGTCGTTAGACCATCTGCCGCTTTGCGCAGACCATCCTCGAATAGAGAGGCAAAGTTCTGCTCGGCCGCCGCCGCACGGTATTCACTATCCGGACGTTTATTCATGGTGAGCATCCGCAGCTTATCATCCATCGTCAGCACCTCATGAATGGCCAGTCTTCCCCGATATCCGGTCCGTGAGCATGTTTCGCACCCTTCGCCGCGTCGCAACCCATCGACTGGCAAGTTATATCGTCCTAACCACTCGCACTCTTCCAATGCAGGTCTATATGGCCGCGCACAGTGCGGGCAGACCTTCCGCACGAGCCTTTGCCCGGCGACACAGAGCAGAGATGAGGAGACAAGATACGGCTCTACCCCCATATCCATCAATCGTGTCATCGTATTGACAGCGCTGTTCGTATGTAATGTGCTCAGTACAAGATGCCCGGTCATCGCCGCTCGAATAGCGATTTCTGCCGTTTCTAGATCGCGAATCTCTCCGACCATAATAATATTCGGGTCTTGACGCAACATCGCCCTTAACCCGCGGGCAAAGGTCATTCCAATTGCCGCGTTCACTTGCACCTGGTTGATTCCTGGCAGCTGATATTCGACCGGATCTTCAATCGTCATAACATTGATGCCCTCGTGATAAAGCTGAGATAGCGCCGCATATAAAGTTGTTGATTTGCCGCTGCCGGTCGGTCCGGTCAGCAGTACAATGCCATATGTCGATTGTATTGCTTGCTGAAATTGGGTTAAATTATGTGGGGTGAAACCGAGCTGTTCCAACCCGGTCAGGCCGTGGTGCTGATTGAGCAACCGCATGACGACTTTCTCGCCATGGATCGTAGGAAGAGTAGAGACGCGAACGTCCCATTGAGCATGATCGTGGAGCCATTCGAACCGGCCGTCCTGAGGCAAACGGCGTTCAGTCAAGTTCAAGTCGGCCAAAATTTTGATTCGGGCTACAATGACATTCTGCATATGCTTAGGAAGCGTCCGCTCGGTACGCAGCACGCCATCTACACGATAACGAATTACTAGTTCATCATCTTGAGAATCGAGGTGAATATCGCTCGCCCGCATATTAACTGCCTGTGTAATTAATTGATTTACCGTTCTGACAACTGGGGATTGCTCGTCTTCGAGTTGGGCGGATAATGATTCTTCCTCATGCATCTGCAGCTGCTGCAGCATTTCGTCCACCGATTCCTGCATTCCGTAATAACGCCGAATCGTGCGCGCAAGCTCCTCTCGCGAGGCAATTGTCGGTTCAATCCGGTATCCGGTGGCAAGACGCAACTCTTCTAGAGCATAATAATCCAACGGATCCTCCATAGCTACGATGAGCTTCGACCCGTCAATTCGCAAAGGAAGCACCCGGTATTGTTCGGCAAGACGCTGCGAAATGAGATCAATGGCTTGCTGATCGATCTGTTGGCGGTATAGCTGGATGTGAGGAATCCCTAATTGGAATTCCAACACTTCGATTAACTGCTGCTCATTAATGAAACCTTCCGACAGCAAAATATCTCCTAAACGACCTTTCCGCTTCGCTTGCTCCGCCAAAGCATGTTGCAATTGGGTAGGTGTAATGAGACCGACGTCGACCAATAATTCTCCGATTCGCTTGCGCTGCTTCATGAGTCACCTCGTACAGAGTATTGATGACTATTTCCTGCCTCAAATATGTAATACTATATACCTATAACGATAAGCGCTTAAACTTTTTCTTAGTGCTATATAACCATACCCTATTCCCATTGTCAATATATCCCACATATATATTTTAAATTTGTCTCACATTTGACAACTGTTATCCATAACACTGTCGATTTCGTTCAATAAATTGTCATTATCTCTTTCCTATGTTCATAAATCGACTACTTGCTCTGGATAACTGCCAGTATAATCAGTCGTTTCATGGTATGGCATACGAAAAAGCAGGGCTTTTCTTTATCCTAGACGTTTTCCTTCCTGACAGTATGGGAGAATGGAGCTAAGGGCATTGTACGAAAGACTGGCAGTATGTTTCGTTTGAATGAAAGCGTAATGCTATCAGTCTGAATGAAGGGGAGAGTACGGCAAGGGATGAAACAGGCATATCTTCTCCGCGATGGGGAAAGGGACGACTCCTAGATGAAAAGATCTTCCGCTATGACTTTTATATATTCTATATTGCAAAATAAAAAACAAAAAAACCAGCACCGCTCTGGTGCTGGTTCCTACATTGTGCAGACCTTAGTCACTGCATGTCTCCGGATCCTCTGGTGTTGCCGCCTCTACATTAATTTTATCCGACACCGTATCTCGAATGACGGACATAATGAGCTGCAACAAGTAGTTTACATCGCTCTGACTCTGTTGAAATTCAACAACGAGCGGAATGTTATCCAGCTCATCTTGAAGCGAATTGATCTCCGTTTCAATTTTGTCTACCATTTGCACGTTCTTGAACGATTTGAAAGCGACGATTTCCTTCTGCTTCTTCTTGATGAGGGGGATGAGCTCCTGCACACGCTTATGCTGTTGAACCAGCTTCTCTGCCTGCTGATAATGCTGCACTTCGTCAGTTGTGCATATCAATTCGGCCATTTGTTTGGCCTTTGCCATAATATCATCGCGCACGAGTAAATCGCGCGTATTGAACGAAGGTATACCGCAGCCCGTCTGATGGGCTTGTTGCGAGTCTTGTGGCGAAGATTGTGATTGTTGCGACAATGAGAACCTCTCCCATCTATTCGAACTAGTGTATTGGAAAATGTATCAAGCATCCTCTGTTCATTGTAACCTAAAAAGAGGAAAATTTTAAGAACTTATTTGCATCGGTTCTGTGACAAGCTCGCCTTTAATGTAAAATGTCATGACATCATACACCTTGACGTTGACGAATTGGCCAATCAATTCCTTCGATCCTGCGAAATGAACGAGCTTGTTCGTGCGCGTACGGCCGGATAAAATGTCCGAATTGTTCTTGCTTTCGCCTTCGACGAGCACTTCCACCGTTTCGCCAAGCAGCTTTTCATTGCTCTTGCGGCTAAGCTGTTTCATCAATTCATTTAATCGCTGCAATCTGGCCTTCTTCACATCCATCGGAACGTTATCTTCCATTCCGGCTGCTGGTGTTCCTTCACGCGGGGAATAGATGAACGTAAAGGCAAAGTCGAATTCCACTTCCTTCACCAGCGACATGGTCTCTTCAAATTGCTCGTCGCTTTCTCCAGGGAAACCGACGATAATATCCGTCGACAGCACAACGTCAGGAATGGCCTTTTTAATTTTCCCGGCCAGATCCAAAAACAGTTCACGATCATACTTGCGGCTCATTTTCTTCAATATTTCGCTGCTCCCGGACTGTACCGGCAGATGGATATGTTCCACCAAATTGCCGCGTTTCGCCAACACTTCCACCAGATGATCATCGAAATCTCGTGGATGGGAAGTCGTGAATCGAATCCGTGGAATGTCAACCTTGCGAATGTCATCCATCAGATCCCCGAACGTATATTTCATATCTGTAAAATCTTTGCCGTATGCATTGACGTTCTGTCCCAGCAAAGTAATCTCTTTAAAGCCTTGACGGGCAAGCTCACGCACTTCCGCGATCACGTCCTCAGGACGGCGGCTGCGCTCCTTCCCCCGGGTATAGGGAACGATGCAGTATGTGCAGAACTTATCACATCCGTACATAATGTTCACCCAGCCGCGCATGCCTTCGCGCTTCTTCGGAAGATTCTCGATGATGTCGCCTTCTTTCGACCACACTTCGACAACCATTTCCTTATTGAACAAAGCGTCACGCACTAAATAAGGAAGACGGTGTATATTGTGCGTGCCGAAAATAATATCGACAAAATGATGCTTTTGCATGATGCGGTTGACTACATTTTCTTCCTGCGACATGCAGCCGCATACCCCAAGCACGAGGCCCGGCTTTTCCAGCTTCAATGTCTTTAAATGTCCCAGCTCACCGAATACTTTATCCTCCGCATTTTCTCGAATCGCGCAGGTGTTCAGCAAAATGATATCCGCTTTCTTTCTTTCATCGGTCTTCTCATACCCCATCTGTTCGAGCAATCCGCTCATCGTTTCGGAGTCGTGCTCGTTCATCTGACAGCCGAACGTATAGATTAGATATTTCTTCCCGTTCCCGAGACCTTGCAGCTCTTCCGCGACTGCATTGTCGTAATGAACTTGAATATCTTGCTTGCCGCGCTGCTTCTCTTCACGTTGGTTTGGCTCCGAAATAATGTTGATTTCACGACCATTTATACGGATACGTTTACCGTGTTCATCTTCGGAAATAACTTTTGCGTTCGAGAAATCAAAATATTTGGAGTAATCCTTCGACTTTTTGCTCATGTCGGCCACTCCCTCTTCTTGGTTTGTGATAGTATATTCCTCTTATTCATTCTCTGTATAATTCGTAATTTTGTAAGGTAGTAGCTAAAAAAGCATTACTTCAAATTATACCATTAGGGGAATTGAACATCAATTCTGTGATATGCAAAATCTCTTTTTGACAGCAATGTCGTTAAGCATTGAACGCTCCCGATATCATCATATTAAAAAAATGCAGCAAGTCCGGAGTGGACATGCTGCATTCTCTGATGTGACCTATTGTAAAGTTATGCGTGTATTAGTCAATGATCTCCGCAGTATCGCCGTTCTTGACGCCCGCTGCGTTTGCTTCATCCGTATCGATGTGCATATCAAGCGCGAAGTTCGCAGATACGCGTGCGACAACGTTATCGAATACGACACCACGTTCGCCACCTACAGCAACGCGGAGCTTCTGTTTGTCTTGAATGCCATATTTTTCAGCGTCTGATGTATGAAAGTGAATATGACGAGCTGCGACGATAACGCCATCTTGCAATTCCACTTCTCCTGCAGGCCCTTTGACCAAGATGCCTGGAGTTCCATTAATATCGCCGGATTCGCGCACAGGAGCTTTCACACCGATAGCGAAGGAATCCGTACGGGAAATTTCCAATTGAGAAGCCGGGCGTGCCGGTCCCAAAATACGTACTTTATTAAAGGATCCTTTCGGTCCGATAACTTCAACGGTTTCATTCGCAGCAAATTGTCCCGGTTGAGACAACGGCTTAAATTCCGTCAATTGATACCCAGGTCCAAATAATGCTTCAACATGTTCTTGGGTTAAATGAATATGGCGAGCAGATACGCCAACGGGTACAGTTTTCATTTCTCATCCACCTCACGTATGTGTTCTCTCTAGCTAGTACCAACTCATATTATACTACTTATACTAGAAAAATAAACAAGACATGCGTCAATTGACGCATGTCTTTTTCAACAATTATTTGAATTCTGCCACCAATTTCTCGAAATCGGTAGGCGAAATTTGCAAATTTTGCTTGGCGAGCGGTTCCGGACGGAAGCCCACCACCTGGTTCTCATAACTCTTTCTTGTCTTATCCTGATATATAAGTCCTGTAATCATCCCGCCGGATTCCATCAGCTTCGTCATGGCCATGATGCGGTTCGAAGAGTCATAGTTCTCTACCGTATTCAGGTTGATGATATTCTCCTTGAACCAATCATACGTATTAATTTTGTTGAAGGTAACACATGGGCTAAATACGTTAATAAATGAGAAGCCTTCATGCTTGATCCCTTCTTCAATCAGTGACGTTAGTTGTTTCAAATCGCTGGAGAACGACTGGGCAACGAAGGTTGCTCCGGATGCCATCGCAATTTCTAATGGTGAAAGCGTCGATTCGATAGCGCCTTCCGGCGTACTCTTTGTCTTGAAGCCCACTGCGCTCCGCGGAGACGTCTGTCCTTTGGTCAAGCCGTAAATCTGGTTGTCCATTACGATGTACGTAATATTCACGTTTCGACGAATCGCATGCACCGTATGCCCCATCCCGATGGCGAAGCCGTCTCCGTCACCGCCGGAAGCGATAACCGTCAAATCACGGTTGGCCAGCTTCAAGCCTTGAGCTATTGGAAGTGCGCGGCCATGGATGCTATGAAAGCCGTATGCGTTAATATATCCGGATATCCGTCCGGAGCATCCGATACCGGATACGACCGCTAATTGTTCAGGCTCTAAGCCGACGTTGGCCGCTGCGCGTTGAATGGCCGCTTGTATCGAGAAATCACCGCAGCCCGGGCACCAATTCGGCTTCACATTGTTGCGGAACTCTTTAAACGTAGCCATTCTAGACCAACTCCTTGCTTTGTTTGTACAATTCCGAAGGCAGGAACGGCGTGCCATCGTATTTGTTAATACGGCGCGTCTTCTCGCCGAACCCGACATTCAGCTTGATTTGATCCGCCAATTGACCGGTCGCATTGTTCTCGATAACGACGATTACTTGCGCTCGTTCCGCGTGCGGTGCGAACAAATCCGCTGGGAACGGATAGATTTGACGGACCGTAATATGATTCGTCTTGATGCCCTCGGCTTCAAGCTTTGTCCGCGCTTCATCAATCGTTCCTCCTGTGGAACCCATGCCAACCAAGAGCAAATCTGGCTGTTCATGGGGTGCGTCTACATGGATTGCATTCGTGATGTGCAGACCGTTCAATTTATTCAGCCGTTTGTCCATCATATTTTTGCGGTTAACCGAACTTTCCGACGGACGTCCCGTTTCGTCATGCTCAACGCCTGTTACGTGATGCAGTCCGCCCTTCTCTCCTGGGATTACGCGAGGAGAAATGCCGTCTTCGGTGAGCTCGTAACGCTTGAATTGTTTATGCTCTTCTAACGGAGGCAAGTCATTGACCAGCTTGCCGCGGTCGATGACGATTTGCTCGTAGTCCAGCATTTCACAGGACTGCTTGCCGAGAGAGAGCTGAAGATCCGTCAAGACGATGACCGGAACTTGATATTTCTCAGTTAAATTAAACGCTTCGATCATATCGTAGAAACATTCTTCAATCGAACTCGGTGCGATTACAATCTTCGGAATTTCACCGTGTGTCGCATAGATCATAGCGTTCAAGTCGCTCTGTTCTTGCTTCGTCGGAAGACCTGTGCTCGGACCCCCGCGCTGGGTGTTGACAATTACGATTGGCGTTTCCGTCATGCCAGCTAAGCCGATAGCTTCCGTCTTCAACGATAACCCCGGTCCGGCAGACGCTGTCATAGCCCGCACACCGCCATAGTTCGCCCCAATTGCCATCGTTATAGCAGCAATCTCATCCTCTGTCTGAATGACTGTACCACCGAACTTCGGCAGACGTTTAATCAAATATTCCATTATTTCAGACGCTGGCGTAATCGGATAGGCCGCCATAATCCGGCAACCGGCAGCCAACGCGCCCAAACCCATTGCATCGTTGCCGATCATGAACAGCTTCTGCTTACCATCTGCCGGCCCCAATTGGAACTCGTTCAGCGGTCCGCCTGCTTGCTCCAGCACAAATTCTGCGCCACGGCGCGCCGCTTCCACGTTCTTCTCGACGACAGCCGGACCTTTCCGTCCGAATTCTTCTTCAAGCGCTTGGTTAAATACTTCGAGCGGCAACCCAAGCAATCCCCACGAAGCGCCGGAAGCGACCATATTTTTCATCAGTGAGGCGCCCAGTTCTTCTGCGATCGCCGTAATCGGAACCGCGAACAACCGCGCATCGTTTCCTTCTGGAACGACCGGGTTAAATTTCGCGTCCGCTACAATGACGCCTCCAGAACGCAGCTCATGAACGTTCAAATCGATTGATTCTTGGTCGAATGCGACCAAAATATCCAAGTCGTCCGAAATCGCTCTAATCGGCTTCGTGCTGATGCGGATCTTATTGTTCGTATGTCCACCCTTAATACGGGAAGAAAAATGACGATAGCCGTACAAATAATAACCAAGACGATTTAATGCCGTCGAGAAAATACGGTCCGTACTTTCTACGCCTTCCCCTTGCTGACCCCCGATTTTCCAAGACAATTGACTAATCAAGCTCGCCCACTCCTTTTGAAAGGTGACTCGCGCTTGCATCCTCATAGATGCACACCAAAGTTCGATAAAATGTAACAAGTAAAAAAATAGTAATGGTTGAGTCACTCTCATTCTATGTCCGGGTGTAGGAAAAAGCAAGCGTTTTCCCCGTTGTCCACGATAGCAACTTTCGATGGATATGATACCTTTGCGAGATGAATATTTGTCTTATTCATCTCGCAAAGGTAGATTTGTCTTCAAAAATTGCAATGCATTAGTGTGAGCGATCTGCTTGACAAATGTCGACGAATATCTTTTATCCAATTTTTCCAGCAGATGAGCGTATTGTCCTGAATGCTCCAATTTGTCAATTTTCCGGTCAATACCGTCAAAGTCAGACCCGAACATCACGTGATTTTCGCCACCTAGCTCACAGATGTGGTCAATATGCCGAATTAAATCATCAATCGTTACCGTTTCTCCATCCTTAATAAAATAAGGCACGAACGTTATGCCGATACGCCCGTTACGTTCAATAATTGCTTGAATCTGCTTGTCTTTCAAATTACGAGGATGCTCGAGTATATGTGCTGCATTAGAATGAGAGGCAAATATCGGCCGTTCCGTCAGATCAAGCAGCTCCCAAAATCCGTTCTCATTCAAGTGCGACACATCAATCATCAGCCCCAGCCGGTCGCATTCACGAATGAACTGCCGTCCTTTGCTCGTAAACCCGCCCTGACGCGGCTCAAGCGTCCCGTCAACCGCCCAATTGGCATGGTTCCACGTTAACCCGACAAAACGCGCACCCAGCTCGTAGGCCGTGCGCACGTAGACCATATCCCCTTCCAAGCCATCCACACCTTCTAGTGACAAGAGCGTCCCAATACTATCGGCATCTTGCTCCCATCGTTCAACATCTTCACGATAACGTATGTATTCAACTCCTGGCAAAGCATTGATTCGTTCACGCAACAAATCAATGCAGCGCAGCACCTGTGAAAAGCGAGGCGGACCGGATAGAAGCGAATCTTCCAGAAACAGCGCAAACACCTGCATACCTACTCCACCCTGGCGCATTCGCGGCAACGTTACATCCAGCCCCTCCTCACGGTCAAAATGAATGCTGCCTTGGTAGAGCATTTTGTACAGTACGTCACAATGAAAATCGATAACTCGGTGATTCATCCATCTCTCATCCTTTCATAGGCATGTGCAGCTCTTATCGGTGGACAATGCCTCGTTACGCCCGTCCGACTAAGCGCCGAGTTTATTACAGGCTGGCTCGTCTCATTCAGCAAAGTAAAAAAACCTGCTTACATCGTAAACAGGCTAAGAAAGTCCCCCGGTCATTTCCATGTCTTCACACTATCTAGGCTCTACAATTAACTTAATTGCCGTCCGATCTTCACCGTCAATGACAATATCCGTGAATGCAGGTATGCAAATCAAATCCACACCACTTGGTGCGACGAATCCCCGTGCAATCGCGACCGCTTTAATCGCTTGATTCAAGGCCCCGGCACCGATTGCCTGCAGTTCGGCTGCTCCCCGTTCGCGCAAAACCCCTGCTAACGCTCCAGCTACCGAATTTGGATTGGACTTTGCTGAAACCTTTAATACTTCCATGGAAAGTACCTCCTCGGGAATGTTAGGGTTAGACTCCAATACTACAACATATTCGAGAAACTCCCAAAAATTCCTTCTATCTCATCCTTCACTCCCATTCCTCTGTAAACAAAAAAAAGACGTCCGAAAAACGAACGTCTAGCTCATAATCCAATCGTCCTCGCGAACGCGCACCTTTTCCATTTTAACGGCTTGCCCCGTCGCTTCGTCGATGTCCACAACTACTGCATGGAACTGCCATTTACCTTCATCGACGACGAACCGGACCGGCAGCTGCGTCTTGAACTTGCGCAGCACCGCTTCTCGCTCCATGCCAAGCACGCCTTCCTTGGAACCGACCATGCCCACATCCGTCAAGTATGCTGTGCCTTGCGGCAGAATGGTGTCATCATTCGTCTGCACATGCGTGTGCGTACCGACGACGAGCGATGCGCGCCCGTCCAAATGCCAGCCCATCGCAATCTTCTCGGACGTAGCTTCCGCATGGAAATCTACGAGCACTGCTTTGCGCTTTTTGCCAAGCGACTCGATAATCTCATCCGCTTTCCGGAAGGGACAATCGATGGCCGGCAGGAATGTGCGTCCTTGCAGGTTGATGATGACTAATTCTTTGCCGTTCACTTTGATGGATGCATACCCCCGCCCCGGCGTACCCGGCGGGAAGTTGGCTGGTCGCACCAAGCGCTTCTCGTCATCGATCCATTCGAAAATATCTTTGTTATCCCACGTATGGTTGCCCATCGTAAATCCATGAATGCCTAGATCGGCGAACTCTTTAATTATTGCAGCTGTTACGCCGCGTCCGCCTGCAGCATTTTCCGCATTGGCGATAATGATGTGAGGATTATATTTCTGTTTGAGTGACGGAAGGAGCAGCTTGACCGCTTTACGTCCCGTATTTCCTACAATATCACCAATAAACATCACTTTCATGTTGAACAAGGTCCTCCTTAAAAGGGAGAAGTGGCCACTAGGGCCACTTCTCCTAATCCCATATATCCATGTTATTTCGCATATTCCACAGCGCGGGTTTCACGAATAACCGTTACTTTAATATGACCCGGATAGTCTAGCTCGCCCTCAATCTTCTTCGTAATATCTCGAGCGAGGCGGTAGGCTTCCGCATCATCGATCTTATCCGGCTGGACCATGACACGAACTTCGCGTCCGGCTTGGATAGCGTACGATTTCTCCACGCCTTCGAACGACTCTGAAATATCTTCCAATTTCTCCAGACGTTTGATGTACGTTTCGAGTGTTTCCCTACGCGCGCCCGGTCTTGCTGCTGAGAGGGCATCCGCCGCTCCGACCAGCATGGCAATGACGGAAGTTGCTTCACAATCGCCGTGATGAGATGCGATGCTGTTGATGACTACTGGATGTTCTTTATACTTTTTCGCCAACTCTACGCCGATTTCGACGTGAGATCCTTCCACTTCGTGATCCAACGCTTTTCCGATGTCATGCAACAATCCGGCACGTTTCGCCAATGTCACATCTTCGCCGAGCTCTCCTGCCATCAAACCAGCAAGATAAGCTACTTCCATGGAATGCTTGAGCACGTTCTGACCGTAGCTCGTACGGAATTTCAGACGGCCCAAAATCTTGATTAAATCAGGATGCAAGCCGTGTACGCCAACTTCGAACGTTGCCTGTTCCCCATATTCGCGTATCCGTTCGTCCACTTCCTTGCGCGATTTTTCCACCATCTCTTCGATACGCGCTGGATGAATACGTCCATCGGCAACGAGCTTTTCAAGCGAAGTCCGTGCGATTTCACGACGGATTGGGTCAAACCCGGACAAAATGACTGCTTCCGGCGTATCGTCAATAATGAGATCGATACCCGTCAACGTTTCGAGCGCACGGATATTGCGTCCTTCCCGTCCGATGATGCGTCCCTTCATCTCTTCGTTCGGCAACGCAACAACGGAAACGGTCGTTTCCGCCACATGATCCGCGGCACAGCGTTGAATAGCCAGCGTAATAATCTCGCGTGAACGCTTGTCCGCTTCTTCTCGCGCTTGCTGCTCGATTTCTTTAATCATTTGTGCCGTTTCATGACGCACTTCCTGTTCCACATTCGTCAAGATGATGCTTCTTGCATCTTCCATGCTCAGGTTCGAAATGCGTTCCAATTCAGAAACTTGCTGCTGACAAATACGATCGATCTGCTCTTGTGTCTCTTCGATTCGTTTCTCTTTGTTAGCCACTTGTTCTTCTTTACGTTCCAGCGATTCTAACTTTTTATCCAACGACTCTTCTTTTTGAAGTAAGCGTCTCTCCAGACGTTGAATTTCGTTCCGACGTTCGCGGATATCTTTCTCCGCTTCGGTGCGAAGTTTATGGATGTCGTCTTTTGCTTCAAGCACCGTTTCTTTCTTCAGTGCCTCAGCTTCTTTGCGCGCGCTATCCATAATTTGCTCCGCGGCGTGCTCGGCACTCGTTATTTTCGCTTCCGCAAGCGATTTGCGAATCAGGTATCCGATTCCAAACCCCAAGAACAATGCAGCCACAACGAGAACGATCGCGAGCCAAATGTTAATCTCCATTGCCTCACCTCCCCGTTGGTTGCTCCAAGCACTGCTTGGGTCAGGTTTCATTTTCGATTGTTCACATGTTCCATATTCTTAATTAAGCTAGGTGACCGGCGTCTTTACGCCGGCGAAGGTGATGCTTCCGCATACACCGGCGCCGCCCAAAGGCGACAATCGGAAATCTTCAAAATTGGCGAAATGAATCATTAGAAATCAATTTTTGGAAGGGGAAATTGATTTCGTGATAATAAAGATACATGTTCATTTTATTATTCATGAAAAGATATTGTCAAGCAAATGCCGCAAGCTGACACTTTACTCTCCTTCTTCCCCATCCCAGACTCCGTTTTCTGCTTCCTGTTCATCCGCTGCTTGGTAAGCGGCACGCCTGGCTATATCCATTGGGTATCCTCTTCTGGCCAAAAAAGCCGCCACCTTCTGTTTGCGAAGATGAAGTTCACCCTTGGTTTGCCGCCATTTCTTGCGGGCAGCCTGCATAGCGCTCTCCCATTCTTGTTCGGGCTCTATCGCCTCTATTGCGGAACTGATATGCTGCTCGTGAACGCCCTTCTGCTTCAACTCGTGCTGTATCCAGCGACGACCCTTCATATGACGGGTGACCCGTTGATTCGTCCATTGATGCGCATAAGCCTGATCATCGACCAGCCACTCCTGTTCCAGCCGATCCAGCACCTCTTGGATGATACCCTCTTCATAGCCCTTCTGAGCCAGGTTACGGGCCAGTTCCATCCGGGTTCTAGGTTTGCGTTGCAAATACTTGATCGATTGAACGTAGGCCTTATTCCCTTCGTCTGCACGCAATATCTCGTCCAAGGAGTCCAGAGATAGCTCCGTACCTTTCAACAGGCGATATTTAATCATCACTGCCTCATGTACGTTGAGCGGTGAAGCTTGATCCAAATGAATAATATATCGTCCTGCCTGCTTCTCGTCACGCTCGACCCGCACGATGGATACGATACGTTCCTTATCGCTCACAGTACTCTCCTCCATCCGTGTTCATTTCGCTCTTTCTTCCCCCAATGAATACACGGTATCTTTACTATACCGCAGCAGTGCCGTTATGACCAAACAAAATAAATAAGCATCGCAAAGTGTGTACAAAAACAAGCACCTTCAACAAACTTGAAGGTGCTTGTCCATAACAGTTATGATTACTCTTCTACTTCCAGTTCAAGTGCTGCATCTTCTTCTTCGTTCGAAGCATTCTGTGGGATTGTCGTCGATAAATTGCTGGCATCACGAATCTTTTTCTCAATGACTTCTGAAATGTCGCGATGCTCCTTCAAGAATTGCTTCGCATTCTCGCGGCCCTGGCCTAAGCGCTCACTGTCAAAGGAGTACCACGCACCGCTCTTCTGAATAATATCCAATTCCGTACCGATATCGACGATGCTGCCTTCGCGGGAAATACCCTCTCCATACATAATATCGATATCCGCTTGCTTAAACGGAGGCGCAACTTTATTCTTCACAACCTTAATGCGTGTACGGTTACCGATCATATCATTCCCTTGCTTGATCGTCTCCACACGGCGCACATCCAGACGCACACTAGAATAGAACTTCAGCGCGCGACCGCCCGGAGTCGTCTCTGGGTTACCGAACATTACGCCGACCTTCTCGCGCAACTGGTTAATGAATATAGCAATCGTCTTGGACTTACTGATGGCACCGGATAATTTACGCAAAGCTTGAGACATCAAGCGTGCTTGCAAGCCGACATGAGAGTCCCCCATCTCGCCTTCAATCTCTGCCTTCGGTACGAGGGCAGCAACAGAGTCAATAACGACAATATCGACAGCACCGCTGCGCACGAGCGCTTCGGCGATTTCAAGTGCTTGCTCTCCTGTATCCGGCTGAGACAGAAGCAACTCATCAATGTTAACGCCCAACTTACTTGCATACAACGGGTCCAAAGCATGTTCCGCATCGATGAATGCAGCTTGTCCACCTGACTTCTGCACTTCAGCAATAGCATGTAGTGCAACCGTCGTCTTACCAGAAGATTCTGGTCCGTATACTTCAACAACACGGCCTCGTGGCAGTCCACCTATACCTAATGCTATATCTAATGCTAACGATCCGCTCGAAACGATCTCAACTTGCATATGAGTGGATTCGCCGAGTTTCATAATCGAACCTTTACCGAATTGTTTCTCAATTTGACGCAATGCCATTTCTAATGCAGCGCGGCGATCTGACACAAACTCACTTCCTTCATTCGTTTGTTTGATAAATATATCATACCGTGTTTTGATCGGTTTGCCAAGCATTTTTTCGAACATACATTCGTTTATTTTGCGAAAAACCACCCCCAAATCCCTTTTATTAACATTTTGTACAACGTGAAATAGTAGCAATGCGCAAAAAAAAACCGCAACAAAGTAAGATAACTTTGTTACGGTTCCTCCGTTAACTATTAATTTAATTATAAGCTATGCCACAACGAAAGTAAAGTTTATCCATGTCCTTGCAATTTCCGCCATAAGCGGTACATTACGGCGTTCACCGTTCTAATTCGGATCGTGTCGCGATCCCCGCTCAAGCGGAGCTCTTCGACATGCGTATCCTTGCCCTTTTCTCCGATTGCAATATAGACAAGACCTACCGGTTTGCGTTCTGAATGGCCTGGTCCGGCAACCCCTGTAATTGCAACCGTGAAATCCGTGTCCGCAATGTCCTGCATGCCCTCAACCATCGCTTTGGCCGCTTCAGAACTAACCGCTCCCGGAGCGCTTTCCCCTTCTAACAGCTCATGGGGCACACCGAGAATCCGTTCCTTCATTTCGTTGGAATACGTTACGGCTCCACCAAGAAACACTTGTGAGCTTCCCGGAACTGACGTCATCATCTCCGCAAATAAGCCTCCTGTACAGCTTTCCGCAGCAGACAACGTCATTTGATGCTGAATGAGATGGTTGACGAGCACCTCGTTCATCGATACGTCTTCTGCTGCATACAGATGCTGACCGAGACGATTCGTGATTTCCGTTTCTACTTCTCCAAGCTTGCTTGCAGCCAGAGCCGCATCATCGCTCTTCGTTGCAAGACGAACGAGCACTTCACCTTCTTTGGCGTACGTCGCAATCGTCGTATCCCCCTGCGCCTCAATTAGATCACGAAGCGCATCCTCCAAGCTGGATTCACCGACGCCTGCAAATTTCAGCATACGCGTATACAGCGTCGATGCATCAAGCAATCCATTGTCTTTCATCCAAGGAATGACCTGTTCTGCAAACATCGGTTTCATTTCACGCGGAGGCCCGGGAAGCACAATATATGCCACACCTTCATGAACGATCGCATTCCCGATCGCCAAGCCAGTTCTGTTCGGAAGCACGTCCGCCCCTTCAATAACGAGCGCTTGGCGCTTATTGCTTTCTACCATCGGAGTGCCGCGTCCGGCAAACATTTTCTCCATCTGGGTCAATGCATCCTCGTCATGATACAACTCGCTCCCCAGCAATTCAGCCAACACATCTTTCGTTATATCGTCCATCGTAGGTCCGAGTCCGCCTGTAAACAAAATGACATTCGAACGGCTTCGCGCCACTTCGATTGTGTGACGGAGCCGATCGGCATTATCGCCAACTACCGTCTGATAATAGACATCAACCCCAAGAAGAGCCAACTGCTGAGATAAATATTGTGCATTGGTGTTTACAATTTGCCCTAATAGCAGTTCCGTACCGACAGCAATCATTTCGGCTTTCATATGAGACACCATCCTTCATCTATATCTGTACCGCCATGCTTTCAATGTATGTAAATGCTAAATCCAACCTGTAAAGCCGCTGCAAGCTGCTTCATCATCCTGTCCGCGCCTTTCGTGTATCAATGAGTCATTTTATTCATGAAAAAACAATAGGCCTTCTTTCCTCGATCCACTCTACAGTCGATGTCGTAGAAAAAAGCGCCTATTGTTTAAAAGGCTGTCTCGCAAAGGTTGTTTAAAAAGTTCCCTTTTGATCACGATGTATCTCGAGAGGATAATTCGACATCGAATCTGTATTTAAACACGCACTTTACATTTTGCCGTTACGAAAAGTGAAGCACCTTTTTATTTTTCACGAAATAATCAATACCCGAATACACCGTGATCAACGCCGCAAGCCAAGTTGAGATGACATCGAACGGGAAATTAATAAACGCGAACGGGAAATTGTTCAATAACATAGCTACAATGGCTGTAATTTGTATGGCTGTCTTCCATTTGCCCCATTTGCTAGCCGCTACCACGGTCCCTTCCAACAGAGCAACCTGGCGCAAGCCCGTAACCGCAAATTCACGGCTAATAATGACGACGGCAATCCAAGCCTGACATTTGCCCATTTCCACGAGAGAAATCAGGACGGCAGCTACCAGAAGTTTGTCTGCTAGCGGATCTAGCAGCTTGCCGAGATTCGTAACCATCTTGCGTTTGCGCGCAATATAGCCGTCTAATCCATCCGTACTGGCTGCAATAATGAAGATTAACGCCGCAAATATCTGGTTGTATGTGATATAGAAGTCCTCAATTCGTATCGGTGGCAAGTAATCAAAGTTCACCAATAGAAAGAACATCATTATCGGCACGAGAAAAATGCGTGCTAACGTTATCTTATTCGCCAGATTCACGAGACACCCTCCCCGGCTAAATCGAATTCAAGAGCATGCGTAATCTTTACTTTCGTAATATCCCCAATGCTCAGTTGCGAATTGGAAATAAACACTTCACCGTCAATTTCAGGCGCGTCAAATTGCGAACGGCCGATATATACATCGTTGCGTCCGTCGTATCGTTCAACGAGCACCTCCACGATTTCGCCAATTCGCTTCTCACTCACCTGCTTCGACACTTCACGTTGAATTTCCATCAGCGTGTTCGCGCGCCACTCTTTGACTTCATCCGGCACATGATTCGGCAAGCGAGTCGCCGGCGTTGATTCTTCCGAAGAATAGGTGAACACGCCGAGACGGTCGAATTTCATTTCTCGGACGAAATTGCACAGTCCTTCAAAATCTTCATCGGTCTCTCCTGGGAAGCCGACAATAATCGATGTGCGCAAGGCAGCACTTGGAATGCGCTCGCGGATTTTGCGAACCAATTCACGTGAATCGCGTTGACGACCTGGACGGCGCATCCGTTTTAAAATATTGTCTTCACTATGCTGCAGCGGCATGTCGATATATTTGCAAATCTTCGGATTGCTCGCGATCGCTTCAATCAGTTCATCCGAGAAGAAGCCAGGGTAAGCATAATGCAGGCGGACCCATTCCACACCTGGAACTTCACTCACTTTATGCATTAATTCAGGCAGTTTAAACCCATCATACAAATCTACGCCGTAGTTTGTTGAATCCTGCGCAATTAGACTGAATTCTTTGACGCCTTGATCGGCCAACAGCTTCACTTCGGCTAAGATCGAATCCATCGTGCGGCTGCGGAATTTACCGCGCATAATCGGAATGCTGCAAAACGTGCAGTTATTGTCACAGCCTTCTGCAATCTTCACATAAGCCGTATATCTAGGCGTGGCTACCTTACGCGGCAAAATCCGATCATAATCAAATACCGGATTGCCAACTCGCACAGGCTTGCTTCCTTGGAGCGCTTCATCTACAATATCATTAATTTTATCGAAATCACCCGTTCCGACGATTCCGTCAATTTCCGGCATTTCTTCGAGCAGCTGCTCTTTATACCGCTGCGTTAAACAGCCAGACACGATGAGAGCTTTTAAATCAGCCGTCTCTTTCAAATCAGCCAAACTTAAAATGGTGTTTACCGATTCTTCCTTAGCGGCATCGATAAATCCACACGTATTTACGATAATGACGGTTGCGTCCTCTTCCTTCTCCACTAGCTCATATCCACGTTCGTGAATCAAACCGGACATAATTTCCGAGTCAACCAAGTTTTTGTCGCAGCCCAAAGTCACGATTTTAATCTTTTCTGTCATTTATACATCCCCCATAGCAAATTGCAGCTCATCCTGTTCGTTACGGCAACGAGTCGCTTTAATAACCATTGCTTCCCCATACGATTCTTTATATTTCTAGTCTAGCAACAATCACGCTTCTTTAAACCTATTTCTATCTCATCAAGTATAATACAGGGCTATCTTTCTAGTCAAAAACCAAAAAAAAGCCCAGCATCCTCTAAAAGCTCTGCTTGAGAGGTGGCGGGCTATAAGAGGCTGTTCAAAAAGCCCCTTTTGTACACTCATTATAAGTTTAACGATAATTCGTAAATTGCAAGTCTAACGGTAAATCAGCTCCTCTGAGCAGCTGCATTACCTCCTGCAGATCATCTTTATTTTTGCCGGTTACCCGAATTTGGTCCCCCAAAATTTGACTCTTCACTTTCAATTTCGAGTCCCGAATTAAAATGTTGATTTTTTTGGCGATATCCTGTTCAATCCCTTGTTTCAGCTTGATGCGTTGCCGCACAGAACCTCCCGATGCAGGCTCCAATTTGCCGTATTCGACATTTTTGAGAGATATGCCGCGTTTGACCATTTTGGATTGTAAAATATCAATAACGCTCTTAAGCTTATATTCATCTTCGGAGGCAATGACCAGATCCTCTTTTTCTAATGAAATACTGCTCTTGCTCCCCTTAAAATCATACCTGGTTTCAATTTCACGTTCCGCCTGCTTAACTGAGTTGTTCAACTCCTGCATATCCATGTTAGATACAATATCGAATGAACAGTCTGCCATATATTGACCTCTCCCTTCCGTTCTTCCTCATTACTGAAACATTATGTAATACAACACAAAGGCATTCCTCTGCAGACTGCGTCAGCAAAAGAATGCCCGTGCGTTACACGTCTACTAGTAACGACTGCGCTCCGGCATGCGGAACATATCCAGCACACCAAGCACAATATGCGCCAAGCCGAATCCTAATATGCCGTAACCCCATGCACTTGGCGATAAATAATAACCCAACAAGCTGACGACTACACCAAGACCTGTGACCACCCAGCTTACTGCCATGCTCGACACCTCACTTGTGAAGAGATATAATGATCGCCGCAACGATTATTCTCCCCTGCAGAGATGGCATTATGCTGGTCACCTTGCTAGATGATTTATCCATAAGCCGCGCGTATCGGTTTAGGGCGTGCTTGTTCCGTTCGCCCCCGAATTGCCGGTATTTCCTGCGCCTCCGGCTTCTTGCTGGAGCTTCTGCGCTTCTTCATATGGAACCAGCTTCAGATTCATGTTTTTCAAGCCAGCCACATCACCGTCAGGGATTACTTCCCCAGCGATTTTGACGGTAATAAAATCGGCCCGCCCCATTCGAATCGCCATTCCTTTGTCTGGCATCTCGTATTTCACAGTTTTACCATCGTCCAAGTTCTCGTAATACAGCCGTTCGCCCTGACGATTACCTACGAACACGCCCAACCAACTGTAACCGCCTGTCGACGTTATTTCGACTTCCAATTTCCCGTTGTCCGGAGCGGCAACCACAAAATTGTCCTCGCTTCGACTTGACTTCTCAAGCACAACAATTGGTTTTGGTTCAGGCTCTGGCTCTGGTGTAACCGGCGGCTCTGTGCTCGTGTTGCCTCCGTTGCCGCCTGCAGCATCGCCTTTATTCCCCTCACCCGCAACTGGGGACGGCGACTCCGAATCGGTAATCTTCGTATCATCCGCAGTCTGATTGTTCGGGGTATCCGACGTTTTTACTAAAAAGAAATATAGGATCACAATAATAAGAATAACGAACGCCCACATCAGCAGCGTCGTCGCCCATCTCCCGAACCGGTCCGAATGCTGAACACTGCGTTTCTTCCGAATTATCGGCTCGCTATTGGTCTCCGGCTCGGTAGCAGGAATATCATTGCGGTAATATTGCAATATTTCATCCGGGTTTAAGCCCACCGTCTCTGCGTACGTTTTTACGAAGGCGCGTACGTAGAACGAGCCCGGCAGCACTTTGTAGTCCCCTTCTTCAATTGCTTCCAAATAACGCTTCCGAATCTTCGTAGCTTCCTGGACATCATCCAACGAGAGGCCTTTCTCCAGCCTGGCTTTCTTCAACAGCTGTCCTAATTCTGACACAACCTCACCTCCTGTCTGGAATATCATGCTGCAAAGTATGTTCAAAAAGTCCCCTTTTGATCACCAAGATCATCTAGGAAGCGGTTCGACATCGAATCTTGCACTCCCCCTCTAAGTCCGGTGCTCATGTAGTCTCGCCTACACTTCGCTCCTCCTTATAAGTTTTGCGGAGCAAAACTCGCTTCGGAAGCATACGCTTCAGGTTCTTGCAACCTTCTCGGTGCTGAAAAGTTCACTTTTTGAACACGTACTTGTATATAACCCGCAACTCCCAATCCTATAGATCATGATAATTGGTCGTAAACGTCTCATATGTAATTTCTTCATCTGGCGTATTGCGCAATTCAATAATGTAATCAAATAAATCGTAATTATATCGGGTCTCCTGAACAAAAATGTCCGGATGTTCAATCACTTTGGTGGAAGGCATATTCATAATTTCGTAAAGAAGCGATTCATGCTTCTCATTGGAGCGTATCGTACTGACAATGCCATCGATAATGAAAATGTTGTTCGAACTCATTTCTTCCTCAGACATTTGACTGCGGACAGTCTGACGCAGCAGGGTAGACGAGACAAAAGACCATCGCTTCATCGCACAGACGCTACCGGCGATAATCGATTCCGTCTTGCCGACACGAGGCATTCCACGAAGACCAATCACTTGGTGTCCATCGCGTTTGAATATTTCCCCCAAGAAATCAACAAGCAGACCAAGCTCATCCCGAGTAAACCGAAATGTCTTCCGATCATCGGAATCCCTTTCAATATATCTCCCATGACGAACTGCCAAAATATCGACCAATTTGGGCTGACGAAGGGCGGAAACTGTAATATTGTCGACCTTCTTCAACATCTGCCCCATAATCTCAATTTTCTCGTCATCATCCGTCTGCAGTAGCATTCCCCGAGTCTTATCCTCGACACCATTTATTGTAAGAATATTCACCTCAAGCATACCGAGAAGTGATGCGATATCCCCGAGCAGCCCTGGGCGATTTTTATGTATTTTGTATTCCATATACCACTGTTTATATTCCATGACACACACCTCATCCGCGGTAATCCGCCGCTTTTCATTCTACAATAACTAGCACGTAAATTCCACCGGACAAAGTGAAAAATGAAAGAAAAAAACGGCAAGCTTTAACCGTTAGGCGAATAGTATTATTATAGCAGATTGTGAGCATGTATTCATGTGACAACAATGAGATGAAGATGACAGAAAAGAAAGAAAGTTCTTTGTAGAACTCCCTTTCTTTTTGACCAATAAGGAATGTTTAAATTCTGGTGAAGCGGTAAAGTGCAGCCAAACATTCCTTATGGCAATAAACCCTACCTCTACACGCGGTCGCTCATCTTTCGAAAGGCCTCGGTAGAGGGTTTCTCATGCTGCTCTGCCATGTGTCAATTAGCCGTTGCGCTCAGCCAATTTCACCATCAAGCGGGCAATCGTCTTCCGATCTTCATCGGATCCGACCTCCCACAACTCTTTCAGCGTGCGCTCCTGCTGGTTCTGAGGATCCACTTTCTCATCCAAGAACGAGCCGATTTCATAAGCTAATTTGGAAATGGTTTCTTCTGTCATACCAATTCCTTTTGCTTGCTTGACGCGCTCGCCAAGAAATTTTTTCCATGAGTCGAAACTTTTAAGTACAGATGACATGAGAACGCCTCCTTGTCGCTTTAGTTAATGCGTCAACAGTCGTAATATGTACGATTGAGGCCAGAATTATGCGTTCTCATCATAGATAAAACCTGCCTCGGCAGTATGATTGACATGAATGGATTGCGCCCTGGCTATGTTTGCCATCCTCCGTTGGGGCTGATGACCTGTCCCGTAATGTAGCTCGACTCCGGTAAAGCCAAGAAGTAGACAAGCGATGCTACTTCTTCTGGAGTGCCAAGGCGGCCTAGCGGAATATCGTCCTGAAGAGCAACCCGCTCCTCATTATCCAAATGTTTGACCATATCCGTGTCCACTGCACCTGGAGCAACCGCATTGACTGTCACACCGGATGGGGCGAGCTCTTTGGCCAACGCCTTCGTAAACGCATTTACCCCGCCCTTTGCCGTGGAATACATCACTTCACAAGAAGCCCCCGTAATGCCCCAGATCGATGATACATTAATGATGCGACCGTATTTCTGCGAAATCATATGGGGCACAAATCGTTGGGCGCATAGAAACATCCCCTTTAAATTAATGCTCATGCATTCATCCCATTCTTCTTCCGTCACATCGGTAAACAGACCGTAATACGCGACACCTGCATTATTTACAACAATATCCGGTGTGAACCCGAGCTCGTCCAGCTTCGTTTTCATCCGATCGATCTGTTCCCCTGAACGTAAATCGGCTGCGATCGTCATCACTTCGCCGCCATATGCCAAGCACCGTCTCGCCACTTCATTGGCGGATTCATGGGACTGCAAATAATGGATGATGACCTTCATCCCCACGGAAGCGAATCGTTCAGCGATGGCAGCCCCAATCCCCCGGCTTGCTCCTGTAATCAACACGGAAGTTTCCGCTAAAGCCTTCATTCCCTGTTCTCCCCTTTACATGCTGTAACCTTGGACTAATACCGAAATACAAAGAAGGCGTACCCGTTAGTCAGGCACGCCTTCATATACTACGGCTGTTCCACGATTGAAACCGCTAATCGATTCCAATCGAAATGTTCTTGAAGCCGCTGATGAACCTGTTCTAACTTTAGTGATTCGTATACGGAAATTATATCAAATAAATCCGTATCCCGGAACTTGAACTTCGTGAATTCATTAGCAATTGCTTCTGGCGAATTAAGCATTCGCAAATAAGAACCGATCGCTTTATTGCGAATACGTTCGAACGAAGCCATTTCGAAGCCTTTCTGCTTCGCTTGTTCAATTAGTTCCTGTACACGCTGCACTAAGCGATCCGGCTCCTTGGTTTCTCCGCCCATAATCGAGAACGCATAATCCGGACTGCAGTTGAACTCGCTGCCGAATGAATCGGTTGTCAGTCCTTCTTCATATAGGATCTGGTTCAGTGGCGAGCTGCTGCCCAGCAGCAAATCCATCATGACGCGCGTTGCAATTTCATACTCCAAGAGCGCTCTGCCTTCCAGTCCTGGTCGGGGTTCTTTGCATCCGAACAAGCAGCGCGGGATGGAAACGGGCAGCTTCGAGACACGTCTGGCCTCTTGTACCGCATCAGGCTCTGCTTCGAAAATACGATCGATTTGTCCTTGTGGCTCGAACTGCTTCTGCGATTGATTGTGCCGCACTAATTCAAAAATAGCTTGTTCATCTACACCGCCGACGACGAACAGCAGCATATTGGTCGGATGGTAAAAGGTGTGGTAACACGTATACAGCGTCTCCTTCGTAATCGTACCGATCGATTCAACCGTTCCGGCAATATCGATGTGTACTGGGTGACGCTGGTACATCGCCTCGATTAATCCGAAGTAGGAACGCCATGCCGGATTGTCTCGATACATGTTGATTTCCTGCGCAATAATTCCCTTTTCCTTCTCTACGTTCTCATCCGTAAAGTATGGTCTTTGCACGAAATCAATTAATGTCTCCAAACTTTCCTCAACTCGGGCGGTGGAAGAGAACAAGTATACGGTACGGTCAAAGGTTGTGAAAGCGTTCGCAGAAGCGCCCTGTTGGGCAAAGGTTGCAAAAATATCACCCTCAGGCTCTTCAAACATTTTATGCTCGAGAAAATGTGCGATACCGTCAGGGACTTGAATCGCGTTCAGGCCCTCAACCTTAAAATGATTGTCTATAGAACCATACTTCGTCGAAAACGTTGCATACGTCTTCTGAAAGCCTGGCTTCGGCAGGACGTAGACATCTAAACCGTTGTCCATTCGTTCGTAATATAACGTTTCTTGCAACTGGGAATATTGACGTTGCTCCATCGTTAAACCTCCTCCCGATTACGCAAGAAGTATATCGTGTCCAAATGAAAGGTTTGTGCCGCTTCTTGTATGCGCGTTTCATCCGTTTGTATAATCTCATCTATTAATTGGGCTGTAGAGCGTTCGCGGCCAGATAAGACACGGTTAAAATCAAAACCGATCATTTCAAAAGCTGAGTCGTCAATTTCCCGAAGCTGATTGGCTATCATCGCCTTCGTCTGGTTCAGCTCCAATGATTCAATCTGTCCGGCCTTCATTGCTTCCAGCTGTTCTTTAATAATAAGCTGCGCTTTATCAAAGTTTTGGAACTCAATCCCCGATTGGATCGTGCAAATTCCTTTATGGCCGTCAAAGCGCGATGATGCATAATAGGCAAGGCTGTTCTTTTCCCGGACATGAATAAATAGCTTCGAATGTGGATAACCGCCTAGCACACCATTGAATAACAGTGCTGCCGGATACCCATTGTCCCCGTAAGTGATGGTGGAGCGAAGCCCCATGTTAAGCTTCCCTTGACTGACGTCCAGACGTTCGACGACCGTGTTCGGTTCTCCGGTCCGAGGAACGGGCATGGAACGTGCATAAGGCGTTTCGCCCATCCGGCTCAAGACGAAGGACTCGTTAATGTATCGTTCCACCTCTTCGAGTGTCGTGTCGCCTACGACATACACATCGATCGCGGCATGCTCCAGCCACCAACGATATTTCTCGTGCAGCGATTGTGCGTCGATACCATCCAAATCTTGACGATCGCCAAGTGCATGGAGCCGGTATGGCTCATCTTTGCACATTTCCTCAATGCAGCGCTCTGCCGCGTATCGTATCTTATCGTTCACAATCGATTCAATGCGCTGGCGCAGCGTCTCTTTCTCCTCTGTCACATACTTGTTGCGGAAGACTCCTTCTTCCGTGACAGGCGAAGTAATGACATCGCCCATAAATTGAAACGCCTGACCGAGCAAGGAGTCTGCAGAACGGACGAACGTATCGTTAATTACGTCCATACGGAACTGTATAATTTGATAATCTCCCCGCTTGTATACGTCGAACCCAAATCCTGCACCATACATTTCGTCCAGCCGCTCGCGAAAGCGAATCGTTTCCGGATAAGAAGCCGTCCCTCGCCGAAGCACAAATGGCGTCAATGCGATCGGGGTAACCGTTTCTTCCTGAAGCGGTATCCCTACGTATACGGAGATGGCGAACGTTTTGAAGCGATTCGTCGGCATAACGTGAACCCGTATGCCTTTGACATTGCCTCGTTCAAAAGTAGGTTTGCTCACGAGTGTTTACCTCTCTTCTTCCGTGTCCCCTACACGGCTATTGTCATGCATCTTGCATCTTATATTCGATATTTATCCATAGTATACCTGCCACATACCGAATATAGAAATTGCACTTCCATTTAAAAACAAAGAAGCGAACGGTCGAGCCCTGACCATTGCTTCTTCGTTCCGAATGCTACATACAGAATATATGCTTGCCGATCGTTTTCACTTGAGTCCGGGTCCAAATCCACTTGGACGTGGCGGTAACCGGGTTGAAATAATACAGGCAGCCGCCGCTTGGATCCCATCCTTCGATCGCATCCTGTACAGCTTGGCGCGCCTTTTCATTGGGCGTCAACCAGATTTGGCCGTCTGCTACGGCAGTGAATGCCCCTGGTTGGAATATAACGCCCGATACTGTGTTCGGGAAGCTAGGTGATTTTACCCGGTTAAGAATGACAGCGGCCACGGCTACCTGGCCTTCGTATGGTTCGCCGCGAGACTCGCCATATACGGCATTGGCCATTAGTTTCAAATCATTTTCGGAAAATCCAAGATTGTTGGAGCCGCTGACGTTGTTTTTGGGCTTTGAAGCGCTTGGCGCAGTCTCTGCCGCTCCCGGCTTCCAATTTTTCGTAGCGTTGTACAGCTTCAATTTCGTCTTCGGACCAGCTACACCGTCTGCCTTCATACCGAACTTCCACTGGAACCACTTTACAGATTCAAGCGTGGAGCTACCGAACACACCATCCACTTTACCGTCATAATAGCCTAAAAACTTCAGCCGTCCTTGCAGCTCATTTACGTCTTGTCCCGTTGATCCATACTTTATGGTTGCATTGCTGAAAGTGGCAGCGGACTGTGTCATATGCTTGTACTGATATGCACCGAACAGCACGAACACCATACACATCGTAATCCAAATCATGCGTTTTCTCATGGCCTAACGTCTACCTCTCTCTTGTGAATTTGACAGGATTGGCAACTTTATTATGAGAAAACACAGCAATTTCTATTCATTTGGATCTAGATTTTGACCATAGCTATGCTTCATCATTAACGAAATGCTCCATTCGTGCAGCAGCATGTTTAGGCTGACGCCGATTTGCTTTAACCGCTCTTTTGCTTCGCTCTCCCCTATCGTCAGAAGACGTTACGGTTTAGATTTATTGCCATCATAATCGGCCGCTTCATGCCATGGTATATTGAAACGAAGCGTGCCTTATCCTCGGCGTGCTCCACCTGACTATATGGGAGAATGGACAAAAGAACCCGTCAATGTGTTTCCGATTTGAAAGGGAGAGGGGTTCTCATTCTGAATGAAGGGGAGAGTGAGGCAACGCATGGAACAGGCACACCCATCTCGCGGCACTACCACCTGCCCCCCGCCCTCATGACAGCTATTGCCCAGAACATGAAAAAGATTGCCAACCATCTGGCCAGAAGGGCCAAATAGGAGGCAATCTTTTATCCTTCATGTATGTTCTTACGCAAACTAACTTTCAAAAATAGTTAGTATCTATTTCCTTAGAAATACAAGGGGATGTCGACACTTTAAGGACGTCGGAGCATCCCTTTCTTACGTTATGAAGATATTTTATTTTGTTGATATTGCTCTAATGTCAAGAGCACTTCGCGCGGTCGGCTCCCTTCATGAGGTCCGATAATGCCCTGCATATGCATATGATCAATCAACCGGCTCGCCCGGTTGTATCCGATTCTCATGCGCCGCTGAAGCAAGGACGCTGAAGCCTGCTGCGCTTCAAGCACCATCTGAATGGCTTGCTCATACAGTTCATCGATCGGCTCGTCCGCTGCAAGTCCGTTCTCGTCAATTTCCGGAACTAAGTCTTCGTTGTATTCGGCCTGACCTTGTCCACTGACGAAGGAAACGACCGATTCTACCTCCTGGTCAGACAAGAACGCTCCCTGTACCCGAATTGGCTTCGAGGAGCCCATCGGCAGGAAGAGCATATCGCCCCGGCCCAGCAACTTCTCCGCGCCCGCCATATCGAGAATGGTGCGAGAATCCACTTGAGAGGACACACCAAATGCTATCCGTGAAGGGATGTTCGCCTTAATGACACCCGTAATAACGTCAACCGAAGGACGCTGTGTCGCAATAATTAAATGAATGCCTGCAGCACGGGCCATTTGCGCCAATCGGCAGATCGCGTCTTCGACATCATTGGCAGCGACCATCATCAAGTCCGCCAACTCGTCGACGATAATGACAATGTATGGCAGAACCTTATCCGGTTCTTCAGCGACAAGCTTGTTATATCCTTCAATATTCCGTGTGCCCGACTTCGAGAACAGCTCGTATCGCTTCTCCATCTCTACTACGATCTTCTTCAGCGCAAGCGATGCACGACGTGGATCCGTCACGACTGGCGCCAGCAGATGTGGAATGCCGTTATACACATTTAACTCGACCATTTTCGGATCTACCATTAAAAATTTGACTTCATCCGGCTTGGCCTTGTACAGAATGCTCGTAATGATACCGTTAATACATACCGACTTCCCTGAACCTGTAGCGCCCGCCACGAGCAAGTGAGGCATGCGGGCCAAGTTGCCTACGATCGGAGTGCCCGAGATGTCGCGTCCAAGAGCGATTGACAATCGTGATGCGGCCTCTAGGAATGTCGGCGTCTCCATCACTTCACGCATCGTGACCGTCGATACCTCATTGTTCGGCACCTCGATACCAATGGCAGATTTCCCCGGTATCGGCGCCTCCATCCGAATGTCCTTCGCAGCAAGCGCAAGGGCGATGTCATCGGACAAACTTACAATCCGACTTACCTTAACGCCGATGTCAGGCTGAATCTCATACCGTGTCACCGCTGGTCCGCGAACCACTTCCAATACTTTAGCCCGTACCCCGAAGCTTTCCAGCGTCGCCTCAAGCTTGCGGGCTGTCTGCATGAAATCAGCTTGATCCCCGCCTTTGGCACTGTTCGGCTGCTTGGCCAACAAATTGAACGACGGCATTTTGTACGGCTTAACCGGAGGGGGTGGCGGCTTAATCATTGCCGCTTCACCCGCTGCTCCTTCCGCATTCGCACCGTCAGCATCGTGGAGTAATTCGGCAGCTGATTCGGTGTCACCCGAATTGCCACCACTTTGTTGAGCAATAGCTTGAGGGGCTGCTTCCTCCCAATTATCCTCCGTATCGTCGTGCTTCCACGGCGCTTGGCCAGCGGCGGCATTGGGCTCTATCAATTCGCCTTCCTGAGCAGCCCAATCCGGTTCACCCGCTTGTGCTGAGAAATCTCGGAACCGGGGAGCTTCGTTGGGACCGGAATTCAGATCACCATGCTGATTGAGCATCCCACTCGAAGCGTTCGCGGCTGCCGCTGTCCCTGCCGCATTTATAATCAGACTATCTTCCTCATCATCGCCGTCACTCAAGCGCGCCGCTTTCGAGCGCCCCTTGAAGACTGCTCTTTCGCCGTATTCTTCATCCTCATCTGTATATTCGGCTGTACGTTTACGGCTGAACAATTGCATAAATATTGGGATCTTGGCACTCCGGCGCGGAGGTCCCTCTTCATCTTCCTCGTCATCGAGCGAATCCGGCAGCATATATTCTTCCGAGGGACGCTTAGCCGCGACCCGCTGTTTGCCTTCCTGCAGCTTGCGTTCATTCAAGCGCGCCTTGCGCTTCTTCTTCAGCACATTGGTCAACTTCTTCACCTGAGTACGCAGGAGACGAACGAGTTCGACATAAGAAAGCTGGGTGGCCAGCATAAATCCGATAAATAGCAACACAATGGTAAGAAGCTTGCTTCCAAGGCTGCCGAACAGCATGAACAAAGCGCAATAAAGCACAGCGCCAACGTATCCGCCGCTTATATCCTTTTGCAGCATCGTTCCTGCTGTTCCTGTCTCTTGAGCTTGCAGTAATTCTAGTTTTAATGTCTTATGTATGTCTTGAAATATGAATCCCGCTCTAACATCTTCGGCAACAGGCAAAATACGCTGCTCAACAGTATGAACGGTACTAATCATCGTTAGAGCCAACATGATGCATACCATCCCTGTCTTGCGCGGATTCCACCCTGACGGCCAATTTCGTTTAATCATGACCGCCAAGCCAATATATATGAACATAAGCGGAATAATGAAATACCATTTTCCTAATAGCAACCCTGAAATTTTGGATAATGATCGCCCGAAAGCCGCCCCGCCAGACAACGCGATGACGGAACACGTAATAAGCAAAATACCGTATATTTCGTATTTCAGGCTTTTGCTAAAGGATTGCTTTTTTTTCTTCCTGCGGGCCAAATACAGTCACCTCCATTTGTACATTATAGCACAGAACAGCCGTTCTTCCTATTGTCATTCCATGAAGACAAAAAAGCACGCTTACCTCCTGAACAGAGGCGCGTGCTCACACATCAAGCCATATGTTAACGCAACGATAAGACAGTGCCTGGAGCAAAACACGGGAGTAAAAAGTCCTGGAGTCCGCGGCCTTGCAGCAACCGTTCGATTCGGACGGTTGTCAAATCCAGTTGCTCCACCAGCAAAGTGCGTCCCTGCCATTCCATTTCCATAAATTTCGGCTCTTTATCATATCCATTCAACACCTGTTCCATTGGCATAACGGTATATAACATTATGCTTGTCCTCCTCCGATCGGCGGAGCAGCCGGAGGGGCTTGGACTGGCTTCGCACCGGGATTCATACTCGGATTTACATTATTCACATTCGGGCTCATATTCGGATTCCCAATCGGATTGGATCTTTTCTCATCAATCATTCGATTCAAGTGCTGTAATGCCAAGCCGATTCCACCCACCTCATCGATGAGACCGTATCGAACCGCGTCAACTCCGATTACGGTCGTTCCGATATCCCGTGTAAGCTCGCCTGTCGTAAACATGAGTTCTTTAAATTTCTGTTCAGACACACGCGAATGAGTCGTAACAAAGCGTACCACCCGTTCTTGCATTTTGTCTAAATATTCGAACGTTTGCGGCACGCCGATTACAAGACCCGTCAGACGTATCGGGTGTATCGTCATTGTGGCCGTCTCCGCGATTATACTGACAGCGGATGATACGGCTATCGGTACGCCGATGCTATGCCCGCCTCCCAACACTAGCGTCACGGTAGGTTTAGACATCGATGAGACCATCTCGGCAATAGCCAGACCCGCTTCCACATCGCCGCCGACTGTATTTAAAATGATGAGCACTCCTTCAATCTTGGCGTTCTGTTCAGCCGCAACCAGTTGGGGAATAACATGCTCATATTTCGTAGTCTTGTTCTGGGGGGGAAGCACGATATGACCTTCGATTTGTCCGATAATATTTAGGCAGTAAATGTTGGATTCACCCGGAGAAGGAGTTGAAGCGGTCCCCAATTGTTGAATCGTCTCCACGGTAGGCGGACCTTTCGGTGCTTGAGCGTCTGGGGGAGCCTCATTCTGTTGCTGTGTAAACGAAAACGGAGACCCATTCTGATCTGACATCACTATTCCCTCCGATCTATCTTGTGCCATGCTGTCATAGGTTGCACATCTAAGGGAATCGTTATGCTTCTAGAACATGATTTCACTTTATCGCTTTACAGAACACTTTCCTTAATGTTAAAAAGGCTGTTATTCCTTGCCCTAGGGCAGGAATAACAGCCTTAACTATTACTTACACGGTTCGTGTGGGCAGGACGAGAATAACTGGTGACTGGGATTCTCGCCCCACACTTCTACACTTCCATGATAATCGGAAGAATCATCGGACGTCGGCGCGTCTGCTCGTACAAGAATCGACCAAGCGCATCCTTCACGTTCGTCTTAAGCGATGCCCACTCATTCACTTTCTCACTCATCAACTTGTGCAATGTCGATGTCACGATGCGATTAGCTTCATCAAGCAACCCTTCCGATTCACGTACATATACGAATCCGCGTGAAATGATATCCGGTCCGGACAAAATCGTTCCGTCTTGCTTACTGAGCGTAACGACCACGACCAAAATCCCGTCCTGCGACAACAGCTTGCGGTCGCGCAAGACGATATTCCCGACATCTCCGACACCAAGACCATCGATGAGCACATAACCAGAAGGAACTTTCGAACCTCGGCGTGCAACACCGTTCTGAATTTCTACCGTATCTCCGATATCGGTAATGAAAATATTCTCAGATTCAATTCCGACCGCTTCAGCTAGCGCAGCATGTTGACGAAGCATGCGATATTCACCGTGGATCGGAATAAAGTATTTCGGGCGAATCAAGTTCAGCATCAGCTTTAGTTCTTCCTGACTGCCGTGTCCAGATACGTGAACACCCGATTTCATGCCGCCGTAGATTACATGTGCTCCGAGACGGGACAATTCATCTACGGTACGACCGACATATTTCTCATTGCCTGGAATTGGCGTTGCTGCAATTACAACTGTATCTCCCGGCAAAATATCTACCTTGCGGTGTGTAGAACGAGCCATGCGCGTCAGCGCAGACATTGGTTCCCCTTGCGAACCAGTAGACAAAATAACGACACGGTCTGCCGCCATCTTATTCACTTCTTCGGGTTCAATCAGCATGCCATCCGGGATATGTAAATATCCTAATTCCGATGCGATAGTGACGACGTTCACCATGCTTCGGCCGATAACCGTCAGCTTGCGATTGGTAGCATGAGCCGCTTCAATGACTTGTTGTATGCGGTGAATGTTTGAAGCGAATGTGGCGATCACCACACGCTGTTCCGCTTTTCTAAAAATATCTTCCAATGCAATGCCTACACTGCTTTCCGATGGTGTAAAGCCAGGGCGTTCTGCGTTCGTGCTGTCAGAGAGCAAAGCAAGTACGCCACGCTGTCCAATTTCCGCCATCCGATGCAAGTCCGCATATTGTGCATTTACTGGCGAGTGATCAAATTTAAAGTCTCCTGTATGAACCACGCTGCCTTCCGGTGTGTCTAAGCAGACACCAACCGAATCCGGAATGGAGTGATTCGTTCTAAAGAAGCTGGCACGGATGGATCCGAGCTGAACTTCCGAATCCGCTGTGATAAGAATACGCTTCGTCTCACCAAGCAGATTGGCTTCACGTAGTTTGCTCTCTATCAATCCGAGCGTAAGTCGCGTTCCATAAACAGGAACGTTCAAATGTTTCAATACGTAAGGTAAACCACCAATGTGGTCTTCATGTCCGTGCGTAATCAGAATACCTCTTACTTTATCTCGGTTCTCCGTCAGGTATGAAATATCCGGGATGACAATATCTATTCCGAGCATGTCTTCTTCTGGAAACTTCAACCCTGCGTCAATGACGACGATATCGTTACCATATTGAACGACGTACATATTTTTTCCGATTTCGCCTACGCCGCCCAATGCGAAGATGGACAATTTATCAACGTTGTTTTTCTTCGACAAGTGGATCCTAACCTCCTATATTCAGTTGGCCGTCGTACCAATGAATTTCTTTCTTTTTGAATAAAAATATACCGCACCCAGTCACTTGATTCTCATTATACATGAACAAAAGTAAAAAACACAAGTCGGCGTTTGTTACGTATATTGTTGCCGAAAACAAAGAAACCGATGCTTCGAAATCGCATCGGTTCCTAAATATGTTCGATTGCATAGCTTATTTTGCATAAAAATGCATGTTCAAAACGTAAGCTTTTAGCCTTGCTGCGCTTCAATGGACTGAACTAGCTGACGTATAGATGCCGCTTCACTATCTGTAGGTTCCACTAACGGCAAGCGTACGCCACCAACGTCAAAACCTTTGAGCTGCATGGCATATTTGACGGGTACCGGACTAGGAAATTCGAACAATCCTTTAAATACGGGATATAGCTCTTGATGGAGACGTGCAGCTTCAGCCGGCTGGCCAGCCAAATACGATTCGATCATCTTCTTCATCTGTGCGCCAATCAAATGACTCGCAACGCTAATAATTCCATAGCCCCCTATCGCAAGCAAAGGCAAGGTCATCGGATCATCACCGCTGTACACCCGGAACGATTCCGGCGCGCGCGCTGCGAGTTGAGACATCTGATCGACACTGGCGCATTCTTTCGTCGCCACGATATTCGGTATTTCTGCAAGACGCAGCGTCGTCTCTACTGACAAGCTTGCCACTGTGCGACCCGGCACATTGTATACAATGACCGGAAGCGACGTGGAGTCCGCGATTGTTTTGAAGTGACGATATAGTCCTTCTTGACTCGGCTTGTTGTAATACGGTACGACCGCAAGTATTCCGTCGACACCAGCCTCTTCAGCCAGCTTAGTCATATGAACGGAATGCGCGGTGTTGTTGCTGCCGGTACCTGCGATGATGCGAGCACGTCCGTTCGCTTTTTCCACGGAAAAACGAAACAACGCCAGCTTCTCCTCATCGGTTAACGTGGGAGATTCTCCTGTCGTGCCGCACACGACGAGGCTGTCGCTCTGTTGTTCTTCGATTAAGTAATCGAGTAGTCGTTCTACTTCATACCAATGGATTTCTTCGTTCTCGTCGAACGGTGTCACCATGGCTGTAATCATTCTTCCGAAGTCCACATTGATTCCTCCTCTGGCGTGTTTAACGCTGAAAGTTCGGGATTCATATACAATGCCGGCTTATCGATGAAGCTCAAATTTAGCATGCAGCGCACGTAATGCACGAACCATATCTTCTTTACGTACGAGCACCCATATCGTCGTATTGGAGTCAGCCGATTGAAGGATCTGAATTTCTTGTTCCGTTAAGGCTTCAACGATGCGGGCCATAATACCTGGGACCCCATTGATGCCGCCTCCGATAACCGAAACCTTAGCACAACCTGACAACGACCTTGGAGCATACCCCATCTCATCCAACACATGAAGCGCGCGAGGCGCATCATTGTCGAACACCGTATAAACTGCTCCCGAAGGGGTAACATTAATAAAATCAACGCTAATTTGATTTTGGGCCATTGCTTTGAACACTTGCAGCTGTAAATCATAGGCGCCTTCCCGGGCTTCTACTGTTATTTGCGTTACGTTGCTTACGTAAGCGATTCCGGTCACAAAGCGATCAACGATACCCGTCTCGATATCGCGAAAGCCTTCCGGATGTGTGACAAGTGTCCCTTCGTCGTCACTAAAGGTGGATCGTACGCGAACAGGCACTTGCGCTTGCATTGCAATCTCGACCGCTCGTGGATGAATAACCTTCGCCCCATGATGCGCCATATTGCATATTTCGGCATAACTCACCACCGTAAGCGGCTTTGCGTCTTCCACCAGCCGTGGGTCAGCCGTTAGAATACCGTTCACATCTGTATAAATGTCGACAATTTCTGCATGCAATGCCGCACCCAGCGCAGTGGCCGAAGTATCGCTGCCGCCACGTCCAAGCGTTGTGAAGTCACCGTTTTCCGTCTGTCCTTGGAAACCAGTCACGATAACAACCTCAGCATCCTTCCACGCGCTAATGACGCGTTCCGGACGAACATCCACGATCCGGGCATTGCCATAATGGTTGTCAGTCTTAAATCCAGCTTGTGCCCCCGTAAGGACAGTTGCCGTAATTCCTTCATTCTCCAGCAAGCTGCAAAGCGTTGTCGCGGATATAATTTCACCGCAGCACAGCAGTAAATCCTTCTCGCGAACAGGCAGATTGTCTCCGTTCTGACCAATCCAATCAAGCAACGTATCGGTTGCGTAAGGTTCTCCCCGTCTGCCCATAGCAGATACGACAACCGCCAGACGGTATCCCTGATCCAATTCACGACGTATATGGTGGATGACGCGAACCCTGGCTTCTGCTGATGACAAGGAAGTTCCACCAAATTTTTGAACTAAAATGCGCATGTGTAATTCCTCCAACTTATGAAGACTGAACGGCAGAAACATCGATAGCCAAAGAAAACCAAGCTTGCTTAACAGCCTAGTATGAGAAAACCTCTATCGCGGCCTATCGAAGATGAGCGACCGCGTGTAGAGGTAGGTTGTATCGCCATAAGGAAGGTTTGGTTTTGCTTTAGCGCTTCACAGAACTTGAACATTCCTTAATGGTAAAGCAGGAGCGGCCTGCTGGATTACTACCGCTCCGAAGCGATGTATTCTGCGATTTGTACCGCGTTCCATGCAGCGCCTTTCATTAAGTTGTCTGATACGACCCACATGTTAAGAGCACGTGGCTCATATAAGTCACGGCGCAAGCGTCCGACAAATACGTCTGGTTTACCGGCCGAGTCTGCAGCCAACGGGTATTGCTGAGATTCAGGATCATCCACCAAAGTCAAACCAGGAGCATTCGCGAGCAGTTGACGGACTTCATCCATCTGGAAATCCTCTTTCAATTCAACATATAAGGATTCAGAGTGTCCGTATACGACCGGAATTCGCACGCAAGTAGCCGTTACTTGAATGTCCTCATCGTTCATAATCTTCTTCGTCTCACGGATCATTTTCATTTCTTCCAACGTAAAGCCGTTATCTTGGAATTTATCAATTTGCGGAATGGCATTAAATGCGATCTGATGCTTGACTGGAAGTGAACCTACCGGCAAAATATCCGGATTCACATCAGTTCCTTCAAGCGCCGCTTTCGTCTGACGAAGCAGTTCGTCAATCGCGCGGCTTCCCGCTCCCGACACCGCTTGATAAGTGGATACAATCACTTTGGAGATTCCATAACGATCATAAAGCGGCTTCAATGCTGCCACCATTTGAATTGTAGAGCAATTCGGGTTCGCTATAATACCTTGATGTTCTTTGACCTTCTCGATGTTAACTTCAGGTACGACAAGCGGTGTATTCGGATCCATACGGAAGGCGTTGGTATTATCTATGCAGACCGTGCCCCGTTCAACTGCTGCCGCAGCTAACGCTTTACTAACGTCGCCGCCAGCGCTGAACAAAGCGATGTCCACTCCTTCAAAGCTTTCCGGCTTCGCTTCCTCAACGGTAAACTCTTGACCGTTAAACGGAATCTTTGTGCCGGCGGAACGAGCCGATGACAACAATTTCAATGTATTAATCGGAAATTGGCGTTGTTCCAGCAGCTTGATAATCTGTCCCCCTACTGCACCTGTTGCGCCAACTACAGCAACGTTAAACCGCTTCTGATTCGTCATATGACTTTCTCCCCTCTGTCCCATCAATCTAAGCCCCCTTTAATCACGAAGCATTCCAAGAGGTCATTCGACATCGAGTCTTGCATTCACTCTTGAAGAGCCTATGCTCCCGAAGCAGGTTTCCTGCGGAAACTTCTACTTCTCGGTGCTGAAAAGGGGCTTTTTTGTATAAATACTTATATTAATATTATGCGTGATAAGCTATATTGTCTATTGAAATCGCTCAATAAGGACCGGCTGGATCTGTCTTCCTTCCAACGCCGCAAAACACGCTTCAGGAACTAATTCCATGCGTGCCACTAGGGAATTCGGCTTTTGTGCCGGATTGTCTTGACCGAACGGCACGAAATAAATGTATTTCGCGACTAATAATTTAGCGATATTGGCTGCGTTCAATCCGAGTCCGTCATTCGTTGAGATCGCCAAAACTAGCGGACGCTGATTGCGCATCTGCGCCTTGGCTGCCATCAAGACGGGACTGTCTGTCATCGCATTGGCGAGTTTGCTTGTCGTATTGCCAGTGCACGGTGCAATGACCATCACATCAAGCAGCTTGGACGGGCCAAGCGGCTCGGCTTCTACAATTGTAGAAATAATATCATTCCCAGTAATTTCTTTCAACTGCTTTTGCCAATTTTCTGACGTTCCAAAGCGCGTATCCGTCGTCATCACCGTCTGTGACGCAATGGGGATGACGCGCGCTCCCGCGTCGACAAACCGCTGTATTTGTGGCATGACTTCCGCAAATGTACAATGAGAACCCGTTAATGCATAACCGACCGTCTTCCCCTGATAGTTCATTGCCCATTCCCCCGATTCCGCATAAACTCAAGAAGCAGCTTCGTTATGCAGTGCGCCAAGATGCGCCCCGCTGACTTCGGAGCAACGATGCCTGGCAATCCGGGAGCTAACATCGCCTTGACGCCGCGCTTCTCTGCAAAGCGAAAATCAACGCCGCCAGGGAACGAGGCCAAGTCAATAATAACCGCACGGTTAGGTATTTGGGCAATGACCTGTGCTGTGACTATCATAGTCGGTATCGTATTAAAAAGCAAGTCGATATTTGACACCTGATGGGCCAATTCGCTTAGGAAAAACGGCCTGAATCCCATCTCCGTCGCACGAGCAAAATGCTCATCTTTGCGCACACCGATACGAACATTCGCTCCCAATCCGAGCAAGGTACGAGCCAACGTGAATCCGGTCCGCCCCATGCCGAGCACGACCGACTCCGAACCGTGCAGCGTAATATCGGTATGCTGGATCGCCATCATCACCGCTCCTTCAGCGGTAGGGATGGAGTTGTAAATCGCTACGTCGTCCCGATCGAACAATTCAATGAGTGAAATCCGGTATTTCGTGCATAGCTTGCTTAAGTACGGCTTTGACATCCCGGTAAAAATGACGCAATGCTCCGGTACAACCGCCATATGTTCTTCGGTAAGCATCAGTTCGTCCGAAGTAAATATCGCATGCACCTTGCCGTTATCGTCTGTGCCTACGGCTGGCAGCATTATGGCATCGGCATCCTTCAACAGCTCCGGTGTCAACGGTTGACGTTGAACGCCATGGAACGGGTTCTGCAGCTGGTCAAATCCGACTAGCGTGATACTGGCGTCGAGTTCGATGAATTTATGAATAATTTCAAGCTGACGGGCGTCCCCACCTATGAACACGACTTGAACTCCGGTTAACATAGTCGCTGTTCACTCCTTTCTGAGCCCAAACGTATAGAATATCTTATGCGGGAGCCCATAAAGGGGTGCAGCCACGATCTGATAGCTGGCATCGAAATCTTCGAACAAGGTAGTTTCTCAGCAACCTCTTATAGCAAAAAACGCAGCCGCTCCCGGTACAGGAGCAGACTGCGTTATTATGCCGATTATTTCGTGCCCGTATGTCCGAACCCACCTTCTCCACGAACGGTGTCAGATAATTCGTCTACTTCAATTAACCGGATTTGCGGTACGAATTGAAATACCATTTGGGCAATCCGTTCTTTGCGTTCAATAGTGAAATGCTGCTGCCCCACATTCACGAGCAGCACCTTGACTTCACCGCGGTAATCCGCATCAATCGTACCGGGAGAATTCAAGCACGTGATGCCTTGCTTATAGGCAAGACCGCTGCGCGGTCGGATTTGGGCCTCCAAATGGGCGGGCATCGCCATCGAGAAGCCTGTAGGAATCAATGCGCGATGACCCGGCGCCAATGTTATCGGCTCTTGCACAGCTGCATATAAGTCAAAGCCAGCAGCAAGGTCAGACATTTTCTGCGGCAAAGAAATATCTTCATTTCCGGGTAATCTTTTAATTTGTACTTGATGATCCTGCTGTAACAAGACAATCCCTCCTGAAAGCCGATATTGCACGGTCATTCGAACCGACCATCGAAACCGCGAACGGTTGCGACAGCATGCGCTGCAGCACAAACGAAACGTCTTCCATCGTTATCGCTTCAATTCGTGCTATGATTTCATCTAATGTATAGTGTTTGCCGAGCATCAATTCATTCTTCCCTAATCGGTTCATGCGGCTTCCGGTACTTTCCAAGCCCAGAATCAAATTCCCCTTTAGCTGTTCCTTCCCCTTGCGCAGCTCTTCATTCGACAACCCTTGTACGGCTAAATCCCCCAATACTTGCAGCGTCAAATCAAGCACTTCCTGCGTCTGCTTCGGAGCAGTTCCCGCGTAGATCGTGAACAGGCCGGTATCCGCATGTGATGAGTGATAGGAATAAACAGCATATGCCAAGCCTCGCTTCTCACGAATTTCCTGGAATAGATGCGAGCTCATGCCGCCGCCGATGACATTATTGAGCAGTATCATCGCGTACAGACGCGGGTCGGTCATCGAGCAGCCCGGAAGGCTCAAGCATATGTGATTCTGCTCGGTCTTCTTCTTATGATAGATCAATTCGCTGTGAAAGCTCGGTGGCGTAATCGATGATGACTGCTTCGTATTTTCGAAATGACCAAAATGCTTCTCAAGCAGTTCGACAATCGAATCATCGAAATTGCCAGCTACGGCAATGACCGTATTTGCGATCGTATAATGCTCCCGCATATATTGACGCAAGTGATCCGGTCCCATCAGGGACAGCCGCTCTTTCGTCCCTAGAATCGGGTAAGCAAGCGGATGCGATCCGTAAGCCGCCCGCGTGACGAGATCATGAACCGTGTCATCCGGCGTATCCTCGTACATCGCGATTTCTTCCAAAATGACGTTTTTCTCTTTCATAAGTTCATCTTCTTGCATCGTTGAGCGAAAAAACATATCCGAAAGCACGTCGACCGCGAGCGGCAAATGTTCATCAAGCACCTTCGCGTAATAGCAAGTATATTCTTTGGAGGTAAACGCGTTTACGTTCCCGCCAATCGCATCGAACGAATCCGCTATCGCTTTCGCATCGAATCGCTCTGTTCCTTTGAACATCATATGTTCAATAAAATGAGAAATACCGTTGGTCGTTTCATCCTCATGTCGTGAACCCGTCTTCACCCATATACCGAAAGAAACGGAACGGCAGGTCGGTATTTTTTCCATAACGACACGTAGTCCGTTACGTAACTGCACTTTCTCCACCGGCAATCCTCCTCATCCGTAATTCTATCCATGCATGCCTATCTAATCCTACCAAAAAACTTACCGTCTCTCAACTGGAACCAACGGAACGCGCTGTTCGGACAGCGTGTCGCTCACCGTTCCCGGATGAAACCCTTTATCTTTGATAATACGTATCATATCCTGTAATGCACGGCTGGATGAGGAGGTTGGATGCATCAAAATAAGCGTACCCGGTTCGACCTTCTTCCTTATTTTCTGCAATATAGTGGAAGGTTCAGGCTTCTTCCAATCCACCGTATCAAGCGTCCATAAGACGGTTGATAAGCCATGTGCATGCGCAGTGGTTACCGTCAACGCATTAAAGTCGCCGGACGGCGGAGCAAACCATTTGTTTTCGATACCTAACGTTTCTTTTAGAAGCCGTTTTGTCTTCTCGATTTGCTGCGACTGCAGTCCTGCGCTAAGCTCGCTCATATTGGGATGCGTATACGCATGATTTTCCAATTCGTGTCCCTCGGCTTGAATTTGTTTTGCCACATCGGGATTTTTACTCAACCAGCTTCCATCCAGAAAAAAACTTGCCTTCACCTTCTCCTCCTGCAGCACCTTCAACATCGGAGTAATAAACTCATTTCCCCATGCGACGTTAATCATAAGCGCCACCATCGGCTTATTCGGGTTCCCTCTATATATCGGCTGCGGCTCCAAATCACGCAACGAAACTTCTGGCTTCACCTCTCGCAGTATCCATTTCAGTTTATCCTGCTCTGATTTCCCCTTATTTGCCTTGTAGGTCCGTTCTATATCGGCCTCGACTCCGTTATACCCGGGAATTGCTTTCCATACTCGATCAATACGAGCATTTATCGGCGCAACCTCGTGCTGCTTCGCTTCCGCCATAATCCGCTGCATGAGTGGATTATGCTCCAACGCCTCGATCGAATCCGTCTGAAACGCTTCACTCATCACAAGATCTGCCTTGCGTTCCTGAATAAATGTTCCCACCTCGGTCTCAGAAGCGATGAGCAGAACTCCGAGTACGCTCGCCGCAATTACAATCCATTTCCATATGATAGGCCGCATGGCGTCCATTCCCTTCCAAAGTTTGTCCTTCTGATTCTATGCCATTTCGGCGCAGCTTATGCGGACAAGGATGATTAGAAAGGAGAACAAGGAAAATAGACGCAAAAAAAGAGCCAGAAACCAGTCTGCCTCTTTCCTTGAATCCTATAATCGCCATCCGGCGTTTCAAGTGTGCAACGGAATCGAAGTCCGTTACAATATGAATGCACCCAAGTGCAGCCTATGCTTGCGGCTTCGGCGGGCGCGGTCCTCGCGGCGGACGTTGTCCACCTTGATTGTGGCGGCTGCCATTATTCCGCGGGCGATCTGCAGTTATTGCTTCGGTTGCAGCGCCATCCGTCGGTTGAGCGGGCTCCAGCAACACTTTGCGCGACAGATTGATGCGGCCTTGCTGGTCGATTTCAACGACCTTCACTTCAATCTTATCACCGATGGACACGACATCCTCTACTTTGGCGACACGCTCGGTAGACAACTGCGAAACGTGCACAAGACCTTCTTTACCCGGAAGAATCTCTGCAAAGGCACCAAACTTCTCAATGCGCTTCACCGTCGCAGTATAGGTTTCACCGACAACCACTTCTTTCACAATACCCTCGATCATCTCGCGAGCGCGATCATTCGCTTCTTCGCTAGGGGAAGCGATGAAGATGCGCCCATCCTGTTCGATGTCCACCTTAACGCCGGTTTCTTCAATAATTTTATTGACGACTTTACCACCAGCTCCGATAACATCGCGGATTTTATCTGGATTAATCTGCATGATAAGAATTTTTGGCGCATATTTAGACAACGATTCACGCGGCTGTTGAATCACTTCGAGCATTTTGCCCAAAATGAACATCCGGCCTTCACGAGCTTGCGCGAGCGCTTGCGTCAAAATATCACGGTCAATGCCGTCAATTTTGATGTCCATTTGAATGGCCGTTACGCCTTCTGCCGTACCTGCCACTTTGAAGTCCATATCTCCGAGATGGTCTTCCATCCCCTGGATATCCGACAAAATGGAAAAATGCTCGCCATCTTTAATCAGTCCCATTGCGATTCCGGCAACCGGTGCTTTAATCGGTACGCCTGCGTCCATCATAGCTAATGTGCTTGCGCAAATACTAGCTTGCGACGTAGAACCGTTCGATTCCAGCACTTCGGATACGAGACGAATCGTGTAAGGGAACTCCGTTTCCGGTGGAATGACTTTGGACAACGCACGTTCACCAAGCGCACCATGACCGATTTCACGACGTCCTGGCGCACGAAGCGGACGTGCTTCACCTACAGAGAACGGCGGGAAATTGTAATGATGCATGAAGCGTTTCGATTCTTCTAGACCGAGGCCATCCAAGATTTGCACATCGCCAAGCGCACCTAACGTACAAATGCTGAGCGCTTGTGTCTGGCCACGCGTGAATAGACCTGAACCGTGCGTGCGCGGAAGCAGCCCTGTATCGCATTCGATGTGGCGGATTTCATCCAGATTCCGGCCATCCGGACGCACTTTGTCATGCGTAATCAGACGACGAACTTCTTCTTTCACGATATCATACAGCGTCTCTTTGACATCGTCCAGCTTCTCTGGCGTTTCCATGTAGATCTCTTCGAAATGGGCCACCGTTTCTTGATTGATGGTGTCGATTGCTTCTTGACGTGCGTGCTTCTCAGGAATGCGGATCGCTTCGACGAGACGTTCCAGAGCAAATGCGCGCACAGCTTGATTCACATCGGCTTCAACGGCATGCAGCTTGACTTCCATCTTCGCCACGCCTGACATTTCGGCGAACTTCTCAATGGAAGCAACAATTTTTTTAATCTCTTCATGACCGAACATAATCGCTTCGAGCATTACATTTTCTGGCACTTCGTCTGCTTCAGCTTCAACCATCATAATGGCGTCCTTCGTGCCGGCCACAGTAAGATGAATGTCGCTCTTCTCTTCTTGCTCTACTGTCGGATTAATAATAAACTGTCCGTCGATGCGCCCGACAATGACGCCGCCAATCGGTCCATTAAACGGTACGTCCGATATGGTCAATGCAGCGGATGTACCGATCATCGCTGCGATTTCCGGAGGACAGTCTTGGTCTACGCTCATGACCAGGTCAACGATTTGAATGTCATTGCGGAACCCTTCCGGGAACAACGGACGAATTGGACGATCAATCAGGCGGCTAGCAAGAATCGCCTTCTCGCTTGGTCGACCTTCACGTTTGATGAATCCTCCAGGTATTTTACCAACAGCATACAAACGTTCTTCATAATTGACGGTTAACGGAAAGAAATCTAAATCCTTCGGTTCCTTCGATGCCGTAACGGTACAAAGCACAACCGTGTCGCCATATTGAACCTTAACCGCCGCATTAGCTTGCTTGGCCAGAAGGCCTGTCTCCATTACGAGCGTTCTTCCGCCAAGTTCCATCTCGATGCGGTTCATCGGATCCCTCCTTAAGTTTAAACAGTAATCATTTCGGCACTACTCCCAGTATTTCCTGCATTTTATTCGAAATACCGTTTAAAGAGGTTGCACAGAAATTCCCTTTTGAACTCCCACTTTAAAGAGGAGCTTGTCCCATATAATTATGTATGAGCTTTCTTAATCACTAAAAAGCAACCCAGTTGCATGCCGCATTATCAGGCGGCGGTGAACAACCAGGCTGCTTGGGGTCGTGCTATTATCGGCGAAGACCGAGTTTTTCGATCAATGCGCTGTAACGCTTAACGTCTTTCTGCTTCAAGTAAGCCAACAACTTACGGCGTTGACCAACCATTTTCAACAAACCACGACGGGAATGATGGTCTTTCTTGTGCGTACGCAAGTGATCCGTCAAATTAATAATGTTTTGCGTAAGGATAGCGATTTGCACTTCCGGAGAACCCGTGTCCGATGCGTGCGTCTTGTGTTCTTCAATAAGCTGATGTTTGCGCTCTTGAGTTAATGCCATCCTATTCACCTCCTAATATGTGTAAATTGATGTACGCCATTAGCCTCGTTACCGTCGGTGAGATCGTGTAACCAAGCTAAGGACAAGTGTCGCAAATACGACAACGTTATTAGTATAGCATCATCAATCGCAAAAGTAAAACGATGTTTCGCTTTATCTATCTGCAGCTTATCGCTCTTGAGCCGCGCAGGAGAACATCGATTCTGCATCCATAGCAGCTAATCGTTGGCGTGCTTCTTCCGCATCCGCTGTTATTTGCGCAATTAAATCTTGAATCGAGTTAAACTTCTGTTCAGAACGGATATAATCCATCACGGCTATAGCAATTGTTTCCCCATAAATATCGGCATCAAAATCAAATAGATGCGCTTCAATGGTCGGTACGGTTTCTCCGGACTTGAACGTAGGCTTCAGACCGATGCTCAGCACGCCGTCATACCATGTCCCGCCAACCTTCACCTTCGCGGCGTATACTCCGATTGCAGGAATAATGTACGGCTCCTCAGGATTTACGTTGGCTGTCGGAAAGCCGATAGTCCGGCCGCGTGCGTCTCCATGAACGACCTCGCCCTGAATCAGATATGGCCGGCCTAATAGTTGATTGGCCTTCGTAATGTCACCTTGAGCCAAGCATTGACGAATCCGTGTGCTGCTCACTTTCGTACCGTCTTCGCTGTGCGCAGGCACAATATCTACGGTAAAGCAGTCATTTCCCCAATCTTTCAACATCTCAGCCGTTCCCTCCCCGCGATGACCAAATCGATAGTCAAAGCCGATGACTACATGCTTCACTCCAAGCGCGCATACGGCCTCGGCGAATTTCTGCGCCGATACTTGGGCGAACGACATGTCAAACTGAACAACGTACAAGCGATCCAGACCCATTCGGGACAAAATTCGTTCCTTTTCCATTAGCGGCGTCACATAACGGTGATATTCAGATCTGCCGAATACTCCTTTCGGATGCGGATGAAATGTCATCAATCCGACCGGCAAGCCGTGTTCTGCTCCATAGTCCAACGCACGCTGAATCACTTGTGCGTGTCCTGTATGAATTCCATCAAAATGACCTAGTACCAACACTTGCGGTTGTCGGCATGAAGTCCAGCTCGTGTCATCGAGCGGTGCGTGTAAAGGTATCGTTTCCATCGTAATCAGAGCCCCTGCATTCTATCGTTTTGCGGTTGCAACTAACCGTTTATGTTACTTCTAGAAGTTGTTCAAAAAGTCCCCTTTTTTCACGAAGCATCCCAAGATGTCATTCAACGTCGAATCTTGCATTCACTCTAGAAGAGCCTATGCTTCCGATGCAGTTTTCTTACGAAAAGTTGTATACTTCTCAGTGCTCAAAAGTGACCTTTTTGAATACGCACTTCTAGTATGTTCTCCCTTTCACAATATAAGACGAAAAGGTGGCGCAAAAAGAGTACCAGATAACTCCATTTGCGCTGTCTCTCTCTAACAGCTTCATTCGGGTAGGAATACTTTGACGGGGCGCAACTCCGACTGCCCCTCAGGTACATGAAAGATTCCAAAGAACGTTCCCTGTTCATCATACAACCGAACGATGGTGTTCGTCAAAGGTTGCGGAGACAAAGCATGAACCGGAATGCCCCGTCCTTGAGTGGCATACGTCGTATATCGCTCCATAACGCACGTCTTCGGCATAAAAGAAATTGCTTCATCCACAGGAACGAGCATCGATGTGAAGGAATCTTCGGCGATGGCTTGTTCGATCTGCTCGAACGTCACACATTGATCTTCAGTGAAGTTGGCAGATATTGTCCGCTTCAGATTGGACATCGTCGCCGGAACACCAAGCTTGCGCCCGATATCCACACATAATGTACGAATGTAAGTCCCTTTGGAGCACAATACGCGAAACCGTATTTCAGGCTCGGCTTGACCAAGCTGCATTTCCTGAAGCTCAATATTGTAAATCGTCACCTGACGAGGCGTTCGTTCAACAGACTTTCCTTCTCTTGCCAGCTCATATAATCGCTTGCCGTTCACTTTGACGGCCGAGAACATCGGCGGCACTTGCTCGATGTTGCCCACGAATGCTAGTATGGCGTCCCTTACCATTTCTTCAGTAAGATGAGAAGCATCGCTTCGTTCTATCACTTCTCCGCTCATATCTTCCGTATTCGTAGATACACCACAGCGCAGCGTCGCTTCATATTCTTTAGGCATTTCCTGCAAATATTCCACCAAGCGGGTCGCCTTCCCGATGCATAGCGGCAATACGCCAACCACCTGTGGATCCAATGTGCCTGTATGACCGATTCGTTTCTCCCAAATCAATCGGCGAACCTTCGCTACGACATCATGCGATGTCCAATCGGTCGGCTTCCATACCGGCAGCACACCATGATACTTTGTCATAAAGACTGATTCACCCGTTCTACAACCATAGTAATGACATCATGCAATTGTCCGTTAATTTTGCACCCGGCAGCAACAACATGTCCTCCGCCACCGAAATGCTGAGCAATCTCAGCGACATTCACCCTCCCGGCAGAACGCATGCTGACCTTGACTCCGGTCTCATCCACCTGCTTGAACAACAGGCCGACTTCCACCCCTTCAATATTGCGCGGATAATTGACGAGCCCTTCCAAATCCTCGCTCAACGCTCCCGTATCAATCATATCTTCCGGTGAAATATACAACCAGCCAATCTTCTGATCGGGAGTGAAGGACAGGCGCGAGAGCCCTCGCTTAATGAGTTGAACTTGCGGCATCGACATTTTCTCTAGCAGCCGATCGGCAATATCGTTGCCATCTACTCCGTGCTTCAGCAGCTGTGACGCAATCGCCATAACATGCGGGGTCGTATTGCTGTACCGGAATCCCCCAGTGTCAGTCAAAATCCCGGTATACAGCATCGTCGCCACTTCCGAATCGAGTTCCTCGCCAGACACTTGCAGCATATCGAACAGAATCTCTGCTGTAGCTGCAGCATCTTCTCGAATTAACGCGACTTCGCCATAGTGATCGTTGGTCGGGTGATGGTCGATGTTCAAGATGCGGGCATCTTGAGCCACCCACTGCGCAATTTTGCCGATACGAGAATAATCCGCACAGTCCACACAGATGACCATGTCATACGTAAGTTGCGAATGTCTCTCCTCTTCATCTGCATAGGAGCGTACGACCTCGGACATCGACAAGTAGCGCAGCCGATGCGGCACTCCGTTCTCATTCACCATCTTGAAGGTCTTGTTCCATCTGCGGAGCAGCCAACCAATAACGAGGGTTGAGCTTATTGCATCTCCATCAGGCTGGACATGAGATACGACAAGCACGTTGTTGCAAGCACGAACAAAATCGCAAGCTTTTTGCAATTCAACAACGTATGACGGAGAAAACTGCTCAGCCATGCAATTCTCTGTTGAGACAAGTGAATCGAGCCGTAAGCTCGATTCCACTTGTTCCTGCTTGTTGCGCTGCATCATGGTGTATCGTTCTCCTCGCGAATATCACCAAGCAGCTTTTCAATTCGACTTCCATATTCAATCGAAGCATCTATCTTGAACGACAGCTCTGGAGTATGGCGAAGACGGATTCGTTTTCCGACCTCGGAACGGAGAAATCCACTTGCTTTATCCAGCGCTTTAATAGTTTGCTCCTTCTGTTCTTCATCGCCCATGACACTGAGATAGACTCTCGCAAGCGACAAGTCATTAGTCACGTCTACTCCCGTCACCGTAACAAAGCCGATGCGAGGATCTTTTAATTCCAGTTGTATAAGTTGACTCAATTCCTTTTTCATTTGTTCGCCAACCCGTCCAGCACGAATGTTCGCCATGGGAAACACCTCATTTCATTAGTTGCTGTGGAAGCTGCTGCCGTACAGGTGTGTTTATTTGCGTTCAACCGTCTCCATGACAAACGCTTCGATGACGTCGCCTTCTCTGAGATCGTTGTACTTATCCAGCATAATTCCACACTCATATCCTTGTGCGACTTCTTTTGCATCATCCTTGAAGCGCTTAAGCGAGTCGATTTTCCCTTCGAAAATGACGATGCCATCGCGAATCAAGCGAGCTTCTGCCGCGCGGGAAATCTTGCCTTGCGTAATCATACAGCCCGCAATCGTACCGATCTTGCTGATTTTGAACGTGTTCCGTACTTCAGCATGACCAATAACGACTTCTTTATACTCCGGATCAAGCATCCCTTTCATCGCTTGCTCGATTTCTTCTACGATAGTGTAGATGACTCGATGCAGACGAATGTCCACTTTCTCTTCATCCGCCGTTGCTTTCGCTTGCGCGTCCGGACGAACGTTGAATCCGACGACAATGGCGTTGGAAGCCGTCGCCAGGATGATATCGGATTCGGTAATGGCGCCGACACCGGAATGCAAAATCTTGACGCGAACACCTTCAACGTCGATTTTCTGAAGCGAACCGCGCAGCGCTTCGACCGAACCTTGCACGTCCCCTTTAATGATGACGTTCAGTTCTTTCATTTCGCCTTCTTTAATGTGCTTGAACAGGTCGTCAAGCGTTACGCGCGTATTGGCGCCCAACTGGCTTTGTCTGTATGTCGTTGCACGCTTCTCCGCAATGGAACGCGCTTTGCGCTCGTCCTCGAACGCCATGAACGGATCGCCTGCTTGCGGAACATCAGTCAAACCTGTAATTTCTACTGGAGTAGATGGACCTGCTTCTTTCAAGCGGCGTCCACGATCATTAACCATCGCGCGTACACGCCCGAAGCATGTGCCGGCTACGAAGGCATCTCCGACTTTGAGCGTTCCGTGCTGCACGAGAATACGCACGACCGGTCCGCGGCCTTTATCAAGCTCTGCTTCGATAACCGTACCGCGAGCTCGTTTGTCAGGGTTCGCCTTGTACTCATTTACTTCTGACACGAGCAATATCATTTCAAGCAGTTCATCAAGCCCCATGCCCTGTTTCGCAGACACGTTGACGAAAATCGTATCTCCGCCCCATTCTTCTGGAACGAGTTCATATTCCGTCAATTCTTGCTTCACGCGGTCCGGGTTAGCTTCTGGCTTATCAACCTTGTTCACGGCAACAATAATCGGGCAATTTGCTGCTTTTGCATGGCTAATCGCTTCTACGGTTTGCGGCATGACACCGTCATCTGCCGCTACGACGATAATCGTAATGTCCGTAACTTGCGCACCACGGGAACGCATCAATGTAAATGCCTCGTGACCCGGTGTATCCAGGAACGTAACCTTCTTATTGTTGTATTCGACTTGGTATGCTCCGATATGCTGCGTAATACCGCCCGCTTCAGCACTTGTTACATTTGTTTTGCGGATAGCATCAAGCAGAGTCGTCTTCCCGTGGTCGACGTGACCCATAATTGTAACGACAGCCGGACGCTCTTGCAGGTCAGCTTCTTCGTCTTTTTCTTCTGTTTCTTCGAACGGATCTTCGGAAACCGGAAGTTTCAAGTCCACTTCAACCTTGAACTCATCCGCAATCAGCTGAATCGTTTCCAAATCGACCTCTTGGTTGATGGTCGCCATCACACCGAGGAATAAGAGCTTCTTGATGACTTCGGAAGCATCCTTGTGGAGCAGCTTCGCGAGTTCTCCTACCGTCATCTCTCCGCGCACAATAATCTTTTTCGGTGTATTGTCAATTTTTTCACGATGCACTTGCTGTTGATTGTTCCCTCTGCCGCGGTTCTTGCCGCCGCGACCGCCACGACCGTTGCGCATGCCGCCGCCCGTTCTGTTGTCATCAAAGCGCTTAGTCGTGGAGTTCGGCTTTCTGCTTTGATTTTTGTTGCCGCCTGGCTTCTGAGAGAAGCTGTCGTTATTCGTCGAATCGAAGCTGCGAGTAGGCTGCTGTTGACGCTGAGGCTGTTGCGATTTGCCTTGGTCGTTACGCTGCTGCTGCTGCGGTGCAGTTCTCTGCTGTCCGCCCCGATTCATATTATTGGATTGGCCGCCTTGCTGCGGTCTGCGTTGTTCACCTTGTCCCGTCGGTTTCCCCTGATTGTTACCTTGTCTTGTATTCATAGAAGTTTGTCTATCGCCGCCCTGTCTCTGTTGTTCTCTTTGACCATCACGAGCTCCACCACGATTAGCGTTGCGATCCGAAGAAGCCGCTGGGCTCGACGGACGTCCATCACGCGAACCACTGCGATTTCCATCACGCTGTCCTTCACGCTGCGGATGACGCTGTCCTTCACGCTGTCCTTCACGCTGTCCTTGACGCGGTTTATTGTCGTTGCCTTCTTTACCGCTGTTGTCCGTTCTCTTTGGCGCTTCGGCAGGTTTGCTGCTCACTTGACTGACTTGCGCTTGCGTTTGCGGTTTAGATTGCGGTCCGCCCTCACGCTTCGCCTGTGCATTTGCTTTTACATCCTTAAAAAACTGTTCTACTTTTACCACTGCATCATTCTCCATTACACTCATATGGTTGTTTACTGGAATGTTAATACGCTTGAGAATCGTAATAATTTCTTTGCTGCTCATATTGAGCGATTTGGCATATTCATACACTCTCAATTTGTCTTTATTGTCCTTCTCTTGTTTAGTCAATATACTCCACCTCCGACATAGTTTTCAGTCCGTTCTGCATCATGTTCGCAAACCCATGATCCGTAACCGCCAAGACCACCTGTTCCGCTTTGCCGAGGCTTTCCCCAAGCATCATTCGGTCAAACCCGATGACAAGCGGCACGCTGTAGCTATGGCATTTATCCCGAAACTTCTTTTTCGTGTTCTCCGATGCATCCCCCGCAACGAATACGAGCCGCGCTTGCTTGCTTCGAATCGCCTTCATCACATTCTCGTCCCCTGTAACGAGCTTGCCTGCCCGGCGCGAGAGGCCTAGCTGCGACATCAGCTTACTCATCATCGTCCTCCCGCTCTTGCAAAGCGCGAAATTCATCTTCCACTTTCACGAAATCGTTAGCAAGCTGTTCATATATTTCGGAATGCACCTGATGCTTCAACGCCCGATCCAAAGCACGCGATTTATGAGCCAGCTTAAAGCAGGATAGCTTTCCGCACAAATATGCGCCGCGACCTGATTTTTTCCCTGTCAAATCGATTAGCACTTCATCCTGGGGCGTCTTCACAACACGAATAAGTTCTTTCTTCGGCATCATTTCCTGACATGCGACACATTTGCGCAGCGGCACTTTTCTTTGTCTCATGACTCATACCCCCTTACGATCCGATCGCACCGTCCAGAGAAGGCTGCGACCGTTTCATATGGCGTTGGTCGCGCCTTCGGTGTTATTCGCTTATTTCTACGTTTTCTTCCGGATCCGCAAGCGATTCATTTTCTTCGGCCGCCGGTTCTTGTTCCGCTTGAGATTCACTCTTAATGTCTATCTTCCATCCGGTCAATTTTGCTGCAAGACGAGCATTTTGACCTTTAATACCGATAGCAAGCGACAATTGATAGTCAGGGACGATAACGCGCGCCATCTTCTCTGCTTCACGCACATCCACCTCAACGACCTTGGACGGGCTGAGTGCGTTCGCTACATACTCTTGCACATCTTCCGACCAACGGACGATATCAATCTTCTCACCACGCAGTTCATTTACAATCGTCTGGACGCGCATTCCTTTCGGACCAACACAGGAGCCGACCGGGTCAACTTCTTCATTGCGAGAATATACCGCAATTTTCGAACGCTGCCCAGCTTCGCGAGCAACGGATTTAATCTCGACGACACCGTCAAAAATTTCCGGAACTTCAAGCTCGAATAGACGCTTCAGAAGCCCTGGGTGCGTGCGGGATAAAATAATTTGCGGGCCCTTTGTCGTATTTTCCACTTTCGTAATGTATGCTTTCACGCGATCGCCGTGCTTAAATTTCTCACTCGGCATCACTTCATTCAGAGGAAGTACCGCTTCTACCTTACCAAGATCCACATACACATTACGCATGTCTTGACGCTGCACGATACCAGTTACGATATCATCAGCTTTGTCAATAAAAGCGTTGTAGATGAGCCCGCGTTCCGCCTCGCGGATGCGCTGGGTCACAACCTGCTTCGCAGTTTGCGCCGCAATGCGTCCGAAATCGCGTGGAGTTACCTCGATTTCGCACACATCATCCAATTGATAATTAGGATTCAGTTCGCGTGAAGCGTGGAGCGAAATTTCCATGCGCGGATCAAGTACCTCGTCCACAACCGTCTTGCGTGCAAATACTTTAATGACACCGGTTGCCCGGTTAATATCGACACGCACATTTTGCGCTGTATTAAAATTACGTTTGTAACTCGAAATGAGTGCTGCTTCGATCGCATCGATCAGCACATCCTTGCTAATCCCTTTCTCTCTTTCGATCTCCGTCAAAGCTTCAATAAAATCCATACTCATTTGGTTAGTTCCCCCTTTCAGCCGATACCGGCTTGATTCCATTCATATTAGAAGACTATCGCAAGTCGTGCGCTAGCTACTTTGTCGTAAGGAAGCGCGTGCTCTTTGTTACCGACTTGAACCACCACGGTCTGTTCATCAAACGAAACGAGCTGACCCTCAAACTCCTTCAGCCCGCCAATCGGTTCGTATGTAGTCACATACACGTGTTTGCCCACCGCTTTGACGAAGTCTTGTGCTTTCTTCAGCGGCCGCTCGGCACCCGGTGAGGATACCTCTAAGAAATAAGCATCCGAAATCGGATCTTCCTCATCCAACTTCAGACTCAAATATTCACTGACGCGGCCACAATCCTCAATATCGATGCCGCCATCCTTGTCCACAAATACGCGTAAGAACCAGCTGCTGCCTTCCTTCACATATTCCACGTCGACAAGTTCAATGCCGTTCTCTTCCAAAAACGGCATAACCATGTTCTCCACTACCGATTTGATATTCGGTGAACTCAATGCAAAGGACCTCCTACAATGTAAGGAATATAGACTGTATATGTCAGAATCCGTTAGCAAATATGAAAGAGTGGGTTTCCCCACTCTTTACGTTAACGGATTTATCCACATGATTACCAAAAAAATTATATCATAGCCGTCTATGGAATGGCAAGGGTATTCCATTGCCCCTGCGGCCCCAGCAGGCGCTTCCTCATGCTTGCACTTAGAATAGCGACAACTGGTTGCTTTCTGGCAGTCCACGGAAGCAGCCCATTTGATTGAGCAGTTCCACTATCGTCTTCGTCGCTTTCGAACGCATCTGGAAATCTTCCACGGACAAATATTCTCCGCCCTCGCGCGATGCCGCAATGTTGCGTGCCGCGTTCTCGCCGATGCCTTGAACGGCGGAGAACGGTGGAATGAGCGCCTCTCCGTCCACCAAGAACTTCGTCGCATCCGAGCGGTACAAGTCAATTGGTTTAAACGAGAGACCGCGTGCTGTCATTTCAACCGCCATTTCCAATATCGCAATCATGCTTTTCTCTTTCGTGGTTGCTTGGAACCCTTTCGCTTCGATCTCATCAATCTTGCGATTGATAGCGTCGTAGCCTTGGCAGCAGAGCTCAATGTCGAAATCCTCCGCTCTTACCGTAAAGTACGTAGCGTAAAATTCAATCGGATGATACAGCTTGAAATAAGCAGTACGCACCGCGGAAATGACATACGCCGCAGCGTGCGCTTTCGGGAACATGTATTGGATTTTGAGACAGGAGTCAATGTACCATTGCGGCACATTGCAACGCTTCATCTCCTCGATCCATTCCGGCGTCAAGCCCTTTCCTTTACGCACGCTTTCCGTAATTTTAAAGGCAAGCCCCGCATCCATACCTGCTTTATAGATCAAATAGAGCATAATTTCGTCACGACAACCGATAACCGTTTTGATCGTACAGACACCATTCTTAATCAACTCTTGCGCATTACCGAGCCATACCCCCGTACCATGCGACAATCCCGAGATTTGCAGCAAATCAGCAAACGAAGTCGGCTGCGATTCCATAAGCATCTGACGGACAAAACGCGTCCCCATTTCCGGAATGCCGAAGGTTGCAACCGGCGAGCGTATTTGATCTGGCCTTACGCCAAGCGAATCAGTCGAGTTGAACATGCTCATGACCTTCGGATCATTCATCGGAATCGTCGTCGGATCGACTCCGGTCAAATCTTGAAGCATGCGCATCATCGTCGGATCATCGTGCCCGAGAATATCGAGCTTGAGCAGATTCATTTCGAACGCGTGATAATCGAAGTGCGTCGTCTTCCACTCCGCGCTCGTATCATCCGCAGGGAATTGGACCGGTGTAACGTCTTCGACTTCAATGTAATCCGGTACGACGACGATACCGCCCGGGTGCTGCCCCGTGCTTCGCTTGACGCCGGTGCACCCAGCCGCCAGTCGGTTCAATTCGGCTCCACGCCATTTCTTCCCATAGTCCTCCTCATACTTCTTCGTGTATCCATACGCCGTCTTCTCCGCGACTGTGCCGATCGTGCCCGCACGGAATACGCTCTTCTCGCCGAACAGCACCTTCGTATAGTTATGGGCAATCGGCTGATATTCTCCGGAGAAGTTCAAATCGATATCGGGAACTTTGTCTCCCTTGAAGCCGAGGAACGTTTCGAATGGGATATCTTGGCCTTCGCCTTTCATCGGTTGTCCACACTCCGGACAATTTTTGTCCGGCAAGTCGAAGCCGCTCGGCACGCTGCCGTCTGTGAACCATTCGCTATGCTTGCAATCCGAATTGCGGCAAGTGTAATGCGGCGGAAGCGGGTTAACTTCCGAGATGCCGAGGAATGTCGCAACGACAGAGGATCCGACCGAACCCCGCGAGCCGACCAAATAGCCATCCTCGTTCGATTTTTTTACGAGCCGTTCCGAAATTAAATAGTTGGCCGAAAATCCGTATTTAATAATCGGATCCAGCTCCTTCTCGAGACGCTTCACGACGATTTCCGGTATCGGTTCCCCATATATCTGCTTCGCCGTATCGTAGCATTTCGAACGCATCTCTTCGTCGGCACCGTCAATAATCGGCGTGAACAGCTTATCGGGGAATAGTTCGAATTCCTCAATCCGTTCCGCCAGCTCGTTCGTGTTCTTCACGACGACCTTGTAGGCAAGGTCTTTGCCGAGAAATTCGAATTCCTGCAGCATTTCGTTCGTCGTGCGGAAATGAGCATCTGGCTTCCGGAGATCCTTAAGCGGACTGAATCCCGTAATGCCGTGAATTGTAATGTCACGGAACAGCTTGTCGCGCGGACTCAAATAATGAACGTTGCCAGTCGCCACGACCAGCTTATTCAGCTTGTCTCCTATCTGGATAACCTTGCGCAGCGCATCTTGGATTTGGGCGGTCGAACCCACCAGTCCTTTCTCCACCAAGTGCATATACATCGTCAACGGTTGAATCTCCAGCACGTCATAGAACTCGGCGACCTGTTCTGCTTCTTCCAGCGATTTATTTAAGACCGTCTCGAAAAATTCACCTTTCTCGCAGCCGGACATGACGAGCAATCCCTCTCTCATTTCCACGAGCTTGCTCTTCGGAATGCAAGCGACACGCTTGAAATACTCGGTATGAGACATCGATATAAGCTTGAACAGATTTTTCTTCCCTACCGAATTCATGGCATAAATATTGCAATGGAAAGGCCGGGCATTTTGCAGGTTTTGCCCGACATAATCGTTTAACCGTTCCAGCATTTCAATACCGCGAATCTGATATACATCGTTCAAGAGCCCGTTCAATATGCCGGCGAGCGCGATCGTATCGTCAATCGCGCGGTGATGATTCTCAAGTGATACTTTATATTTATCCGCGAGCGTATTGAGGCGGTGATTTTTCATGCTGGGATGCAATAGCCGCGCCAGTTCCAACGTATCCAGCACCGGATTCGTCAGCTCCGGCAATCCGAGCTTTTTCAAGTTATTCTGTACGAAGCCCATATCAAAGCGGGCGTTATGCGCCACCAGAATTGCGTCGCCTGCAAAATCGGCGAATTCGGGCAAGACCTTATCGACCTCAGGCGCATCCTGAACCATTTCATCCGTAATATTCGTTAGCTGTTGAATGTTGTATGGAATGCGCTCGTGTGGATTGACGAACGAGGTATAACGGTCGATTTCCTCCCCGTCCTGGATCTTCACGCCCGCAATTTCGATGATTTTGTTGTTGGTTACGGACAGTCCGGTCGTCTCGATATCAAATACGACGTAAGTCGCCTCTTTCAAGTTGCGCGAATCTGAGTTCATGACCACTTCCAAATTATCATTGACGACGTTCGCTTCCAAGCCATAGATCATCTTGATGCCGTGCTTCTTAGCCGCCTTCGCAGCTTCCGGATAGCACTGCACATTTCCATGGTCCGTCACCGCGATCGCCGGATGTCCCCACTTCGCCGCTTGCTTGATGTAGTCGCTAATCGAGGTGACTGCATCCATTGCACTCATTGACGAATGTAAATGGAACTCAATCCGCTTCTCTTCCGCCGTATCCTTGCGTTCGGCGGGCGGCGTCACTTCGTTCACATCAGACGGCATCATGACAAGCTCGGGCACCTGCATGAAGCGATCGTATTCCACGCGTCCTCGCGCCCTCAGCCATTTCCCGTTCGAAATGAGGCTCAGCATCTTCACGTCTTCCTTCGTCTTCGCGAACATTTTGAGCATGATAGAATCCGAGAAATCGGTCAAATTGAACGTAAAGAGCGTGCTTCCGTTGCGCAGCTCCTTCATCTCGAGACCGAATACGGCGCCTTGGACGGTCACCCGCTTCTCCTCTTCCTGGATGTCCATAATAGGAGTCGGGTTATCTTTAATATCATAACCGACCTGCAGCCGTTCAGGAGCTTCGCCCTCCGCTTCCGCTACCTCGCGCTCCGCGCTCTCCATAATTTGCTGAACCGCATGCCGCTCTTCCTGTACGACCTTCGCCTGGAACGCTTCATACGCACTGCTATCGAAGCTGCCTGCCTGAATCGTCACACGGAGCGTCCGCATGAAATAAGTCTCGAAGAATTTGACTACATAATCATCAATTTTCTTCTTCTTCGCAAGCTCAAGCGTTGTCGTTTCTGATAATGTCAATTTAACATGATCTTGTTCGGTTTCAACCTTGGCTCGATGAAGCCACCCATTTACTGAGGCAACCTCGCGCTTCACCCATTCAACGAACAACCCCCAGTATGCCTCAACGATATCTCCGCTGGCAACTTGCTCGTCATAGTGAAAAATAATGCGAATCTTCGCAATATGAGACATTTTATCTTGAACCTTCAGACAGAAGGAACGATAGGCCTCCGCTGGGACAACTGATGATTTACCGATGTGTATCGTCCATTCCCGATTGGAACGGCTGCACTCCACCTGTTCAATCCGGCCATCCAGAAAAAAACTGTCTACCAGTTCCCCCGGTAAATCCGCCTGTTTCATTAATAGCTCAAATCGTTGTCTTTTGTCCGACATGCCGTTTCTTCCACCTCCTCTATTTCCTGCAGTCTCAGGACTGCGTACAGCCGACGAGAAACCCAAATGAAAGAGAAGCCTCTCTCAGGCGAGTCATCTTCCGGTGTTCCGTTGGATGTTCACGTGATGGAAGCTTCCCTTCATCCTGTCTGCAAGCAGGCTTATTTCAGTAAAACGTATCTAAGGCAATCTAGTACGCACGAGCAAACACAACCGTATGCTTCGCAGCCTCGCCGCACACTAAGCAAGTTGTCTTCTTCTCCTGCGGATCGAACGGAATATTACGGCTCGTTGCACCGGTTTCGTCCTTCACGTGCTTCTCGCACGCTTCTGAACCGCACCATCCGGCAAGCGTAAAGCCGCGCTTCTCTTCCATCTCCGATTTCATCTCATCAATCGAATCGACCGTGTAGAAATGCTCGTCGCGGAATTGCTTGGCGCGATCATACATTTCCTGATGGACATCCGCAAGCATTTTGCGCACTTCTTCCACCAAGTTTGCTTGTTCCACCACACGCTTCTCACCGGTGATACGGGATACTAATATGCATACGCCGTTCTCCATATCACGCGGGCCGATCTCGAGACGCACTGGCACACCGCGCATTTCATATTCATTAAATTTCCAGCCTGGACTAATGTCCGAACGGTCGTCCATACGGACGCGTACGCCAGCTTGCTTCAATTCACCGAACAGTTCGTTGGCGCGGCCAACGACTTGATCGCGAAGTTTCGCTGGTCCGATAGGAATCATAATGACTTGGGTTGGAGCCACCTTCGGCGGCAATGCAAGACCGCGGTCATCTCCATGTACCATAATAAGGGACCCGATCAGACGAGTGCTCACGCCCCAGGACGTCGTATGCACGAATTCCTGCTCGTTCTCGCGACCCAAAAACTTAATATCGAAAGCAACCGCAAAGTTGGTTCCTAAATAATGAGATGTCCCGGCTTGAACAGCTCGTCCATCCTTCATCATCGCTTCGATAGAGAATGTGTCGACAGCACCCGCAAATTTCTCCGAAGGCGTCTTCTGGCCTTCGATGACCGGAATGGCCAAATAATCTTCAACGAACTCGCGGTATGTCTTCAGCATAAGCATCGTCTCTTGACGTGCTTCCTCTTCCGTTTCATGTGCAGTGTGACCTTCTTGCCACAAAAATTCGCTCGTTCGCAGGAACGGAAGCGTGCGCTTCTCCCAACGAACGACGTTCGCCCATTGATTAATCAGTACCGGCAAGTCACGGTATGATTGGATCCATTTCGAATACATATGACCAATCATCGTCTCTGATGTCGGACGAATCGCCAGCTTCTCCTCAAGCACTTCACCGCCGGCTTCCGTTACCCATGGCAGCTCCGGATTGAAGCCTTCCACGTGCTCCTTCTCTTTTTGGAAGAAGCTCTCTGGAATGAACAATGGGAAATAGGCGTTGCGGTGACCCGTCTCTTTGAAACGGCGGTCCAACTCTTCGCGAATATGCTCCCAAATTTCATAGCCGTCCGGGCGGAAGACGATACATCCGCGAACCGGCGAATAATCCATTAATTCCGCCTTCTTGATGACGTCAATGTACCAGCGCGAGAAATCCTCTTGCTGAGGTGTAATTTCCGTAACAAATTGTTTTTCTTTCGACATAACGGTTAAAATCCTCCCGAAGACACAATCCGCATCATCATTTATTCCGTACAGCTGTGTCATATAAATGCTTCATTAAAAGGGCATTCTTTGATCAAATCTCCGTTTCTATTACCCTTTAACTAAACGAAGTATATCGTTGTAGGTGACAGCCAGCATCAACAACATCAGCATGGCGAATCCTACGAAATGAACCATACTCTCCCGATTCGGATCAACCGGCTTGCCGCGAACTCCTTCGATACCCAGGAAGACAAGGCGACTCCCGTCTAAAGCAGGTATAGGCAACAGGTTAAAAATCCCCAAATACAAACTAAGAATCGCTGTCCAGAAAGTCAATTGCGCGATTCCCTGCTTGGCAAATTGTCCGGTTACTTCAAATGTTCTTACTGGTCCGCCAAGATCATCCAGACTGAACTGACCGAATATAAGCATGCGGAAGCCTTCAAAGATGCGTTCTGTCGTATCGACCATCGTGACGCCAGCGAACTTGATCGTCTCTCCGAACGAAGCTGTTCGAGTCGGCAGCATAGGCACAATTCCAACTTTTCCGCCTTCCTGACCTTCCACTTTTTGCGGGGTAAGTGTTACCTTGATGACTTCATCACCCCGTCGGATGACGAAGTCCATCGGCTTCCCTTCAGACTTCGAAATGAGCTCGATCATTTTCTCACGATCTCCGCCAACAACCATGTCATTGACCTTTTCAATGATGTCACCTTTTTGCAATTGTGCTTGAGCAGCGGGCAGATCTGCTGTTACATCACCGATTTTTACAAAGGTCGGATTGTCTACCGGTATCCCTGCGAATTGAATGTATGCGCCGAACAAGATGAAGGCAAGGATGAAATTCATCAGCGGTCCCGCGAAAATAGACATTGCGCGCTGTCCGACCGTCTTGCTGCCGAATTGGCGGTTGTATGGAGCGATTTGGGTTTCATCGCCTTTCACGACCATCATCGCTTGCGGATGTATATCGTAAGTGAGCGTTTCACCGTCAACGTCCATAGTCACTTTCAATTCGCGCTCCAAATCAATCTTGCTCACTTCGCCGCGGATGACTTGTTTACGCATGTCCAATTGATCGAGATACATCTTCGTCACTTGGTTATCCGCAATACGAACAGCAATGGTCTGCCCAGGCTGTATTTCTACAATCTCGGGATCTTCCCCCGCCATGCGCACATATCCGCCGACCGGAAGCAGCCGTAGCGTAAAACGCGTCTCCTCTCGAGTATAAGAGAATATTTTCGGACCAAACCCGATTGCAAACTCTCGCACGAGAATGCCTGCGCGTTTCGCAAAAAAGAAGTGTCCCCACTCGTGGATCGTCACGATGACGAAAAAGACGAGTATCGTTAAAAATACTATTTGCACCATCTGCACTGCGTTGCATCCTCCTTCACGATTTCGGGTCGCCGTTTATCTATATAGATTATCATTATTCTCCGATTCCGCACAAGAGAATCCGCTAAAACCAATTGGTGCTATAAAATCGCTGCGGCTTCCGCTCTCGCAAGTCCATCCGCCTCTTGTATTTCCTCCAGGGATGGGACAGGGATGATATCATGCTTCGAAATCATCTGATATACAATTCGTTCAATGTCCAAGAACCCAATCGCTCCTTGCAGAAAACGGGCAACCGCAACTTCATTGGCTGCGTTAAATACGGTCGTCGCCGTCCCCCCTGCTATGCCGCATTCACAAGCATAACGAACCATCGGATAACGATCATAGTCCATTTCACGGAAATGCAGCTTGGCCACTTGCGCCAAATTCAACGAAGGAGCTTGGTTATGGATCCGTTGCGGATAAGTAAGCGCATATTGAATGGGCACGCGCATATCCGGCACACCCATTTGCGCGATAATGCTTCCATCCTGATACTCCACGAAGGAATGGATAATGCTTTCTGGATGTATAAGTACATTAATGCGTTCATACGGCATATCAAACAGCCAATGGGCTTCGATAATTTCAAGTCCTTTATTGGCCATTGTCGCCGAATCAATCGTTATTTTGGCGCCCATGGACCAATTGGGATGGTTCAACGCTTGCTCTATCGTCACATGTTCCAGCTCTTCCCGCTTTTTATCGCGAAAGCTTCCTCCGGATCCTGTGAGCGTAATGGAACGAACCGCTTCAGCCGCTTCCCCGTTCAGACATTGGAATATAGCGGAGTGCTCGCTGTCGATAGGCATCAGCATAACGCCATTCTCCTTGGCGCGTGCTGTCACTAGATGTCCCGCTGTCACTAGTGTCTCTTTATTAGCGAGCCCTATCGTCTTGCCCGCTTCGATGGCCGCCAGCGTCGATTGCAGCCCTACACTGCCTACTACAGCTGTTATAACCATATCTGCCTCATGATTCGCCGCAACTTCGATCAAGCCTTCCGCACCATAAAACAATTCGACACCGGCCGGAAGCTGATGGCGGATGCGGTCTGCAACCTCTTTATCCTGAACAGATACTTTCCGTGGCCGGAACTCGTGCACTTGTTCTAAAACTAATGCAGCATTGCGTCCTGCTGCCATTGCCTCAATCTTGAAATGTTCTGGATGATGTCTCACAACGTCCAACGTTTGCGTGCCGATGGAACCTGTCGAGCCTAATACGGCAATCCGTTTCATCCTTCCACCTCTTTTTTATTTATATCTATTCGGTAATAACTTCAGAACTGAAGTTCAATTTACAACGTTAAAAGTCCGATCAGATGGACGAAAGGAAAGACGATAAGCCAACTGTCGCACCGATCCAGCACACCACCGTGACCTGGAAGCAATGTTCCGGAATCTTTTACTCCGCGAACCCGTTTATAGGCAGACTGTATTAAATCTCCGATTTGTCCGATGACTGCTGCCGAGATTCCTAAGCCAAGAGCTAATGTCAAGCTTACGAGATCCGGTCGAATGAAATGGAACATAAAGGCGATGATGATGGAGGTCATGACGCCTCCTATCGCTCCTTCAACCGTCTTGTTCGGACTGATTGCAGGCCATAGCTTATGCTTGCCGACAGCCCGTCCAACGAAATAAGCGCCAATATCCGACGCCCAAATGGAAGAAAACAGCATCAAAGTCCAAAACAGACCTTCATCTCCCATGGACGTACGTGTCAACATCATATATTTAAAACCAATTCCAATGTAAAATGCGCCAAGCCACAGTTGGGATACGATCTCAATCGACACTTTATTTTTGGTGATGACCGTCATACACAGCATTACGAACATGCTTAACCACACGACCGTCTCCATCGACATCGACCACGGTAGAGACCATTGCGCCCAAGGAATCGCGATTAGGGCTAAAGTTACATAGCCGGCGATGGACGTTGCATCGAATCGCTTCACATGATGCATACGGGCAAACTCATAGTACCCCACAAAGGCTAACGCGAGGAGCAGCAATTCATAAGGCATACCGCCGATGACGCACAATACACCGAATAACGAGCCGGCTATTAGTCCCGTAACGATTCGCTGTTTCATAAAGACTGTTCCTCCAACTTAGTGTAATCCACCGTATCTGCGAGAACGGCGTTGATATTCCAGAACCGCCTCCATGAGATGCCGTTCCGTAAACTCAGGCCAATACACATCGGTGAACCACAATTCACTGTAAGCAAGCTGCCATAACATAAAGTTACTTAACCGCATTTCCCCGCTAGTCCGTATGAGCAAATCCGGATCTGGTAAATTGTGTGACAGCAAATGATTATGAATCGTGTCTTCATCAATATCATCGACATGAAGCGTTCCTTCCTCAATCTTTCGCATAATGTCGCGAAAGCCTTCTATCAGTTCACGCTGGCTGCCATAGTTCATCGCAAAATTCAGGATGAGCCCTGTATTGTGTTTCGTTTTTTCAATTGCTTCTTCAAGCGCCTGAACTGTATGCTGCGGCAAGCGATCGCGGTACCCCATCATACGAACTTGAACATTTTTCTCAATCAGCTCATTCAGCTCAATAGACAGAAATTCCTGAGGAAGCTTCATAAGAAAATCAACTTCATCTTTCGGGCGTTTCCAGTTTTCAGTGGAAAATGCATACATCGTCAACACCTTGATGCCGATGTCGTTTGCGGCGATGGTGACACGTTTCACAGCTTTCATTCCTGTATGATGGCCTGCGACACGCGGCAATCCACGGTTCTTCGCCCAACGCCCGTTGCCGTCCATAATAATCGCCACGTGCTGTGGGATATTTTCGGGCATCAGTTCCGGCGGTTTGCGGCTTCCCCTTTGCTGCAACCACGCTTGGAATCGCTTAATCATTCGGTCTCCTCCAACCCGGTGATGAAAAAAAGACAATAAACCCCACCGTGCGGAGGGGCATAAAGAACAAATCGCTAATCTCGTTCCCGTATATTACACTTCCATAATTTCCTTTTCTTTTATCGCCAATACTTTATCGACTTCGGCAATATATTTGTCCGTCGACTTCTGAATGTCTTCCTGATGACGACGAGATTCATCTTCAGAAATCGTCGTTTTTTCCAATTTCTTAATATCATCGTTCGCATCACGACGAACATTACGAATGGCAACTTTTGCTTCTTCACCGTATTTTTTTGTTTGCTTAACGAGGTCCGAACGGCGTTCTTCCGTCAATGGCGGAATGGACAGGCGAATAATTGTGCCGTCATTTGCTGGCGTCAAGCCGAGATCTGATTTCATAATCGCTCTCTCAATTTCGGACATGGACGATTTGTCCCACGGCTGAATGATTAGCGTTCGAGAATCAGGCGTGCTGATGTTAGCCAACTGATTCACTGGAGTCATCGCACCGTAGTATTCAACTTGCACACGATCAAGCAAAGCAGGTGTAGCGCGTCCTGCACGCAGGGTAGCAAGTTCGCGTTTCAAGGCGGAAATAGCTTTTTCCATACGTTCTTCTGCGTTCTTTTTCACTGCTTGTGGCACTAGTTTACACTCCCTTTTACTATGGTTCCAATCTTCTCGCCGAGTACGACGCGTTTAATATTGCCTTGTTCCGTAATGGCAAAAACGATAAGCGGAATGTTATTATCCATACAAAGCGAAGATGCGGTAGAATCCATAACTCCCAGGTTGCGGTTTAGCACTTCCATGTAAGTCAGTTGTTCGAATTTCTCTGCAGTCTCGTCCTTGAATGGGTCGGCAGAGTAAACCCCGTCGACTTTATTTTTTGCCATCAAGATGACATCGGCTTCGATTTCTGCAGCGCGCAGTGCTGCCGTCGTGTCCGTCGAGAAGAACGGATTCCCTGTTCCAGCCGCGAAGATGACGACGCGTCCCTTCTCCAAATGACGGATAGCGCGGCGGCGAATATAAGGTTCAGCGATTTGCTGCATCGCAATCGAAGTTTGCACGCGTGTCGGCACGCCGATTTGTTCGAGCGCATCTTGTAATGCAAGTGAGTTCATTACGGTTGCAAGCATCCCCATATAATCGGCTGTACCGCGGTCGATGCCTTTTTCGCTGCCTGCGATACCACGCCAGATGTTGCCGCCACCACACACAATCGCGACTTCAACACCAAGCTCTACGACCTCTTGGACTTGTTCGGCAATAGAATTAATAACTCCAGATTCGATGCCGTAGCCGGCTTGACCTGATAATGATTCCCCGCTTACTTTTAATACGATGCGTTTATAAACCGGTTGTTTCAATGTTTACCCTCCACTTTTCCTAACGGCCGCTAAAAAAGAAGGAACACAATGTGTTCCAACTTTTTAGCGCGTCTGTTGATTACGTATCAGCCGCGTATCCCTATGAGAACCTGTAATGAAAGGTTAGTTCATATTTGCTTGGGCCATGACTTCTTCAACAAAATTATCCACTTTTTTCTCCAAGCCTTCGCCCAGCTCGTAACGAACAAAGCGACGGATCGAGATGTTTTCACCGATTGTGGCGATTTTTTCATTCACCAATGTTTCGATTGTTTTGTCCGGATCTTTAATGAAGGACTGCTCCAACAAGCAGAACTCTTCATAGTATTTACTGATGCGGCCTTCAACCATTTTTTCAACGATCTTCTCAGGCTTGCCTTCGTTCAAAGCTTGAGCTTTCAAAATTTCCTTCTCTTTTTCGATTTCGTCTTGAGGGACTTCGTCACGACGAACGTATTTTGGAGAAGCTGCTGCAATTTGCATTGCGATATCGCGTGCAAAATCTTTAAATTGATCTGTTTTTGCAACGAAGTCGGTTTCACAGTTGATTTCAACCAATACGCCGATTCGTCCGCCAGCGTGGATGTAGGACTCAACAACGCCTTCTGTTGCTACGCGCCCTGCTTTACTCGCTGCGGCTGCCAAACCTTTCTCGCGAAGAAGTTCAATCGCTTTTTCCAAATCACCGTTCGTTGCATCCAATGCTTTTTTGCAATCAAGCATCCCTGCGCCTGTTTTTTCGCGCAATTCTTTTACTGCACTTGCACTTACTGCCATGTCGTGTTCCCTCCATTAATGATTTGGCCGCCTCTCGTATGTATCGCCGGAGGCATGCTGCCGGATAGTGTATACGCCTTAAAAAAAGGGCGGTGAGAGGTGAACCACCTGCCAACCACCCTTTGTTCATCCAATTATAATTTCAAACTTAAGCTGTTGTTTCTTCGCCTTGATGAGCTTCAACGATTGCATCAGCCATCTTGGAAGTCAACAATTTCACTGCACGGATAGCATCGTCGTTACCAGGGATAACATGATCGATTTCATCCGGGTCACAGTTCGTATCAACGATACCAACGATTGGGATACCCAATTTGCGAGCTTCTGCAACTGCAATACGCTCTTTGCGAGGATCGATGACGAACAATGCGCTAGGCAGGCCCTTCATATTTTTAATACCGCCCAAGAATTTTTCAAGACGATCTTTCTCTTTGCGGAGCAAGATGACTTCTTTCTTAGGCAATACTTCGAATGTCCCGTCTTCTTCCATCGATTCAAGCAACTTCAAGCGATCAATACGCTTTTGAATCGTTTGGAAGTTAGTCAACGTACCACCCAACCAACGTTGGTTGATATAGTACATTCCACAACGCTCTGCTTCTTCCTTAACGGAATCTTGAGCTTGTTTCTTCGTACCAACGAACAATACTGTTCCGTTGTCTCCTGCGAGGGATTTTACAAAATTGTAAGCTTCCTCTACTTTTTTCACTGTCTTTTGCAAGTCAATGATGTAAATACCGTTACGTTCTGTGAAGATATATTTGTCCATCTTAGGGTTCCAACGACGAGTCTGGTGACCGAAGTGTACCCCAGCTTCCAACAGCTGTTTCATGGAGATAACTGCCATCTTCACTACACCTCCCAATATGGTTATTTATCCGCCGCCGATATCATCTTTCCCCAAGACTTTCCGCACTTGTCGCGACAGAAAGCACCCTTGTAGAAATTAATCGACGTGTGTTCTTAACACCGTCAATTAATATACCATAACGCCATGCGAGTTGCAACCGTTTTGTCGGGCTAGCCAATAGGATAATCATCAATATTGGTCCAGCCAACAATGATGAGCCAAATATTTCACCCTTCGTTCCACTCTCCTACTGATTCAGATACGGCGAGAACAACGTTGTACAGCAACATAGCCCCCATGGAGCCTACATTCTATATCTGAAATTCGTTAACAGGAGAGAGGTTGTCAGTCATTTTGCCGAGTCGTTTACGGAGGAGATTGGATTCTATCCAATGTTTTCGCAGTTAGAGGGCGATTATATGGAGAACCACTGGAAAAGGTCCAACAGAATCTGGCGTGCCGTTCATCGGAAATAATCCAATGCAGTCCAGCCAGACCTCCATCCCCGCTATCTCTTTAGCAAGAGAAGTTGGACCTGATCAACGCCAGCAAAAACAACTCACTTATTATCCTTATTCACTGGCTTCGGTTGTCCTTGGTCAGTGCTTTCGTTCACCTGGTTATTCCGGGGCACCAGCTCTAGTCCAGCCCGTTCCGCCGCCTCACGCAGCTCCTGCTCCGACACGGGCACCGCATATTTTTGCCCGATGAATATCATTTGAAGCAGCAGTCCGCCTATAATAATTCCCGCTCCAAGTCCGATTAAAAAACGACGATCTTTAAACACGGCGAACCTCCTGCTGCTCCAGCTTAATAATTAATTGCGCTTCACCTCTCGGCATCGCTAACTGCTGTGCTGCCTCTTCTTCCGAGTAACCTTGTTCCAACAAGGCGAACAGCTCCGGGTATCGGGCGCGCAGCGGCACGGCGGCCGGCGCCTCAGGCAAGTCATCCAGGAATGTCTCTACGAAGTCGTCCACTTCACTCGTCTCAAATAATACTTCCTCTACGATCGCTTGCGGCATCGAAGGGGGTTCTGGCGGTGCCTTCTGTTCCTGCTTGCCGCTCTCATCCTTCACATCTTCATTCGCGGATGCAAGTCGTTCTTCGAAGCTGCTCCAATTGTGCTCCAGCTTGTCCATTCTTCTTCTCAACGCGTCATCGCGCAAATCACTCTCTTTCTTCATACGCTCGATTACTGTAATGAGCTTCTCATTTTCCACTTCCAACTCTCTCATGTAATGCTCGAGCGTTTCCTCCATATTGCGGCGCAGTTCGGTTGAATTGCCCTCTGGCACAACCTTCGGCCGCAGCATTCCGACAACTACGATTGCTGCTCCGAGCAGCAAAATGTACATCCACGGTTCCATCTCAGTCCTCCTCGCGCACAAACCATTATATATTGAAAATGAAAACGCCGCGAACCTCATTACCACGGGCACCCGGCGTCATAACTATCAACCTCTAACACATGAAATCAATATGCTTACCTTTATAGGGATGTTCCGCAGGCTTGGAAACTATAAGCGTTTCGCTATTTTCCGCTGCCTCGAGCTGTTCTTCGGCAGTTTCCCGTTCCGAATCCGGTCTGTCCTCTTTCTCCTGATCACGAATGCGGCTTTCCTGTGATGATTGCACTTCTTCGTTGCGTTGACTTGATTTCCTAATCATCTTCTCCGCTTGATCATTCAACAGCGATTGTTCTGTAATCGGGCGCTGCTGCAGCTGTTGATGAATTGCCGAAGCATCCTGAGTGCGCGGAATTGCGATCTGCATTTCCACCGGCTTAACATTCATCTTATCACCTCATCTGATTCGATTGAATCATGTCAAATTAATAATAAGGCGACATCACGATCTCCCCTTCTGACATTCGGAGAGAGATTCTCTGTACTGCATCCTTAATAAAGCGCGTATTGCGGCCGATCACGATCTTTGCGCCACCATATATCACATTTATCACATCGACCGAAGCCAATGCGGTTTCTTCCAACGTCTTCTCAATTTCCAGCATGCGTTCCCTAATTTCTGTTTGCTCTTGCGTTACTTTCTTCTTCGTCGAGTTCAGCTTAATACGCATTCCTAGCTTTTCTCCGGTTAACTGACCTGCTGCAGCCATCTGATCTAAGATGCGCAAGGCCTTCTCTGTCTTCTCTAAGCTATCGATGCTGCTGCGCAGCTTTAAACGCAGTTCCGTTAATTCGTTTCGTAAATCCGGCAGTACGCCAACCTCAATCGTTGTCCCCGTTGACATTGTATTACCAATCGTACGAGCAATGACACGATCGCCAGCCTGTATGATTCCTCCGACAATGAGTCCTTTCGTTCCTTTACAAATCACCTGTCTACTTGCGCGAATATTGGCATGCATGATGCTTTGCGTCACGATGACGTCCGTTGCCGCGCTTACATTCGCTTCTTGTATAAAAGAACACTTTACATGTTGTCCCGCTTTGACATACCCTTTGTTGCCAGCAATGATCCCCCCGCTAATTTCAACGCAGCCGGCAGCTTCCATCTCCGCGCCTTCAACGCCTCCGTATACGCGGATATCACCGGCAGCTTGAACACGGAATCCAGTCAACACATTGCCGCGAATGACAATCGTGCCAATGAAATTAATATTTCCGGTCCGATAATCGACATCCCCGTTCACTTCATATACCGGGAACACATGAATGCGATCCTTATCCATTTTGGAGACCAGCCCGTCAATGGCTGCATACATCGCCCGCTCTTCCGGATCAACGACGACGTTTTTTCCCACTTTAAATCGGGCCTCGCGTACTTTATTCGCCGGAATCGTCTCGCCTGTAACCGCCATGCCGGGTATTCCTTCTTTGCTCGGAATTCGCTCCGCAATGATTTGGCCCTTTTTCACATTATCTAACTGTTTGACCTCTTTAAAATTAACCGTACCATCCTCAAGCTCAGCTGGTTTTGTCTCCCGCTCTCTCTTTGGCAACAAAACATTAATTCGTCCGTCCTCACCCGCTATGGGCGCTTTTCCATGAGCAATCATCGTTGCACCGCGTGCAAAGGCTTTGGGATTAGAAGCAATTTCTTGAAGCACTCTCGCCTGAATTCCGAATCGAACGCCATTGCTGTGGAGCAAAGTTTCCAACTTATCTGCCGTACATTGAAATGCTGCATCGAACTTAACAAACTGCACATAGGCATGAAGCTTGTCCTCAGAAATCGTCACTTCCAAATATTGTTCCAAGGCCAACGTCATACTCATGAAAAATCCCCCTTTCCACCTACTCGATTTAAAGCCTTGCCAGCCAGTGCTTGATTACGCTTCCAGCAGCATACTCTTATGTTTCTCTAATGTAGTTCGCAAGCGTATAATCGCCTTAGAATGCAGCTGGGAAATGCGGGATGGAGATAAGGACATGACTTCAGCAATTTCACTTAATGACAAATCTTCGTAATAGAACAGTGAGATAACAGTGCGCTCTTTCTCTGTCAGCTTATCAATTCCATGTACCAAGGATTCTTTTAAGTAATGCTCGTTTACTTTGCTTTCCGGATTTTTGGCCTTTTCATCGATTAACAATGAAATACGCGTCTCCGACTCATCTTCCCGTATCGGGTCCTCCAAAGAGCATACGGACATGATGGATACATCCTGAACCATGCTTTGAAATTCTTTCTCACCTATGTTTAAATACGTACTCATCTCCTCATCGGTTGCAGTACGCAAATAACGCTGTTCCAAATGTTGATACGCTTCTTCGATCTTCTTCGCCTTCTCACGTACCGAGCGTGGAACCCAGTCTCCTTGACGGAGCCCATCTAGGATGGCTCCGCGGACGCGCCAAGAAGCATACGTTTCGAACTGCAATCCTCTGCGATGATCGAATTTCTCGATAGCATCGATCAGGCCCATCGCCCCATGACTGGCGAGATCATCTTTACTAACGTTGCGGGGCAAACCGGCGGCAAGCCGATTCGAGACAAAGTCAACGATGGGCAAATGAATTTCGATTAATTGTTTCCTCGCGTCAAGGTCTCCATGTTCTTTCCAACGTTCCCATAGCTCAACATGCGAGCATGGGTTTAATTTCTGTACGCTCACCGACAGTCAGCCTCCTTACTTTTGTGTCAGGTGACGAACAGCTTGCGCCAATTGTTCCGCGTCCATCTGCGGATTGGTCACGAGCTTGGGCGGGTTTAACGGCTGAAAGGCGTTTCCGTTATCGTCTTCCCGATCGGCATGCTTCTCTTCGCTCGGCTTCGTCCTTAACAAATCATGCAGCATATCACTTTCATCTGGTGTTGTCATATCCACCGTCTGTCCTTTGTCCGCCATCTCGTGGTCGGAGCCTTTATCTTGCTGTGGCTGCTGCAATAGACCGGCGATAAATCTGAGCGCAAATCCAAGCGCAAACCAGATACAAAGGGCAATGATTCCTCTTATGAGGCTAGTCGTCCATACATTGTTGCTCGAAGAAGCAAGAAATGTAACGACAAATCCGACAGCTCCAAAAATAATATTCCAGCGTATTGTTCCTATCATGGCTTATATTTCCTTTACACCTAACTGTACACTGCGAATGTTCAACATTCCATCTCCGCAGCGCAGTTCAATTGTACGTCCGTAATTTCCGCCCGTATCCTCTGCCAAAAGAGGTATACCGTGTTTTTGCAGCATTTGCTTGCATGATTCCACATTACGCGGTCCGATGCGCATCATGTCATTGTTAGAAGCGAACGCAAACATTTGCGCACCGCCCGCCATTTTGGCTTGTAATCGTGTTAATTTGGCTCCTTCTAGCGTCATACGTCGAATCAGTTCAGGAACAGCAGTGTCGGCATATTTCGCAATGTTGCGCACGCCTTCGCGTGCAATGTCCGAAGATGGCAGCATGACATGCGCCATGCCGGCAATATGGGCAACGGGGTCATACAAAGTCAATCCGACACAAGAGCCTAAACCGGTCGTGCGTATGGAGCCTGTAAGGCACACATTCAAGTCGGCCATGCCGACTTTAACAACCGTGGACTCTTCAATCATTCGAATGGCACTCCCAATGCAGCAAATATTTTTGAAAAAGAGTCCGGGTCAGGTATTAAGAAAAAGGTTCCTTGCACTTCATCGCAGCCTTCCAAAAACTTTGTATCGATTAATAGTGCACTGTCTCCCATCTCCCCATATTGCAAAATACCGTAGTTCAGCACGGCCCCTGCCATGTCAATCGCCAGTTGTGGCACGGTCGGCGACATCGACAGACGGGTGAAATCTGCCAGGGAAGACAAATACGACCCGGCTAAAATGTTGCCAATCTCGGAAAGCGCGGATATTTCCATTTCTGAGAACGCTTGTTCTTCTCCTGCAGGGAAGAACTCCAAATTCGACAACAACTTCTTTGCCGGTTCCAGTTCAAACATAAAAAAGAGATGACTCGATGCTTCACCCTCCACACGAAAGTAGATGGCTATCACAACCTGTTCTGCACCCCCGACTTCATCGGCGATGCACTCAAACGGGACCAACCTTACTTTAGGAACCGCCATGTCGATAGGACGGTTAAGGAGGTGGGAGAGTGCCGTTGCGGCGTTGCCGGCACCAATATTGCCCACTTCCTTTAACACATCCATCTTGTATTCTCCGAGACGTTCGTACAAATGCACAGCTTTATGCCTCGAGTTGTTCTAACTTAATAATTTCGCTTTTGTTTAATACTTCGGCCAAGTTCAGCATAATCAACAAGCGATTATCTCCAAATTTGGCGACGCCGCGCAAATATTTCGCTTGAATGCCTCCGACGACTTCAGGAGCGGGCTCGATATCATCTGAAGTGATGTCTATGACGTCACTCGCACTATCAACGATGAAGCCGACTTCCATTTCATCATGCGCGACGATAATGACTCGCGTCTGATCCGTATGCTCTTCTTCAGCCATCCCGAATCTGCCGCGCAGTTCAATGACAGGCACGACTACGCCCCGGAGATTGATAACGCCTTTAATGAAATCAAACGTCTTCGGCACGCGGGTAATCGGCATCATGCGCTCGATCGTCTTCACCTTTTCTACTTCAATACCATACTCTTCCTGTCCTAACGTAAAGACAACGACTTTAATTTCCTCTGCCATGTCATATCCTCCTCAAGCTTGATATGCAACGAGTGGGCCTTCTTATTTAAGCAACGCGTTCGGATCGATGATTAATGCGACTTGTCCATCTCCCAGAATCGTCGCGCCCGAAATGCCCGGGGTGTTCTTTAAGTAGTTGCCAAGCGGCTTCAACACAATTTCGTTTTGACCGACGAAGTCATCGACGGCAAGCGCTGCAAGGCGCTCCCCTTTGCGAATGATAATAATCTCGATTTCATCTTCATCCATATCGGAATAGCTGGCACAATCGAACAACGCACTAAGCGATAAGAGCGGAATGACGCTATCGCGGTAATCAATCATGCGAATGCCGCCATGAAGTCGGCGAATATCGTCTTTCTGTACCAATCCGGTCTCTACAATCGAGGTTAACGGAATCGCGTACTTCTCAGTGCCCAGCGTGAACAGCATCGCCGACAAGATAGAAAGCGTGAGCGGAAGCTGAACGATAAATGTCGTGCCTTGTCCCAACTTCGATTCGACAATGACATGTCCGCCGAGTGACGCAATTTTGGATTTCACCACGTCTAGACCCACTCCGCGTCCGGAGACGTCGGATACTTTGTCCGCCGTACTGAATCCAGAAGCGAACAAAAGCTGATACACTTGTTCATCGCTTAGAGAAGCCGCTTTGTCAGGACTGACAATACCGTTCTTCATTGCCTTGCTCAAAATTTTGTCACGGTCAATGCCGTGACCGTCTTCCTCAATTTCGATGAAGACATGATTTCCGCTTTGGTACGCACGCAATTGCACCGTGCCTGTCTCTGATTTCCCCTTCGCAATGCGCTCCTCGATGGACTCGACACCATGGTCGACTGCATTCCGAAGCAAATGCACAAGCGGATCGCCAATCTCATCGATAACGGTCCGATCCATCTCGGTATCGGCACCCGTAATAATAAAATCGACTTTTTTATCGAGTGATTTCGCCAAGTCGCGAACCATACGCGGGAAGCGGCTGAATACAACATCTACCGGAACCATCCGCATCTTCAAGACGATATTTTGCAAGTCTGAACTGACACGCACTAAATGTTCGACGGTTTCTGTCAAATCGTGCTGTTTCAACTCGCCTGCCAATTGCTCCAAGCGTACGCGATCGATCAGCATCTCGCTTAATAAATTCATCAGTACATCCAATCGCTCGATGTCTACTCGAATCGTGCGATTCTGAACCGCTTTGTTCGGTGCAGGTGACGCCGAGCTTTTCTTGGCCGCATCCTGCGTCGTGCTAGCTGGTGATGCCGTCGGAGCAGACTTCGGCTTGTCTTGCTCTACAGCAGGCTTCACTGCAGTCGCCGCCGTCTCTTTGGCTGAAGTATGGACTTCATCTGCACGCTGATTCCATTGACGCACATCTTCCAGCGTCATATCTTTGATTTCTACAGACTCAAGCTCGGACACTTGTCCAACTTCGTGCTTAAGCTGCTCCACCTCGGTTTGACTGACGAAAAATATAGAGAAGCCGCTGTCGAACTTATCCTGCTCGATATCCTGAGCTGGCGGTGCGGATTTCACCACTTCCCCATACTGACTCAGCACTTGAAATACCATGTACGCCCGCGCTGCTTTCAGCACGCAGTCTTCTCTCAGCTCGACTCGAATATGGTAGACGTGCATCCCTGCTTCAAGCGATTGTTCCAGAATGCTGCGCTGGAACTCGTCTAAGGACTCGCTTTGGGCTGACGTTTCTTGCTCGGAAGCAGACTCGTCAGCACTCTTTTCTTTCTTGTAATCACCCGATACGATGGATTGCAACGAAGCGACAATCTCAGTCACATCCGCCTTTCCTTCGCCGCCGTTCGTAATATCTCCGACCATTGCTTCCAGCGCATCCAAGCTGCGGAAGAGCGTATCGAAGATGAAGTCATCCATCGATAGCTGATGATTGCGCACCATATCAAGCACATTTTCCATCTGATGGGTTAAGGATGCCAAGTCTTCAAAGCCCATGGTCGCCGACATACCCTTTAATGTGTGAGCGGAACGGAAGATGACTTGAACAATGCTGACATCGTCCGGCTGACTCTCTAACTCTAGCATGTGCTCGTTCAACGCTTGCAAATGGTCGTTCGCTTCGTCAATAAACATGGATAAATACTGGTTTAAATCCATGTTCGAACACCCCCTTTAACGATTTGCACTACTTTGCGTCTTCATTTCACCGCGTTCATGATAGCGCCTGCCATGTCTCTCAATGGAACGATATGCGACACACACCCGAGCTCAATGGCTGCACGCGGCATGCCGAATACGACACAGCTTTCTTCACTCTCCACGAAGGTGGAAGTTACGCCTTCATCGGCCAATTGGCGCATCATCCTGGCGCCGTCACTCCCCATCCCAGTCAAGAGCACGATATGGCGCTCAAGCTGATGGAACGGCAACAGCGATTCGAATAACATGTCAACGGAAGGACGATGTCCAGATCGCGGTTCTGATTTATTTAATGAAATGGCATAGTTGCCATCGGTTTTCTTGGTGGCAGTCATGTGCAAACCGCCAGGAGCGATATACGCCACGCCCGCTTGCAAGACTTCCCCATCTTGAGCTTCTCTTACCTCTAGCTCGCTGTATGTATTTAATCGCTCGGCTAGCGACTTCGTAAAGTTCGGCGGCATATGCTGAACGATGAGAATCGGAGCAGGCAATCCCTTCGGCAAATCAGTCAATAACTGCTTTAACGCGCGCGGTCCGCCGGTTGACGTTCCGATCGCAATGATATGTTCAAAGGAAGTGGTACGCCCTTTCATCCCTCTGACTCCTGGCTTCTCCACGTTGGATCGGGATAGCGGTTTCGCTTCCGGAACGGGATCCGCTACAGGCTTCATAGAGCGATGGTTCACATCCAGCTCTTGATCTGCCCCCTTACGATATCCGTGCAGGCGTTGGGGAACTGCCTTCTTCGCCAACCTGCTCGACGTTATTTCATCGCGGTTGTTAGCTGCTTGATGGCTCCTATCCGGCAGAGACAACGGCTTCTTCTCTCGTGGAATGGGTCGGGAAGGCTCCATAGCTTTGGAGGTGAGAGACGCTTCCCTCGCAAGTCTCTGCTGTCGAAGCTCCTCAAGCTGCCGTCTTCGCTCCTCGGAAGCGATAGCCGTATGCAGCTTCTCGATTAGCATTTCGCCTACTTTATGAATGTCCCCGGTACCTCCCGCTGGACTCGGCTTGCATACGAAATCATATGCGCCGTATTCCAGAGCGGATAGCGTCTCCGAACGTCCTTCTTCGGTCAAGCTCGATAACATGATTACCGGTGTTGGTGCTTCAGCCATAATACGGCGCAGTGCCTCAAGTCCATTTTGGACGGGCATCTCCACATCAAGAGTTACCGCATCAGGCTTTAATTCCTTCACCTTATCTACCGCTTCCAATCCATGACGGGCTGTACCCGCAATCTCGAAAGAAGGATCCTGCACAATTAAATCCGAAATAATAGTTCGCATGAAGGCCGAGTCGTCCACGACGAGCACTTTCTTCTTCGTTGCCAATTCTCATCACGCTCCCTTATGGTGTGGACATCTGTCTATGATGACCAGCGCCGCAGCCAATTTCGAATAAATTGCTTTACTCCGCCGTTCGGTTCCGCCGGGTCCGATCCATTGATGTAGGACTTCGCAAGCTCGCGGATTTGCAGGGACGCCTTGCTCTGCGGATACAACAAGCAGAATGGCGTTTGCTTCTTCACGGCTTGCATGACATGAGGATCGTCATACAGAACTCCCAAAGTCGGTATCGATTGATGCAAGAACCTCCGGGCGACAGACGATAGACGTTCAGCGGTCTGACTGCCTTCCTTCCAATCGGCCGCCCGATTGACGACCAGCCTAAAGTCTGTGCCGTGACCCATGCCGTTCACGATTTTGATTAATGCGTAAGCATCCGCGATTGCCGTCGGCTCAGGGGTCGTTACGACAAACGTTTCATCTGCCGCCAGAATAAAGCGAATCGTTTCTTTGCTTAGACCGGCCCCCGTATCAAACAAGATGATGTCATAACGCTCGGACCAGCTCTCCATCTCGGTGAGCAGCCTGTCGATTTGCTCGGAAGGCAGTTCCAGCAAATCTTGAAATCCTGAACCGCCTGGAATGTAATGCATGCCCAAGGGCCCAATCTGGATGATATCCTGCAGCGTCTTGCGCTGCTGCACAACGTGAACCAGATTCGACGATGCCGTGCTCCCCAGAAGGACATCAATGTTCGCCATACCAATATCAGCATCAAAGACGAGAGTGCGGTAACCCGCTTCCTGCAGCGATAGGGCAAAATTCAATGTAAAATTGGATTTCCCCACACCGCCCTTTCCGCTGGTTACCGTAACTACCCGTGCTCCACCTGACTTCGGATGCTCGTGCGGCGGCGCATCATTCGCGTCCGACCGCTTTGATTTCACTAATCTTCGTAATGCTTGCGCCTGGTCGTTCATCATAAGTTAATCTCCTACGATCCAACGCACGACCTCGTCCACATGAAACGATTTGATATCATCAGGCACGTTTTGACCTGTAGTGATATAACTGAACGGAATCGATGTTCGATCCGCCAAGTTAAGCATTGAACCGTAGGTGTCCGTCTCGTCGGCTTTCGTAAAAATGATTCGGTCGACACGCTGTCTTGAGAAACGTTCCAGAATGGACATCATGTCTTCCGTCTTCGACGTCAAGCTGAGCACTAAAAAGGTCTCGCTGTCAGGCAGCGGCTTGAGCATCGTGTTCAACTCGTTAACGAACATGTCGTTACGGAAATTGCGCCCCGCAGTGTCCATTAGGATGAGGTCACAGCCTTGGAGCGCTTGCAGTGCCCGCCCCGTATCGCTCGGCGAGGTGGCGACTTCGATCGGCACATTCAATATGGAAGCATACGTTCTAAGCTGTTCAACGGCCGCGATCCGATAAGTATCCGATGTGATAAGGCCAACCCGCCGCTGATGATGGAACATCTGATCTGCAGCAAGCTTTGCAATGGTCGTCGTCTTACCGACACCCGTAGGTCCGACCATGTATACGATTCGCGTTGCGGATGTTAAGCCGTTCACTTCATGAGACTGCAGCTGTTCTTTTACAATGTCGCGGACATAGGACCTTATCACCGATATTTCGGGCTGCTCAATCCGGTTGATTTGGCATTTCTCCCATGCTTCCTGCACGATTCGGTAAGCTAGCTCGTTCGCTACGCCCTGATCTAGCAAGCTCTGCTTCATTTCATGCATACTGTCTGGCCAATTGTCGTGATTGACACGCTGCATCACTTTACGCATCATAAGCTTCATTTCATTAAATTCGTTTTGCCAGCCGTCATCTGCAGGCAAGCTCGCAGAGGCGGCTTCCTGCAGACGAGCCTGCATTACCGCATCTTGGAATGCGTTCAGATCCCGCTGTCTCTCTTCTTCCTCCCTGGAATACGGCAATACGCCGACAGGACTTGGTGCAGCTGACGAATGTTCTGTGGGCGCGCGGTTCATGGTTTGTGCCGAATCGTGTCGAGGTCCGGCAGGCCGTACAGCGGTAAGAGCTTCTCTCTTACCGCTGTACGCCGAGCGCGCCATGGAGGACGACACGTATGACTTTGCGCCTGCTGTCTCCTGAAGCGAAGACGCGCTTGAACGCGTCCGTTCCGTTTTCTCCTGTTCGTCCACAGCGGCAACGACTTCGATGCAACGCTTGCGGAACATACCGAGAAATCCGCCCGCTCGTACTTCCTTCGTGCTGACAATGACCGCATCCTGCCCTAATTCATGGCGAATTTGGCTCATTGCCTCGGGCATGGTGTCAACGATGTATTTTTTTACTCTCATACATTCACCACTCCGACGCTTTGAATTTCAACATTCGGTTCGAGCTCATTGTAAGACAACACCGGGATATCCTGCATAGCTCGTTCCATTAACTGGCGCAAATACATGCGTATCGTAGGTGATGCAAGTACGACTGGGGAGTGCCCCGATTGCAGCAGCCGCTGTACTTGCTCGCTGACCCGTTGATACACTTGCTGAGTCATGCTTGGATCCATGACGAGATACGATCCGTGCTCATTCTGCTGCACGCTTTCGGCTATTTTCTTTTCAAGTGAAGGCCCTACCGTAATGACACGCAGCGTTTCACCCGGTACGGCATACTGCTGCGTAATCTGACGCGCCAGCGCCTGACGAACGTATTCCGTAAGCACATCCGGATCCTTCGTATACGTGCCGTAATCAGCCAGTGTTTCGAAGATGGTCACCAAATCGCGAATCGAAATTTTCTCCCGCAGCAGCTTCGCCAACACTTTCTGCACGTCACCGATAGTCAGAACGTTCGGGATAAGCTCCTCAACAAGTGCCGGATACTGCTCTTTGACCGTCTCGATAAGAGATTTGGTCTCCTGACGCCCAACTAACTCGTGCGCGTGCTTCTTAATAATCTCTGTCAGATGGGTAGCGACGACGGATGGCGGATCTACTACCGTATAGCCAGCAAGTTCCGCACGCTCCTTCATCGTCTCATCCACCCAGAGGGCCGGCAGGCCGAATGCAGGTTCCATCGTTTCGATACCTGCTACCGAATCATCCTCATACCCTGGATTCATAGCTAAATAATGATTCAATAAGAGCTCTCCGTGAGCAACGGCATTTCCTTTGATCTTGATGACATATTCGTTCGGCTTCAATTGTATGTTATCCCGAATGCGAATGACCGGAACGACCAGCCCAAGCTCCAATGCGCATTGCCGGCGTATCATAATGATGCGGTCTAGCAGGTCTCCCCCTTGCTGGGCATCTGCCAGCGGAATGAGCCCGTAACCGAATTCGAACTCGATCGGATCCACCTGCAGCAAATTAATGACACTCTCCGGACTGCGCACTTCCTCGATTTGCTGTTCTTCCTCGAGCTGTTCCTCTTCCATTTGGCGAACGTCCATATTTTTCTGCATTCGATAACCGGCAACAGCGAGAATGACCGCAAATGGAATCGTCGGGCCTGGACCGATCGGCGTGAGCAAGCCGAGCATGCTTATCGTTCCAGCGACAATATACAACAGCTTCGGATAGGCAAGCATTTGCGTGCTTAATTCCTCCGCCAAGTTACCATTGGAAGCGGCCCGGGTTACGATGAGACCTGAAGCCGTCGAAATAAGCAATGCCGGAATCTGGCTGACGAGCCCGTCCCCAATGGACAGAATCGAGTATGTAGAAGCCGCATCCCCGAAGCTCTTGCCATGCATGGCCATCCCAATGATAAATCCGCCGATTAAGTTAATCAGGAGGATGACGATACTGGCAATGGCGTCCCCTTTGACGAACTTACTGGCACCGTCCATTGCGCCATAAAAGTCCGCTTGTTTTTCAATTTTCTCGCGGCGTTCACGCGCCTGATGCTCATTGATCAAGCCTGCATTCAAATCGGCATCAATCGCCATCTGCTTACCTGGCATCGCGTCGAGCGTAAAGCGAGCTGCCACTTCAGCTACACGCTCCGCCCCTTTTGTAATGACAATGAACTGCACGACGACAAGAATCAGGAATACAACCAATCCGACAGCTATATTTCCTTGCGCCACCCATTGTCCAAACGTTGCAACTACATCGCCGGCTTCACCGTGCGCGAGTATGAGCTTCGTTGTGGAAATGTTGAGGGCGAGTCGGAATAACGTCGTAATCAACAGCAAAGCTGGAAAAATCGAGAACTGCAGTATCTCTCTCGTATTCATGGCAATAAGAAGAATCATTAATGCTATGGAGATGTTGATTACGAGCAAGATGTCTAACAACCAAGTCGGTATAGGCAAGACCATCATGAGCACGATACCGATGATACCGACTAAGACGACTAAATCTCTCGTTTTCACGGAGTGCACCCTCCATCCTGTTCGCTCAATTGACTTTGCCCTTCAATTTGTATACGTAAGCCAGCACTTCTGCCACGGCTTGGAACAAATCGGCTGGAACTGCATCGCCAATCTCTGTCCGTTGAAATAAGGCCCGGGCGAGCGGCTTGTTTTCCATGGTCAGTACGCCATGTTCCTTGGCGATTTGTTTGATTCGAAGCGCGACGTAATCCTGCCCCTTGGCTACCACTTGCGGAGCCTCCATATCATTGCCGTCATAGCGAAGTGCGACAGCAAAGTGTGTCGGGTTCGTAATGACGACATCGGCTTTTGGAACCTCTTGCATCATACGCATCAAGGCCATCCGACGCTGCCGCTCTCGAATCTTACCTTTGATGAGGGGGTCACCCTCTGACTTTTTGTACTCATCTTTAATGTCTTGCTTGGACATACGCAAACTCTTCGCGAATTCGAAACGCTGATACATGTAATCAAATACGGCCAGAATACAGAGAGCTGCGCCAATCTTAATCCCTAGCATAACGGTCAAATGTGCGGTATAGCCTAATATTTCACTTAACGGCACATGAGACATCATAATGATGCGCTCCCGTTCTCCCCATATCGACAAATACACAACAGTTCCGATGATCGTCATCTTTAAAATTGATTTTAAAAATTCTACAACCGAGCGAATAGAAAATATTTTTTTAAATCCCTTTATTGGATCAATCTTGGAAAACTGCATCTTGAGCGGTTCGCCCGTAAACAAAAATCCAACCTGCATATAATTCACAATGAGTGCAATGACAACAGAAACGATAAATACGGGCGCCAAGATGATTAACGCCTTTACAAAAAGGCTTCCGAAATAGTCCGTAACGTTGTAAATGGTCACATCCATGGAAAGCCGGTGCCGAAAGGAATCAGCGAACAAATCGATAATTCGTTCTTTATAAAACCCGCCAAGCATCAAGAAGGAGAAGAAGCTGACCAGCAAAATGAACGAGCTGGAAAGATCCGTGCTTTTGGCGACTTGACCTTTTTTTCGAGCTTCCTGCTTTTTCTTTGGCGTTGCTTTTTCCGTCTTCTCCTGCGAGAACATCTGCAGTGAAAGTTTGTGCCGCAGCGTACGAGTAGTAGCGCACGGCACAATCCATTCTTCTGAACCTGGTGTTGGCATCAGCTCGCCCCCTGCATCATGCGCAGCAGTTGCTCCATCGCCTCAAACATAGAAGCGAACAGTTGCTGCAATACATAAACGAGGCCAGGCACGACGAGAAACAGCATGACAAGACCTACGATGATTTTAATCGGAATCCCGACTACAAAAATGTTGAATTGCGGTGCAGTCCGCGCCAAAAATCCAAGCGCCACATCGGTAAGAAACAACGCGACGATAAGCGGCGCAGAAATTTGAAAGGCGATAATGAACGCTTGCGTAAACGACTGAACCAGAAATTCTGTAATATTTCCGTTGGCAATCTGCTGGAAGAACGAATTGTCATCCAGCGGCAACCACTCAAAACTTTTCATGATTCCGTCGATAAAGTAATGGTGGCCGTTCATTCCAAGAAACAATAGCACGACAAATATGTACTTGAAGTTACCCATGACAGGTGCGCTGGTCCCGGTTAATGGGTCAATGACATTCGCGATACCGAAGCCAATCTGAATGTCGACGAACGACCCCGCCGTTTGCACTGCCGTAAAAAACAATTGCGCCAAGAAACCGATGAGCAGGCCAATTAATACCTCACGCACGATAATAACGATATACGTGCCATCAGCCGGAACCGTTTTTCCAAGCCCGAACAACAAATATGCAATCACGCTGATAAAAAACGCGAGCCCGATCTTGAAGCGAAACGGCACGCCTCGCGAAGAAAAGACAGGAACGGCGACAAAGAATGCCGAGATTCGACACAACGTGAGCAAAAAAACAGGGAAAGCTTGTACGAGCGTTTCCATGACCTCACAGCCTAACCGATATAAAGATGCAAATTATTTAAGATGTTATGCGCAAAATCAACGACCGTAGTCAATATCCACGGTCCGAACACCAATATGGCTACCATGACCGCAATTATCTTAGGCACAAAAGCCAACGTCTGCTCTTGAATTTGGGTCGTTGCTTGAAATACACTGATGAGAAGACCTACAACCAAAGCAATGGCCAGCATTGGAGCACTCACTTTCAGTACAGTAAACACTGCCTGCCCTGCCAAGCCGATAATAAACTCAGCACTCATTCCATTCCCTCCCGTGCGTCAATTGAAGTCTCACGTGTTAAAGCTCGCGAGGAGTGATTTCACAACGAGATACCAACCATCCACGAGTACAAACAGCAATATTTTAAACGGCAGCGATATCATGACCGGCGGCAGCATCATCATCCCCATCGCCATCAACGTACTGGCGACGATCATATCAATCACTAGAAAAGGAATGAAAATCATAAAGCCCATTTGAAACGCCGTCTTCAATTCACTGATTGCATACGCGGGCACGAGCACAGTTAAAGGAATTTCCTCATAGGTTTTCGGTTTTTCAGTTTTGGTGTATTTCATAAATAAAAGCAAATCTTTCTCGCGCGTATGCGAGAACATGAACTTTTTTATAGGGACAACCGCTTTTTCCAACGCTTGGGTCTGATTCATCTCGCCTTTTAGATAAGGCTGTAAGGCGACTTCATTCACAGTTCCAATCGTTGGGGACATCACAAACAATGTAAGAAAGAGCGCTAGACCAATCAATACTTGATTGGGCGGCATCTGCTGCGTACCAAGAGAGGTCCGGACGAATCCGAGCACAACCACGATACGCGTGAACGATGTCATCAGGATAAGTATGGCCGGAGCCAAGCTCAGCACGGTAATCATGAGCAGGATAGACAATGATGCCGTCCCCGGCTGCCCGCCACCGCCGCCGACTTTAATGTCGATGTCCGGAATGACAGGAGATGCTACCGCCCAATGAGCCGCAAAGCTGGATAACAGCAGCGTGACAGTTACAGATAGTAGCAATTTTTTATTCATGAATCCATCTACCGATCTTCATTGGTATCATCTTTCAGCAATTGTTCTACTTGATCACTGCGCTTCGGCAATTGATCAAGCTTGGCATGAAACATTTCGTGAAACGATACGGAAGACGGTTCCGCATCCTCTTGCTTAGTGTTGTTGCTTGAGGCTTTACGCCCTGCTCGCATACGGTTCATCAGCTCTGACCAAGAGGTTGGCCATGCCGCTTGTCTGGATGACTGTGCGCCCTCGAGAAACGCGATAAGACGCTCCGCTTGTTCAGGGTCACTTACTTTATCGATAAGCGTAATATCTTCCCCGATCCCCAACACATAGACGACATCGCCAACTTCTACGATTTGTAAAGACTTATTCGGTCCGAGCCCGGTGCCGCCCAAAGTACGGATACTTTGATTCATTTGCCATATACGGTTCTTACGACTTAACAGCTTAATCAAGAGCACGATAAGTACAATGATTACAGCAAGCGACAACAACACGGTCAATAAGCTGGATATGTAGTCCCCGACACCGGATGTTTGCATCATTTGACCGTTGTCTTCCATAAGATTATCCTAACGTCTTGTTAATGGCTTCAATTACACGATCAGCCTGGAACGGTTTGACGATAAAGTCCTTCGCACCCGCTTGAATCGCATCGATAACCATCGCCTGCTGGCCCATCGCGGAGCACATAATGACTTTTGCACTAGGATCTATTTTACGGATTTCTTTCAATGCCGTAATTCCGTCCATTTCCGGCATCGTAATGTCCATTGTAATGAGGTCTGGTTTATGTTCTTTGTACTTTTCGATCGCTTGTGCACCATCCGATGCTTCTCCTACGACATCGAAACCATTCTTTGTTAAAATGTCTCGAATCATCATTCGCATGAATGCTGCATCGTCTACGATCAAAATACGCTTTGCCATCGTTGAGAATCCTCCCTAAATCTTATTGTAGTTTCTGAATACGATCCCACTGATTGATGATATCTGTGACACGCACGCCGAAATTCTCATCTATGACGACAACTTCCCCTTTTGCAATCAGTTTGTTGTTCACGAGAATGTCGACTGGTTCACCTGCCAGCTTGTCCAACTCGATAATGGAACCTTGCGAGAGCTCCAAAATGTCTTTGATCTGTTTGTGCGTCCTACCTAATTCTACTGTGACTTTGAGCGGGATGTCCAACAATAAATTTAGATTAGATTCATCATTTTGTACATACTGTGCCGGTTGGAAATTTGCAAATTGAACTGGCTGCACATTCAAATTGCGATGGTGTGTCGAGCCAAAAGCCGACGCATTGCCACCATGTGCCTCCATATTTCCCGAAGGCATCGGAGCCGATCCATAAGGCTGCTGCATGACATGCCCTCCTCCCATCATTGGATGGTCATACCCTGCCATTTGCTGCGGTGCAGCCGCTTCTGGAGCTGCATGACTAGCAGGCTGAGCTGGAGGAGCCATCGGAATGTCTGGTTCGACTTGCACAGCAGATGCGGCTGCTTCTGCAGCTGCTTCTGTCGTATCCCCCATCAACATGCGAACCATGTTCTGAGCAAATGGAACCGTTAATATTTGCATAATGGTTGAATCAATCAAGTCGCTGATCGTCAAGCGGAACGATATTTTGACGAGAACATTGTCATCGGGCAGCGTTTCAACACCCTGTCCGTTCGACATATTCAAAATACCAATACCAGGCGGCGAAATGTTAACCATTCGATTAAAGATAGTCGACATCGAAGTGGCCGACGATCCCATCATTTGATTCATCGCTTCCTGAACAGCGCTAATATGAATTTCATTCAATTCTTCGCTATGATTCGTCCCATCACCGCCAAGCATCAAATCAGCGATCACTTGGGCATCCGAGGTTTTGATGACTAAAGAATTGACGCCTTCAAATCCCTCTACATATCGAACGTGCACCGCCACGTGCGGCTTTGGAAACTCATTTTCCAAGTTTTCACGCTTCAAAAGCGTAATCCGCGGCGTCGTGATTTCTACCTTTTTGCCTAATAGCGTAGAGAGCGCCGTTGCCGCACTGCCGAACGTAATATTTCCAATTTCACCAAGTGCATCGGTCTCGATCGGATTTAAATATTTTTCTATGGAAGGAGTCTCAGCTTCCTCAGCAGACGGTCCATCACTCGATATTTTTAACAATGCGTCGATTTCTTCCTGCGACAAGTAATCCTTACTCGTCATGCTCTTCCACTCCCTCATCCACGACTTGCTCGATTTGTACAGCTACACGATCTTTTATCACGCCAGGAGAACCTATATATTTCACGCGGTCACCCACTCGAATCATCAAGCCGTTGTCAACCGGTTTGTTCAATGCGATGACATCTCCGATGGATAACTGCATCATTTCCTGCACCGTAATTTGAGATGTGCCCAGTTCAACGGAGATAGGCAGTTTTGCTTTTGTCACCCGTTGGCGTAATTTTTCGACTTCAATCGGTTCCCGCGTTTTTTTCTCTGATACGAACCAATGATGCACCGAAAGCTTCGGCATAATTGGCTCAATCACGACGTGCGGAATACATAAGTTAATCATCCCCGTCGTATCTCCGATTTTAGTGCTTAGAGAGATAAGTGCGATCGTCTCGTTCGGTGATACGATTTGCATAAATTGAGGATTGGTCTCAAGCGCTTCGAGTCTTGGTTGAATATCTAGCACGTTCTTCCAAGCTTCCTGCAAGCTATCGAACGCCCGGCTAAAAATGCGTTCCATCACCGTCGTCTCAATTTCGGTTAAAGCATTAATCTTGGAGGGTGCCGTGCCAGCACCGCCCAGCATGCGATCCAGCATCGCATATGCGACGTTCGGATTCACTTCCAATACCATCCGGCCTTTGAACGGCTCTGCCTCAAAAATGTTCAAAATCGTCATTTTTGGAATAGACCGGATAAATTCATCATACGGCAGTTGTTCGACTTGAACGACGTTGATTTGCACAAATGTACGTAATTGTGCGGAAAAATAAGTCGTTAAGTATCTGGCAAAATTCTCATGGATGCGTGTCAAACTGCGAATGTGGTCCTTTGAAAAACGAACGGCACGCTTGAAATCGTACGAACGGATTTTACGCTGGGTTTCCTCTTTTTTCAGTTCCTCCGCATCCATTTCACCAGAGGACAGCGCCGCAAGCAGGGCGTCAATCTCGTTCTGCGATAGCACGTCTACCAATCGTTTCACCCCCTTACAGGATTCAGCTGCAACATGTGTGTCATGCTCAAATGCCTTTAAATGCGAGTCATGATGAAATCAGTTAAATCGACTTGAATTACTTTGCCTTCAGGCAATTGTTTGTTAATAAGGTCGAGCAACTTCGCACACAACTGATCTTGACCCTTCATTCCTTGCAACTCTTCCGGTTTCATATCAGCCAAAGTTCTCAAAATTAACGGTTTGATGCGCAAATCTTTAATCTTGTCGAATTGCTCTTTTGTCTTTTTGTTGTCCAACTGGAACGCAAAGCCAGTCAATGCGACATAGTCGCGGTCAGCCAGGTTTGTTTTGATGTCACTCATGATCGATGTCATCTCCACAATCTCATCGGCCGATAATCTTGCGATATGAACATTCCCCTGCTGTGCTTGTCCCGCTTGCGGCTTGCCGCCCGAATTAGTGAGCATAATGACGACAAGAGCGATAAGCGTCAGTGCGAGCAGCAATGTAATCATCCACGGCAACATTCGTTTCATGGTTGTCCCTCCGATAAATCAGTCTTCTTCGTCCCGGCAATAATTCCGACGGAACGTATGTATTGTTCAATAAGGCTAATGACTTCAGGGCCTTTTTCCAGCACAATGATTCTCTTCCCTGTCGTTAACGAAATGTACGTATCCGGTGTTTCTTCGACAGATTCAATGAGCAGTGCGTTCACCCAAATGGGCGACCCATTCAGCCGTGTAACGGATATCATCCTATTCCTCCCTTAATGAACCGTCCGTATCTCCCGATGCCGTGCGGCATCAGGAGATGGGTGCGATTAGTCTATAAGTTTATCGTTTTAAGTTAACAACCTCTTGGAGGACTTCATCGGACGTCGTAATAATACGTGAGTTCGCTTGGAAACCGCGCTGCGCTACGATCATTTCCGTAAATTCTGCCGTCAAGTCCACGTTGGACATTTCCAGCGCCCCGGCAATGATTGCGCCGCTGCCCGTTTCGGGATCGTTTGCTGCACCAACCGTGATTTCACCATCCGCGATCGCGTTCGGAGTTGCGCGGTACAGATTGCCGCCGATCTTCTCCAAGCCTTCCGGGTTCACGACTTTGACGATCCCGATAGAGGTGCCGGTCCCTTCGGTGGTTCCGTCGGCACGCTTCGCCATAATCTCCCCGTTCTGCGAGATCGAGAACTCGACGATATCTTCTTCCAGTTGAATCGGAGCGCCGCCGGAATCAAGCACTCTCAGACCATCCACATTAACGAGGTTGCGTTCTGCATCAAGGTGGAAGTCGCCTGCGCGAGTCAGGAACGGCGCTTCCTGATCTTCACCTAGCGAGAGGGCGAAGAAGCCGTCGCCGTCGATACGCAAGTCAAGCGGACGGTACGTCATCATGGCGCTGCCTTGGGTATGCACGTTATCGATAGCCGATATCGCAACACCCAAGCCGACTTGCTTCGCGTTAATACCGCCGCTGCCTTCGTCACTTGGCGCTGTCGTTCCGCTCATCGTCTGGCTCATGATGTCCTTGAACATGACGCGCCCTTGTTTGAAGCCGACCGTGTTCACGTTCGCGATGTTGTTCCCGATAACGTCAAGTTTGGTTTGAAAACCGCGCATACCTGAAACACCCGAATACATGGATCGAATCATTTATTAATACCTCCCCAAATTGTTGGCTCACTTCTGTCGTTCCATGAGCCCATGGCCTCCTGCTCGGTCCGGCCTTGTTTCATGCACTGCTTGCTTATTTCATTAAAATGGCGCTGTCGATTTGCGTAAACACATGGTTCTGCTGAGATGCTTGATCTAAGGCCGTAATGACGGTGCGCGATTTGACGTTTACGATAAACGCTTGGTTATCGACGATGATAAGCGACTGACGCGACCCTTTGTCTTCCGCCTGTTTGACCGCTTGCTGCATCTTGTTCATCATGTCCGCAGACATGACCATGCCGCGTTCCTGCATTCTTACCTTCGCATGGTGGCTGAACTGCACATCCTCTGTACGTGTCAGCTCATGCTGCAGCATTCGCTGGAAGGAAGTGTCCTTACCAATCTGCTCTCGCTGCGGTGTCCGCTGGGCGCTCGTTCCCTGGATGGGTCCCGCAATGCCTATATGCCCCATTGCCCCGTGGATGTTCATGCGTTTCCTTCCGGCTGCTGCGGCTGCTCTGGCTGTTCCGGAGCAGGCGGTACTTCATTGTTGCCTTCGTCCGGGTTGCCCTCTGTTTCCGGTGTCCGAATTTCGGAAATGGTGTTCAAATCGACCTCGTCTTTTCCTACCTTGGCATAAGTGATGCCTTCTCGGACAATGATCGATTCGACGATGCCCGTCTTTACGCTTTCCTTCGGCTTGTTCTGGCCGTTTCCGATCTTGACGGTCATCGATTCTTTCTCCGATGCAATCCATGTGATTTCTTTGCCTATCAAACTGGAAGACATCCCGAGCGCCTGCTGCATCGAGCCCAATTGCTTTTGAATGTTCATCAGCTGCTCCACCGAACTGAACTGCGCCATTTGCGCAATGAAGTCCCGATCCTGCATCGGCTGCATCGGATCTTGGTTTTGGAGCTGTGCGATGAGTATCTTCAGGAACTCGTCTTTTCCCAGTGTGTTGTTGCCGTCCTTCTTTTTGACTAGTTTGGAGTTCTCCACGCTATAGTTCGGCCAGGTGACTTTATTGAATGTAACGTCAGAAGCCATCCTACACCTCCTTACCCGTTTCTTGAATGGCAGCGCATGTGTTCATTTACACGCTGGCAGTAAACGTTGAGTTCTCATGCAAATCTTGCTGAGTTTTACCTTCAAGCGCTTCATTCAGTTCATCGATTTCCGATGCTTTGCGTTGCTTCGAGCTTCGCTCAGAGGTTTGCTGACGATTGGCATTCGGCTGTCTCTGTTCCTGGAACATCGAGGATGACAGAGCAGAAGCCGGCTGCTGCGACACTTCAAGCTTGTCTACTTGAATGCCTTGGGTTTGAAGAGCGCCGCGCAAGAGCGACATTTGCTGTTCAAGCATATCTTTGGCCATGCCGTGTTCCGTCATGAAGCGTGCCGTCAATTGACCGTTTTGCATCGTTAGGCGGACATCAACCTGACCTAAGTGCTCTGGGTACAATGATATTTTCGCTTCCGACACATTACCCAGCTTGCTGAAGCGAAGCTGCTTCACCACGAAGCCAGCCATTTCGTCGGCGAACCGATCTGCGTGCACGACTGGGATTTGCTTCGCAGTGTTAATCCCTTCTTGGCGCAGCGCCCACTGGCCTGCTGTCGTGACCTGGTTAGGATGAGCCTGAAGCTCCACGTCTGCCGTGCTGTCGCTTGAATCGGCCGTCAATGCATTGCTCTGTACAGCCGGGGCGTTCAATACAGTTCCGAGCATGTTATTCTGTACGCCATTGAGATGAGCTGTAAAGGTCGTGCCTTGCACAGGTGTGCTAGTGTTGCTTCCCACAGCTTGATTCAATACGTTGGACAGCTGCTGAATCCACTTAACTGCCTCGGCCGAACGTCCAACATGTCCATTATTAGTGATAGAAGCTTGAACGAGCGGTTCAAAGCCTTCGTCATTCGTTTGCTGCAATGCAGACTGGTCTTTCCGTTGAGTTAAACCAGATGCATGCTCGTTGCTCACAATAGCTGCGGTTAATGTTCCATTCAGCAAGTGTTGTACGGATTGTCCGTCTTCACCTTCTCCTTGGGCCATAAGCTCAGACAGCTGTTGCATAACATCGCGGACAGCAAGAGTAATCGTCTCAGGCTGCTCCGTCAGCGTTTGAATATTACCCGTTGCATTTGCTTCTGCAGATGGTTGGGCGGATAGCCATTGCTGTGCCTGAAGCACCCATTGCTGCAGCGCAGCCAATAACTCCGGGTTTGCTTCCAGCTGCTCATCCGCCAACTTCAACGGTTCGGCAAATAATTGGTCCAACGCAGCTGCTAATTGTTCTGTTTCCCCTTGAAGCAGATTGCCCAATCCTTCTTGCGTGACGAATAACCCGTTGGAATTGTTAGCGAAAGCAGCCTGCTCTCCAGTGCCATTCATACATTGCGACAAGGAAACCCAGAAGTTCCCCTCACCTGCTCCGGTTCCTTTGGCTTGTACACCACCGAGAAACGAAGCCGCATTGCTGGCTGACACGTTGGATATTGCTCCTGACATATTTATTTCACCTCCTTCCGTTAATGCTTTTTAATTGCTAGGCAGCAGCTTCGACACCAATTTGGCCGTCGCTTCCTTGTCTGCATCGGTCATCGCATTAAGCAGTCTGGAACGCGCTGCATCGTCTACAGCGTTCAACACCGCCAATGCTTTATCCGGGCTGATCTTAGCCGTTTCCAACAAAATGCTGGCACCGCTCTTTGGCGTCATATTAGCAAACGTTTGGCTAAGTTGCGTACGATCCAGCCCTGTGCTGGCTTGCTTCGCAGTCTCATTCTTTTTCAGCCTTGACTGCAGCGCCTTAATTTTCAAATCGTCAGCTGGCTTTACGTCTTTTAGCATAATGGAAGCTTCAGCAGCCACCTTCGGATTCATCTTCTCCAGCACTTTCACGCGGTCTTCTTGCTTCATCGCGTCAAGGACGAGAACGAGCTCTTCTTTCGACAAATTTTCTAATACCGGAGCGGCTTTGCTCGGCATCATTTTCGCATACATATTCGCTAAGTCTTTAATTTGCCGATCGTACTCTTCAGATGAAGCCGTTTCTTCTTGGCGTTTTTGCTTCACCTCTTGCAGTTGCTTGGACAAATCGCCCACTTTGCCTTCAAGCGACTTGCGCTCGTCTGCCAAGTTGCGTAAATCCGCGTCCTTCGAGGCCAATAACGCTTTTAATTCCGTAATTTGTTCGGCTTGTTCCTTCTCCACGTCTTTCTTCTCTTTTTTCTCCTTCTTTTCATCCTTCTTTTCATCCTTCTTATCGTCGGACTTATCTTGATCAGAGGAGATCCATTCGTTCACAATTGGAATTTGCTCAGCTAAGGACAGCACATGATTGCGCCAATTCGCATTAAACAATGTAAGCAGCACAGCTATGAGCACAATCGTAAACAAAATGGGGGTCGCAAAGAACAAAAACCGTTCAAAACCCGAATAATTGCTTTCCTTTTCTTCTGTCTTCATCTCTGACACCGTCATCCCTCCTGCTGAAGCGGCGGGGTCGAACCGTCTTCCGTCGTTGTTCTAGCGAGCGGCCATATGATAACGGACGGTAGCGAGTTCGTCCAATTCGTTTTGCTCCCATAACGCCATTTGACGTTTAAAGTTTGTCTCCGCTTTTTCTCGAGCCTTTGTCCATACCTTTTCATCGGTCATTCGTTCGGCAAGCTTGCTTTGCTTGTCACGAACTTGTATTTCAGCCGAATAGACCCGCTTGCGAGCAAGATGAACTTGACCTTCCAGGTGAGATATGTACTGCTGCCATGCTTGTATGTCCGCAGCCGGCGCACATGCGTCGATGCTTTGCTGCATTTTCTTCCTGACTGACTCCATTTCCAGAAGGCAATGCTGCAATTGCTTCTCTTCCGCTTGCAAGCGTCCCATCGCTTCTGACAAAATCCATTCCGCTTGCTTTTTTTCGTTTGTCTTTAGATCAAGAACTTTTTGAAACGAATACTGAAAAGCCCGCACCGTCTAGTCAACTCCCCGGAAATTGCAGTAGTAGTCGTTCGATTGTCTCTTCGTACGGAGCACGCTCTTCAATGCGCTGCTTCGTAAAGGCATGAATGTCTTCGATATATTGCATGGCCTCATCAATTGCCGGATTGCTGCCCGGCTGATAGGCGCCGATATTGATTAAATCTTCCGATTCGCGGTAGACCGCTAATAGTCGCTTAAGCCGTTCAGCCGCAAGCTGATGCTCCTGTGGTACGATATCCTTCATGACCCGGCTGATGCTTGATAGTACATCAATCGCCGGAAAGTGTCCCTTGTTCGCGATATTGCGATTCAGCACGATATGACCGTCCAAAATTCCACGCACTGCATCGGCAATCGGTTCGTTCATATCGTCTCCGTCCACCAATACGGTATAGAACGCCGTAATCGAACCGCTCGGGCCCGTTCCGGAACGTTCCAACAGCTTAGGCAAGCTCGCAAATACGGAAGGGGTATATCCCCGCGTTGCAGGCGGTTCACCGACAGCTAGTCCGACTTCGCGCATGGCCATCGCGTACCGAGTGACCGAATCCATCATGAGCATGACATTCATGCCCCGATCCCGGAAATACTCGGCAATGGTCGTAGCAATGAGCGCCCCTTTAATGCGCACGAGAGCCGGCTGGTCCGAAGTAGCGACGATGACGACCGAACGAGCCAACCCTTCCGGACCCAAATCCCGCTCGATAAATTCAAGCACTTCGCGGCCGCGTTCACCAATGAGAGCAATGACGTTGACATCGGCAGCCGTATTGCGGGCAATCATGCCGAGCAGCGTGCTCTTTCCCACGCCAGAGCCGGCAAAGATACCTACACGTTGACCATTGCCAATCGTCAATAGTCCGTCGATCGCTCGTACGCCGACACCGATAGGTTCGCGAACACGCGGGCGCTGGAGCGGATTGGAAGGGATATTCGTCGTCGAATAGTGCGGCATCCGTGTCGGCAAAAACGAGCCGTCCAACGGTTGCCCTAATCCGTCCAGCACTTTACCAAGCAGCTCCGAACCGACGGAGACACTTAACGGCTTTCCGGTCCCGACTACGTCGCAGCCGGGACCGATCGACTGCAGATCTCCCAAAGGCATAAGCAGCACTTTGTTATCCCGGAATCCAACCACCTCGGCCAGCAACGGCTCACTGCCCTTGCTTGGATAGATGTGACAGACTTCACCTACGCTGGCGTCCGGTCCTTCGGATTCCACCATCAAGCCGATTACTTGCGTCACCTTGCCATTTACGCGGACAGGATCGATGCGCTGCAAATAATCTATGTACTTGTTTGAATTCCATTTGTAATCAAGACTCATCGCCGTCGCGCTCCTCATGCTGCATTGCAACCTGCATTAACGCCTTTTTGATTTCGGCAAGCTGCGTATCGATTCGTGCATCAATACTGCCCAATGCTGAACGTACGACACATCCGCTATCATGGACACTGGAATCCGGAATAATTTGCAGTTCCGCTTGCGAATCCACTGCCAGACTCAACTCTTCGCGCGCCGCATGAACGTAAGCGAATTGTTGAGGCGACACGCATACAGTAATCGTTCCGCTCTCCCGTTTGCGGGAGAGTGTCTTGCGGACCATTTCGACGGCAATATCGGGTTCCAATGCCAACTGCCGCCCAATGACCTTTTCAGCTACCGAACAGCTAAGCGATACTACAAATGGCTCCGCCTCTTGAATAATCTGTTCTTTCGCCTTATAGGCTTGCTCCAATACAGCCTGCGCCTCGGACAGCTTGCGTTCATAAGCCTGCTGAATTTCCTGCTCCGCTTGCTGCATTCCTTCTTGATAACCTTGCGCATAGCCTGCTTCCCGCTTCGACTCTACTAACGCCTCGTCACTTCCACGCCGTTCTTCCCACCAGGCATCGATCTCAGAACGCGCCTCTTCCAACATGCGTTCGGCTTCTTCCGTAGCGCTCTTCAGATGTTCTTCGGCAAACGACTGCGCGTCATCCAAAATCGATTGGCGCAGGTTGGCCAGCTCTTCATCTTGATTAAGGACGATTTCTTCCGTCAGTGGTTGGGGAGCGGGAACGTCATCCGCCACCTGCTGTTGCTGATGGCGACGAACCGCTTCCAGCATTCTCATCTGTTCTACAGGGACATACTGAGATGATTTGATGACGTTAGACAACGATATCATCTCCTCCACCACGCGCAATGATGATCTCGCCTGCTTCCTCTAAGCGGCGAATAGTAGATACGATACGGGTCTGTGCTTCTTCCACATCACGCAGCCGTACAGGACCCATAAATTCCATTTCTTCTTTGAAGGTATCCGCCATACGTTTCGACATATTGCGGAAAATAACTTCGCGAACTTCTTCACTTGCCACTTTAAGCGCCAATTGAAGATCTGCATTATCAATGTCACGAATAATGCGCTGTATTGAGCGATTGTCGATATTGACAATATCCTCGAATACAAACATTCTCTTCTTGATTTCTTCTGCCAGCTCCGGATCTTGAATTTCGAGAGAATCCAAAATCGTCCGTTCTGTACCACGGTCGACACCATTCAAAATCTTAACGACAGACTCGATGCCGCCGGCACTCGTATAATCTTGCGTCACTGTAGAGGAGAGCTTCTGCTCCAGCACGCGTTCGACCTGATTGATGACTTCTGGCGATGTGCTGTCCATCAGTGCCACCCGTCTAGCGACATCCGCTTGTTTCTCCGGTGACAAGGAAGATAGAATGGTCGAAGCCTGCTCCGTTTGCAAGTAAGACAGCACCAATGCAATCGTTTGAACATTTTCGTTCTGAATAAAGTTGAAAATTTGTGACGCATCCGCTTTACGGGCAAAGTCAAACGGTCTCACTTGCAGCGTTGCAGTAAGGCGATTGATAATATCAACCGCTTTTTGCTGCCCTAACGCCTTCTCCAATATTTCCTTCGCGTAACTGATGCCGCCTTGCGAAATGTATTCCTGTGCCAAGCAAATTTGATGGAATTCGCCCATCACGGATTCTTTTTCAGCCGCGTCGACTTTACGCACATTCGCTATTTCCAGAGTCAGCTGCTCTATTTCTTCATCTCTCAAATGTTTAAATATTTGGGCTGACACTTCCGGCCCGAGCGTGATGAGCAAAATCGCCGCTTTCTGTCTGCCCGTTAAGCCGTAACTACTTTTGACCATTGTGCTCACCTCGATTCATCAACTAGCCATGTACGCAGCAATTTGACAAATTCGTCCGGCTTTTTCTTTGCCAAGCCTTCCAATTGTTTGCGCACTTGATGCTCGCCTGTTACATTTTCCAAATCTATCGATGGAAGCTCTACGTGCGTCGGCAGCGACAGATCTGGCTCGTAGACCTCTTCCTCACGTCTGCGTCGACGTACGACCGCATAGGCAATTCCTCCCACAACTGCTAGTAATGCAAGCGCACCCGCGCCATACCATACCCAGTTGGAGATGCTCTTATTGTCCGATACTGTTCCATCTTTAGCACCATTTTGAGTCATAACAGAAACTTTTTGCGTTAGATCAACGTCTGTATATGTAGTGCCGGAATCTTTCAATTGTGCGCCAACGATGTTTCGCAGCACTTTTTCAATCGCTTGGATTTGCTCGGCGCTCACGTCAACGGAGTCAACCGCGGCGTGAATGGTTAAATCTTTAACAGCATATGGACTAGCTTCAATCGTGTTCTTGATTCGATTCACGTCGTAATTAATAGTGCGCTGAGATTTCTCGGATGTCGCGTCTCCGCTTCCAGCAGCTGACGGATAATTTGTCACTTCTCCGTCACCAACACCGGCAACTCCGCTTTCTTGTGCGCCTTTGCCGCTGTATGATTCCTGAAGCTCTTGAACGCTTATCTCGATACCCTTCATCTCTTCTGTATTCACAGGAGTGACCAGGTCTTCTTGCTTGACAACTTTGTCGAAGTTCAATTTTGCCGACACAAGCACGCTGATCTTGTCTGAAGGAATAAATCCATTCAAGAAATCTTGCACTTTCATGCGTATGTCGTTTTCAAATTTACGTTGTATCTTTAGCTGCTCGTCTACTTCTCCGAAGATGCTCTTCGAACCGCCTCCGATAGTATCCGAGGCAAAGATAGGGCCTTCATCGCTAGAGATAGTAATATTATCAATGGCGAGATGTGGAACCGCAGTCTTTACGAGATTGAAATAGCCGTCTACGGCAGCTTGGTTCGGTTGATATCCTGGTTTGAACTTCATCACAATCGAAGCGGAAGCTTGCTCTTGATCAGGTGTCGCAAACACGGTTTCTTTAGGCAGGTTTACAATTGCCTTTGCGTCCTGTATCCCTTGCATTTGACGAAGCAAGCGCTCAATTTCACCGTTAAGGGCATTGTTGTAGCGAACATCGAATACGTTGTCCGTCATACCGCCCATTAATCCGTCAGCACCGAACGATTCGAAGCCAATCGATCCATTCTTCACAATCCCTTGGGCTCCGACATCCACTTTTACCTTCGCTGCTGAGGCGCTTGGAACGGAAATTTGCGATCCGTCGGTACTCAATTGATACGGGATGCTGTTGCCGTTTAAATATTCGATAATGCCAGCCGCATCGTTAGAATTCAAATCTTTGAAAGCAAGTTCATACTCAGTCTTAGAAAACTGATAAGTTAAAATAATAACAGCTAAAATCAGAAATCCAACGGTCGAAAACAGTAATATTTTTTGTTTCTTACTAAATTGAGTCCAATATTGCGAGATTCGCTCTCGATATTGGTTCACTTTTTCACTCACTCCACGTCACCCCACCAAAACTATGTAAGACAAAACGCCGTTACATCTGCATGCGCATAATATCTTGATACGCTTCGATAACCTTGTTGCGTACCTGCGTTGTCAGCTGCAAACTTAGAAGCGCACGCTCTGAGGCGATCATGAGTTGATCGACATCAACTTCACCAAGAATAAACTGGTCATTCATTGCCTGTACTTGCTGTTCCTGAGTATCGACTTGCTGAAGAGCATCTGAAAGAAAATTCCCAAAGGACTTTGTCACTTCTGCAGGTGTAGCAGCTTTATTGGTCAATGACGCTGCTGCAGAGGATGTAGTAGGTGTTATCATTTGCAATGGTAGCATCGTATTCTGTATCATTCTCTTCTCCTCCTATGGTGATGAACGGCTCTTTACGTTGTTAGCAGAGGTTGTTCAACTCGCATTAGTAGTCAATTATCCTTTGCCTATTTCCAATGCTTTCATGACCATGGACTTGGACGCATTGAGCGCCGTCACATTCGCTTCATAAGAGCGTGTTGCCGCAATCATATCGACCATCTCTTTCGCCATGTCGACATTTGGCAAAGAGACGTAGCCGTTCTCATCTGAATCAGGATGGGTCGGATTGTATACCAGTTTAAAATCAGATGCATCTTCTTTAATTTGCGTCACTTTGACACCTCTGGTTGCGGATTGCCCTTCCATAGCAGACTGCAGAGTTTGTTTGAATGACGATTCCGTTGGTGACATCACTACGACCTTGCGGCGATATGGCACGAACTTCCCGTCTACAAATTGTGCTCGCGTCGTGTCTGCATTGGCAATGTTAGAGGAGATTACGTCCATACGCAATCTTTGGGCGGTTAAGCCGGACGCGCTAATTTGAAAGCTATTGCTGATCTGCATGGCTTATGTCTACCTCCTAACGTCCATAGCGGTTCTCACCATATTAATCTGGTGGTTCAATTGCTTGACAAACGTGTAATATCTCAACTGATTCTCCGCCTGCGCTGACATTTCCCGATCCATGTCGACATTATTCCTGTTATTCCCCATTGTCGTCATCTGATCTTGAACGATCCGTGGGGTCGGTGTCGACTGAACAGGACCGATATAAAAATGTCTCTCGTCTGTGCGACGTCCCTGGAGGCTGCCGCCGCTCATCTGATCACGCAAAATAGATTCAAATTGAACGTCTGAACGCTTGAAATAAGGTGTATCGGCATTCGCAATGTTGTTAGCTGTCGCATTTTGCCTTGCTACGGAAGCTTGAATGGCCCCTTCTAACCGTTGCGCATGAACGCCATTCAATAAGTTCACGATGACCCCTCCTGATCTAGTTTAAATTTAAAGCAACTAAAAAAACTATTCCACTTTTCTGACGTTTCTCCTTCTTTTTCGACAAAATATTTATTTCTTTTACATGAGACTAAGGGCCTTGTATGTTCGCAAAATCATATTCTGATAAAAACATTTAACGTTCTTCATAATGTGACAGAAGAAGATAATTAACGCCATACCTATCATCTTAAACTTTGAGTTATAACACAATAAGAAAAAAGCCCTATCTTTCAGTCTGAAAGTCAGGGCATTTTTCGAATAGTTTGTCGAACAATTTGTCGACGACAAACTTCTATGAAATTCGTCACATTTTTCACAAAAATTTAAAGGATATACTGACTTAAATCTCGATTTTGAGCAATATCTGACAATTTCTCGCGTACATACTCTGGTGTGATTTGGAATTGTTCCAACGTAAGTTCAGGCGCTTCAAAGGATAAATCCTCAAGTAGCTTCTCCATAATTGTATGGAGACGTCGCGCACCAATATTTTCCATATTTTGGTTTACCGCAGCTGCCGTCCGCGCGATTTCCCGGATTGCTTCGTCTGTAAATTCAACATGTAAGTTCTCAGTCTTAAGAAGTTCCACATATTGCTTCGTCATAGCGTTCTGCGGCTCCGTCAAGATAGAAACGAAATCATCCAAGGTCAAGCTGCTCAATTCGACACGAATCGGGAAGCGCCCCTGCAATTCAGGAATGAGATCGGACGGCTTCGCGATATGGAAAGCACCCGCGGACATGAACAGCACATAGTCGGTCTTAATCGGCCCGTACTTAGTCATTATCGTGGAGCCTTCAACTATTGGCAATATGTCCCTCTGTACGCCTTCACGGGATACGTCAGGGCCTGAGCCGCGACCGCTGGAGGCGATCTTGTCGATTTCGTCAATGAAAATAATCCCGGATTGCTCCGCACGGCGAATCGACTCTTGAATGACATCATCCATATCGATCAGCTTAGCGGCCTCTTCCTGGGTCAACACTTTGCGAGCCTCTCTGATGGTCAGCTTGCGCTTCTTCATCCGCTTTGGCAGCAAGTTGCCGAACATCTCCTGCATATTCATCCCCATCTGTTCATTACCCTGTCCAGAGAGGAAATCAAACATGTTAGGAGCCGCTTCTTCGACATCGATTTCGATCGTATCGTTCTCTAAATTTCCCGACAACAAATCAAAACGAACTTTACGGCGCTGCTCTTGTATGTTCGGATCCGGCTGTTTTTCTTGTTCTGCTGTTTGATTCTGATTATTCTGGCCGAATAGCATCTCGAACGGGTTGCGCCCGTTCTTGTTCGTGCTGGAGGATGGAACAAGCAAATCGACGATACGCTCGTTGGCCATTTCTTCGGCCTTATCCTTCACTTTCTCCGTTCGCTCCAGCTTCACCATGCGGATAGCAGTCTCTACGAGATCGCGCACCATCGATTCCACATCTCGGCCCACATAGCCGACTTCGGTAAATTTGGTCGCCTCGACCTTCACGAAAGGAGCATTAACCAGCTTTGCCAGACGGCGGGCAAGCTCTGTCTTCCCGACTCCGGTAGGCCCAATCATCAAAATATTTTTTGGCACAATCTCGTCTTGAATCGATTCGTCCAGCAAGCTGCGGCGGTAGCGATTGCGAAGTGCGATGGCAACTGCACGCTTCGCTTTTTTCTGGCCGACGATATACTTATCCAATTCCGTGACAATTTGTCGTGGTGTCCATGCTTGTTGATTCATTGTTATCCCTCCGCTCGTTTCATCCTCACGGTATTATAGTTCCTCAATCACCAGATTATCGTTCGTGTACACGCATATTTCACTCGCAATATGCAATGAGGCCTCAGCCATTTCTCGCGCCGTCATCTGTGGAGAATGACGCTTCAACGCCCTAGCCGCCGCCAATGCGAATGAGCCTCCAGAGCCGATCGCGATGACGTCATCATCCGGTTCAATAATTTCGCCGCCGCCGGATACAAGCAGCATATGACTGCCGTCCATCACAATCATGAGCGCCTCTAGCTTGCGCAGCACTCGATCCTGGCGCCAATCCTTAGCTAACTCTACAGCAGCCCGCTGCAGGTTGCCATGATGCTCTTCTAATTTGCCTTCAAATTTTTCGAATAATGTTATGGCATCGGCGACCGAACCCGCGAAACCAGCCAACACTTGACCGCGAAACAAACGGCGAACCTTGCGCGCATGCTGCTTCATCACCATGTTATTCCCAAACGTCACTTGTCCGTCGCCAGCGATCGCAGCTTGACCGTTATGTCTTACCGCACAAATCGTTGTCGCATGAAATTGATATTCCATATGCTTCAACCTCCTGTCTTATGAAAATGGAAAGGAAACAGACGTGCACATTATCGGCCGCTGCTTCCTCACCTCGTCTAGCTGTTATTTCGACATGATGCCTTGCTCTTCTTGGTACGCGCGCAGCATATCCAGCGCACGATGAGCGATAGCTTCATTCTTCTCTTTCTTGTTGCGAATACGCTTCTCAAGCGGCGGGAACAGTCCGAAGTTCGCATTCATCGGCTGAAAATGCTTGAAATCCGCCGTCGTAATATAATGCGCCATGCTCCCTAGGGTCGTTCCTTGCGGGAAGAGAAGACCATCACGCTGCAATGCATAGCGTGCCGAATTAAGGCCGGCAATCAATCCCGATGCCGCTGATTCCACGTACCCTTCCACCCCGGTCATTTGTCCGGCGAAAAAGAGAGATGGTTTCCCTTTGAATTGGTATGTCGGGTCCAATAGTTTAGGTGAGTTGATAAAGGTGTTGCGGTGCATGACTCCGTATCGCACAAATTCTGCATTCTCCAATCCCGGAATCATCTGGAACACACGCTTCTGCTCGCCCCACTTCAAATGCGTCTGGAAGCCGACCATGTTATACAGTGTACCTGCAGCATTGTCTTGACGAAGCTGCACCACGGCAAATGGTGTCTTGCCCGTATGCGGGTCGATTAGACCGACAGGCTTCATCGGCCCGAACAAAGCGGTCTGTCTGCCTCGGCTCATCATTACTTCGATAGGCATGCAGCCTTCGAAATAGACCTCTTTCTCGAACTCCTTCAGTTCGGCTGTCTCCGCTGTGATGAGCGCCTCATAGAAAGCGTTGAACTCCTCCTCGTTCATAGGACAGTTCAAATAAGCAGCCTCGCCTTTATCGTAACGTGAAGCCAAGTACACTTTGTTCATATCTATCGTGTCTTTCTCAATGATGGGGGCAGCGGCATCGTAAAAATAAAAATACTCTTCGCCCATCAGTGCCTTGATGCTTTCCGACAGCGATGGTGACGTTAATGGCCCGGTAGCAATTACGGTAATGCCTTCGCTCGGAATGTCCCCCATTTCCTCGTGCCGCACATCAACGAGCGGGTGCTCCTTCAGCGTACGCGTGATTTCGTCGGAGAAGCCTTCCCGATCTACAGCCAATGCGCCTCCCGCAGGAACGGCGTGCTTATCGGCTGCCTTCATAATGAGCGAGTTCATCATGCGCATTTCTTCCTTTAATACGCCGACCGCGTTGGTCAGGCCATTCGCACGCAAGGAGTTGCTGCATACCAGCTCTGCGAAGCGATCCGTATGGTGAGCAGGTGTCTGCTTCACTGGCCGCATCTCGTACAGCGTTACCGCAACACCCTGTTCTGCAATTTGCCATGCCGCTTCACTACCAGCTAAGCCGGCACCGATGACGGTTACCCTCGGCTTATCCATCTTATTTATTTCCCCCTCAGTTGACTTTAACCTGGATGCAACATCCAACCATTATATTTGTAGGTAGTTCAAAAAGTGGCCTGTTTGGACATGCATTTCACTATGCTCGTCTTACGTTATTCATCATCAGAATCTTGCACCATCTCCGAATGCTCGCATTGCGTACACTGCAGCTTCGTGCCTTGCTTGCTTCGCTTCTCAATCATCAAGCTGCTGCAGGCAGGACATGGCTTAAGCGAAGGTCTATCCCACATGACGTGGTCGCAATCCGGATAGCGGTCGCAGCCGTAGAAGACACGGCCTTTCTTGCTTCTGCGCTCAACGAGCTTTCCTTCATTGCATTTCGGGCATGCTACGCCTGTATCCTTCACAATCGGACGAGTGTTGCGGCAATCCGGGAACCCGGAACAAGCAAGGAACTTACCGAACCGTCCCATTTTATAAACAAAATGACGTCCGCATTTCTCACAAATTTCGTCCGAAACCTCGTCTTCAATTTCAATTTCTTTCATTTCTTCTTCCGCGACGGTCAACCGCTTCTCGAACGACTCATAGAACTCAGCAAGCACCTTTACCCAATCCTGCTGTCCTTCTCCCACATGGTCAAGGTCTTCCTCCATATGGGCAGTAAATTCTACATCCAATATTTCAGGAAAAAATTGTTCCATTTGCTGAATGACGAGTTCTCCCAATTCTGTCGGAACGAATTTCTTCTCTTCAATGGCGACATAGCCCCGCTTCTGGATCGTTTCGAGCGTCGGAGCATATGTGCTCGGACGGCCGATGCCCAATTCTTCCAGCGTCTTGACGAGACGCGCTTCCGTGTACCGCGGAGGCGGTTGAGTAAAATGCTGCTTCGGTTCAATCTGGTCCTGCTTCATCTTGTCTCCAGCAGCAAGCGGCGGCAGATACTTGTCATCTTCCACAGCCCCATCATCGCTGCCCTCGACATACACTTTCATAAAACCAGGAAAACGAACCTTGGATCCATTAGCACGGAACGTCGTCGTTCCAGCTTTGATATCCACTGTCATCGTATCCATAACGGCTGAAGTCATCTGACTGGCTACGAATCGTTCCCAAACTAACTTATATAGTCGAAATTGGTCGCGGCTCAGAAAAGACTTCATCTGTTCTGGACTACGCAGTATCGAGGTTGGACGTACTGCTTCATGCGCATCCTGCGCATTTGCAGCTTTCTTCACGTACTGTCTCGGTGTTTCAGGTACAAATGCTGCGCCATATTGCTCTTTAATGTACTCACTCGCTTCTTCTTGAGCGCTAGGAGCAACCCGGGTTGAGTCTGTACGCATATACGTGATCAAACCTACTGTGCCCTCTTTACCGAGGTCTACCCCTTCATACAGCTGCTGAGCGACGGACATCGTCTTTGCAGCACGGAAGTTCAGCTTGCGGGCCGCCTCCTGCTGCAAGGAGCTCGTCGTGAACGGCGCAGAAGGATGTCGGAGCCGTTCTTTCTCCTTCACTTCGCTAACTACAAAGTCTTGATCTTTAATCGCAGCCAACACTTCGTTTACTTCAGACTCGTTCTTAAGCTCTTTCTTTTCTCCGTTCAGCCCATAAAACCTTGCTTCAAACGTCGATTTACCGGCACATAACTTTGAAGTGATCGTCCAGTACTCTTCCGGAATGAACGCATCGATTTCGTTCTCCCGATCAATAATCAGCTTGACAGACACCGACTGCACGCGTCCTGCAGACAAGCCCTTCTTTACTTTTTTCCATAGAAGCGGGCTAATCTTATAACCGACCAGCCGATCAAGAATCCGTCTTGCTTGCTGTGCATGAACGAGGTCCATGTTAATTTGACGCGGTGTTTTGAATGCATCCTTCACTGCTTGCTTCGTAATTTCATTGAACACGACACGACATGATTCCGACTCATCCAAATCAAGAGCATGAGCCAGATGCCACGCGATCGCTTCACCTTCGCGATCGGGGTCAGCTGCAAGATAGACTTTTTTCACTTTCTTGCTGGCGTCCTTCAGTTCTTTCAGGACGCTGCCCTTTCCTCTTATCGTAATGTACTTCGGCGCAAAGTCATGTTCTATTTCAACGCCGATTTGACTTTTTGGCAAATCGCGAACATGCCCCATCGACGCTTTTACGATATATTTACTGCCTAAATATTTACCAATTGTCTTGGCCTTCGCAGGCGATTCGACAATGACTAGTGAATCCGCCATAGGCGCATCCTCCTCTCCAACACACCTTTACATCCATACTGAACAATATACGGCCCCTTGGGCCTCTCGGATTCGCTTTTTTAACTGTAAGGATAACAAAATATGATGCAGCTCTGCAAATGGCACTCCACTGCGAAGCAAAAGTTCATCAAAAGAAGCTTCTTGTTCACTAATGAGTTCATACATTCGCTGCTCTTCATCCGTAAGTGGTTCTTCCAATATAGAGTCGACCGTTTCATTATTGTACGGTGAAGGGACCATTGTCAACCAGCCCGAGTATTCTTCCACGATATCACTGGCCGTTGCGACCGGCTTGGCACCTTGTTTCAACAGTCGAAACGTGCCCTTAGACTTGGGGGATGTTATAGGGCCGGGAACGGCAAATACGTCCCGGGATGCTTCAAGCGCGCTATCTGAAGTAATTAACGCTCCACTTCTGTCATCTGCCTCTACGACGACCGTACCAAGTGTCAGACCTGCAATGATGCGGTTGCGCCGCGGGAATAAGCCTGGATGCGATGGGGTATCGAGTGGATATTCCGATATGACTATACCGTTCGCGGCAATCTTCTCTGCAAGCACTCGATGCTCAGGAGGATAAATATGGGTAAATGGCGTACCCATTACCGCTACTGTCCGACCTTGCTTGAGAGCGCCTTCATGGCTCGCTGCGTCGATCCCCTTTGCCAGTCCGCTCACTACGATGAATCCAGCTTGCGTTAACTGTTCTGCCAACATCCCCGCTACTTTCTTGCCATACACGGTCGGGTTGCGGGTTCCGACCATCGCGATTGAAGTTTCGGATAGTATGTCCCAATCTCCTTTTCCGTAAATAATCCAAGGAGGCTGAGCGGTTTCCTTCAATAGAAATGGGTACTCGTCATCCAAAATGCTGATCCATTCGATCTCTTGCTGTTCTGTTACTATCAATCTTTGCTCCAATCGTTCCGAGCGAAATTGTGCAGCCAATCGTTCGGCGATACTGGGCTTCAACCCCAAATCGAACCAATGCTGTACGGAGCGGTCAAGCCAATGATGTAAGGCAATCATGCCTATTCTCTCGCGTAGCGAATAAATCGTATGCCATCCAATACCTTGCGCTTCGTGCAAAGCAAACAATAGTTGTTGTTCCGTCCAATCGCCCATCTTATTCTTCCCTTCCTTGTGGGGAAGCGCGTCTCCGCTTCCCTTATTTTGCTTGAGATGCCCGCAGATTGCAAGCGTCAAGTATATAATCCATTGAAATTAATGACATGAATGGTAAAAAAATAAAAAGCAACCTTTCCAACACCTGTAGGTGTACGAAAGGTTGCTTACCTTGCGTTATTACTTATGAACGTGAGTGGTGCACTTCTCAAGCAAACCGCGCTCTTCGAGCACGGATACGAGCGTGCTGCCCATTTCCGCAGGAGTCGGCGCTACCTTGATGCCACAAGATTCGAGCTTAGCCGTCTTCTCCCCTGCAGTTCCTTTACCGCCGGAAATAATTGCTCCCGCGTGACCCATACGTTTGCCTGGAGGCGCTGTTGCTCCTCCGATAAAGCCGACTACAGGCTTCTTCATATTCGCTTGCACCCACTCGGCCGCTTCTTCCTCTGCCGTACCGCCGATTTCACCGATCATAATAACGGCATGCGTATCCGGATCTTCATTGAATAGATGCAATATATCAATAAATTCAGAACCTTTAACCGGATCGCCGCCGATTCCGACTGCCGTCGATTGACCGATGCCGCGCGTCGTCAATTGATGTACGGCTTCATATGTGAGTGTTCCGCTTCTGGATACGACCCCAACGTGGCCCGGTGCATGAATGTAACCCGGCATAATGCCGATTTTGCATTCGTTTGGCGTAATGACACCAGGACAGTTCGGTCCGATAAGAACCGTGCGTTTGCCTTCCATATATCGCTTCACTTTAATCATGTCGAGTACCGGAATGCCTTCTGTAATACAGATAACAAGCTCTAAATCCGCATCCACCGCTTCCATGATGGCATCTGCCGCAAACGCAGGCGGCACATAAATAACACTTGCCGTCGCATCTGTCGCAGTCTTTGCTTCAAGCACGGTATTATAAACTGGCAAAGTAACCACTTCACCGTTATCAAGCGTTATATCAACGGTCGTTCCGCCCTTGCCTGGAACAGCCCCCGCTACCATCTGTGATCCGTATTCCAGACCGCCTTTTGTGTGGAACATACCTGTAGCGCCAGTCATGTTCTGAGTAATGATTTTCGTATCTTTATTGATTAAGATGCTCATCGCACACTCATCCTCTCGTCAGCGAAATTATTGAACCAATGCGACAATTTTCTGCGCTCCGTCAGCCATTGAATCCGCTGCCACGATATTCAAACCGGATTCATTCAGGATCTTTTTGCCGAGAACTACGTTCGTCCCTTCCAAGCGCACGACAAGCGGACGGTCCAATCCGATTTGCTTAGCAGCTTCGACTACGCCGTTCGCAATGACGTCGCAGCGCATGATGCCGCCAAAGATGTTGACGAAGATACCTTTTACGTTTTCATCCGACAAAATGATCTTAAAAGCTTCCGTAACTTTCTCCGTCGTCGCACCGCCCCCTACATCAAGGAAGTTGGCCGGTTCGCCGCCGTAATATTTGATGATATCCATCGTAGACATCGCCAGTCCCGCACCATTTACCATGCAGCCGATATTGCCGTCAAGCGCGATGTAGCTCAGATCGAACTTGGAAGCTTGAATTTCCTTCTCGTCCTCTTCATCCAAATCACGCAGCGCCTGAATATCCTTGTGACGGAACAGCGCATTCGAATCGAAGTTCAGCTTCGCGTCAAGCGCCATCACTTGACCGTCACCAGTAACGACGAGGGGATTGATTTCTGCAATCGAGCAGTCTTTGTCGACGAAGGCTTGGTACAAGGCAAGCATGAACTTGACCGCCTTGTTGACCAGTTCGGACGGAATATTGATTGCATATGCCAGCTTCCGCGCTTGGAACACCTGAAGACCGACTGCCGGGTCGATCACTTCCTTCACAATCTTTTCCGGCGTAGCTGCGGCCACTTCTTCGATCTCTGTTCCGCCTTCTTCAGAAGCCATCATAACGACGCGACCTGTTGCACGGTCAACGACGACTCCGACGTAATACTCTTTCTTGATGTCGCAGCCTTGTTCGATTAATAGGCGTTTAATTTCTTTGCCTTCCGGACCTGTTTGATGCGTCACGAGCACTTTACCCAGCAATTCCTGCGCATATGAGCGCACGTCATCCAAGCTCTTGGCAATCTTAACGCCACCCGCCTTACCACGGCCGCCTGCATGAATTTGCGCCTTCACAACGACAACGGACGTTCCCAATTCCTCAGCCGCTTGGACGGCTTCCTCTACCGTAAAAGCAACCTTACCGTTCGGAACAACAACGCCATATTGCTTCAATACTTCTTTGCCCTGATACTCATGAATATTCATTGTGCATCCCCCTATCCGATTCTTTGCCTCATAGGCCGTTTCCGACGTGAAGCACAGCGTGAAGGACGATTCGAAAGTCGCTTCAAATCCTCTTCTTGCCTTTGCGGAGCGTCCGTGAAGGTTGGGAAGCGCTTACTCTGCTTCGACACACCTTGAACAACGGAAAATATATACAATCCGAATACATTCTATCATGAATTTAAAACGCTTTCCTCTCATTTTCGTCAAGAATGTACATTTTTTTGATATGATTATCATCTCTTTTTGAGATTAATAGGAAGCGATGCTCGTTTTTCCAGCTTTTTATTGCTGAAAAATTGACGAATTCTCTCTATTTATCTATAATAGTGTGTGTTCAAAAGACTACTTTTCGGCACCTAGAAGTACAAGTTTCGCAAGAAAACTTCTTCAGAAGCATAAGCTCTTTAAGGGTTATTGCAAGATTCGATTTCGAAATGGCACCAGATGAACTTCGTAATCAAAAGGAAACTTTTTGAACAGCCTCTAAAATGAGGTGATTCGCTTTGCGACGGTAGATAAGGAAGCACCTTTCCCTCGCATTCTGGCCACAGAGCCTGGAATGATGGAAGGAGAGGTGTTATTTGTTATGTACGGCAGTTTATGGAGCGCTTCTATTTATGGAGTGGAAGGACGACTCATTCGTGTCGAAATTGATATTTCGCCTGGTTTACCGCAAGTGACAATTGTCGGCTTGCCAGACGCAGCGGTACGCGAATCCGTAGAACGGGTGCGTGCGGCTATCCGCAACTGCGGCTGGACGTTCCCGTTGGAGAGAATCACCATTAATCTGGCTCCAGCCGATTTGCGCAAGGAAGGCACGTCATTTGACATGGCCATGGCAATTGGCTTGTTATGCACGAGCGGGCAGATTCCTAGTGAACCGTTTCAGAATATGGTGTTCATCGGTGAGCTGGCATTGGACGGATCAACAAGAGCGATTCCAGGAGTTCTGTCCTTGGTGGATGAAGCCAAACGGGAACATTTCAAGCAGGTGATGGTGCCCGCGGACAATGCAGGCGAAGCGAAGCTTGTCGAAGGAGTCGACATCTTCCCTATGCGGCATTTACAGGAGCTTCGCGAGATTAGCACCTCAGCGGATTTGCCACGTCTTCACATGGAGGAAGCTGCGGCGGATGACCGATACTCCAGCTTGGACGAGTTACCCTCGTTCATTGAGGATTACGCTGATGTCCACGGCCAACTTCACGTGAAACGCGCGATTACGATAGCCGCTGCAGGCATGCACAATATTTTGCTGAGCGGGCCGCCCGGAACAGGGAAGACGATGTTGATCCGCCGGCTTCCGACCATCCTCCCCCCAATGAACGATGAAGAGGCGTTGGAAGTATCGAAAATTTACAGCATTTCTGGAAAGTGGACGCAGGCAAGCCAAGGACTGTTGCGGCACAGACCGTTTCGTGCTCCGCATCATTCTATATCACCGGCTGGTCTTATCGGCGGAGGTTCCGTTCCTAAGCCAGGGGAAATCAGCCTGGCCCATCGCGGCGTGCTTTTTCTCGACGAGTTCCCCGAGTTTCCACGTACAGCGCTGGAGGTGCTTAGACAGCCGTTGGAGGAACGCAGTGTAACGATTGGCCGCGCCCGCGCCGTATTCCGCTTCCCAGCCCATGTGATGCTGGCTGCTTCGATGAATCCTTGTCCTTGCGGTTTTGCCGGTTCCATAACGGGTACCTGCCGCTGCTCCCCTAGACGCTTAGAGCAATACCGCGGCAAGATCTCGGGACCGCTGCTCGATCGCATCGACCTTCAGGTCGACGTCCCCCGTGCTCCGCTAGCAGAATGGACGGGCAATTCTCTCAGTTCATCGGACATGCATGATCACGTGATGCGTGCGCATGAGAAGCAGGCAGAACGCTATGCCGGACTAGCGATTCGTTTCAACAGCGAGCTGTCCGGTTCTTATTTGAAGCGCTATTGTTCGATTACTGCCGAAGCCGCATCGACGCTGCAGCAAGCCTATGACAAGCTTGGCTTAAGCATTCGTGCCCATGACCGGCTGCTTAAGCTGGCACGCACGATCGCAGATGTGGAGAACAGCGGAGCGATTGAGCTGGCCCACATTGCCGAGGCCATACGCTATCGCACGCTGGATCGAAGATGGGATACGGAAGCATTATAGCTAGGTATGAATAGAAGCCCCTTGGTTTAACTCGCTCCCACGAGTGACAAAGCAAGGGGCTTCTTTGCAGCGCTCAGTTGTACGCGCTTTCATAAAGCGGTCAATCAAAATGCCGCCTCATATATGACAATCTCCGGTTCGGGGTCATCATCTTCGCGGAACGTAACCGCCACCGCGTCAAATCGCACCAGGACGTCCGACTTCGCGTGCTGATGCAAATAAACTTGCGCCGTAGCGCGAACTTGCTGCTGCTTGCGTCTGTCGAACGCTTCTGCAGCCGTTCCAAAGCGGCGGCTCTGTCGGCTCCGCACCTCAACAAACACCCAATACGCTCCATGGCGGGCGACAATGTCGATTTCTCCCGTTCTACAGCGCCAGTTCGTGTGGATGATACGGTACCCCAATTCTTTAAGCCGTTCTTGAGCAAAGCGCTCTGCCTTCGCTCCCCTCGCCCGCCGATTGCTTCCAGTGTGTGAGCGAGGAGTGCCGGCGGATGGAGCGGCAGACTTACAAGGCGGCAGCGATGCTTTGCTTACACTTGGCTTGTTCGCTTCAGCTTCATTCATGCTTCATCCATCCCTTCTCGGCACGTTGATCTGTTCGGTACATGAATGTCAGTACTTCTGCCACCAAGTGATATAGCTCCGAAGGGATTTGCTGGTCGATGTCCAGCTTGGACAATACTTCAACCAATGAGGCGTCCTCTTGCACTGGAACCCCGCTTTCACGCGCCTTATCGAGGATGCGTTCCGCGAGTTGTCCTTGACCTTTCGCAACGAGGACCGGCGCATCGCTTTGCTGAGGATCATAGGACAGCGCGACCGCCTTTTTCCGCTGATACGGCCCTGTCTGTTGAGTCGATTCCCCAGGGTCTCTCATATCCGCATATCTACTCCTTTATATGGCTTTGCTGCATAATCGTCTATATCGACGAGCTCCTTCACGGAATTCGTATCCAACGTCTCGCGCTCCGGCAGAGAAAGCGTGCGGAAGGCCGACAATTGGAAGCCGATTCCTTCTATTGCTGCCTCGAGCTCGGCGCGGAAGCCGCCTATCCATTCGCCCAGCCGTTCATCGGCATGATGGATATTGAGCGCGACCGCATTATCCACGACTTGGACATCGACGAGGGTCCGTCCGATGACTCGCATGTTCAAGTCGAACCAGAGGCGACAGTTGTCGGCATCCAACTCACCGCGGCGGCTCTGCCGCGATTGGATGTGGACGGCAGCCGTCTGCTTGCCGTCCGGTGTGAACAACGGCACGAACAAGGTGATGTGCGAGAACGGCGCCTGCCGGTCTGAAGCGAGGAGCAGCTGCTGGCCCGTGACATGCTGCACGAGCTGCTGCGCCGCCTCGCGTACGGCAGGCGGCAGGTTGTCGCTCTGGAGAAGCTGAAGCAGCGTGCTCTTCAGCGACTCCGCTGGCGCCGCCGGTTGGGCAGCGTCCGGATGCGGGGGCATGGCCGCAGCGGGCTCGTGTCCCGCATGCGCGCCAACTGCCCGGCTAGTGACGGCTTGGCTCTCTTGGGACAGGCGCTGCGCCTGCGGCTGATTCGCGTTCAGCGCTTCTTGCGCCTGCTGACCGCGAGCACCTGTGCCTGCCGCGTCATCAGTCACGGAGAATGGCGGCGAAGAAGATGCACCGCCAGCCAACGGCACCGTACTAGCGCTCACACTGCCGGCAGCCGTTGAAGTCGCAGCCGCTTGGCCTGCAGCTACGGATGCCCCACTGCCCGCTGTTGTTGGTGCCTGGTTCGACGCGGCGTTCGCCCCCGCTTGTCCATGGCTCACCGTCGCTGTGCCTGCCGAATTGGACCCGCTATTGGCCGCTGCTTGCGGTTCCTTGCCGCTCTGCGTCAAGTCCAAGATGGCGGCGCGGTGCAGCTGTTGCTCATGCGATACGCCGAGCAGGCTAAGCATGCGGCCAATCCACGCACCACCTGCAAGCGGTGCAGGCGCTGCTTGGGCTGAGCCGCTTGCGCCTTGCTCTGCCGCGCCAGCCATTGCGGACGCTGCATTGCCTGCGGCCGCCGCTTGGCTGCCATTCAGGCTGGCGCCCGCACCAGCGGCGGCGCTTGCGTTCACGCTGCCGCCCATGGCCGCCTGGGCGTGGCTGCCGCTTGCGCCCGAAGCGGCCCCCGCTGGGGCTCCCCCTGTGCCAGGGAGCCCCTCCGCGCGCGGCAGCTCCGCCAGAAGCGCGCGCACAAGCGCTTGCGCTTCCCGCAGCGGTGCCGCCCATCCGGCGCCGCGCACAGCTTCGGCCGCATAGCGGCCAACAGATGAGGCGGTGCCAGTTCCCAGCGCCTCATCCCCTGCTCGCTCAAATAACGCGAGCAGGTCGGTTAGCGGCTTGCCGAACAGCGCCTGCTGCAAGCCGCGCACCGAATCGGCAGTCAGCGGCAGTTGGCGCCGAATCGCCACCCCTGTCGCCTGCATCCACTCTTCCGCCGTGACATTCGGCGGCTTTAGCGACAATGCTTGCGCCAGCTTGGTGGTCAGCTCCTTCGTCATCGGAATGCCTGCCTTCTGCAAATCATGCAGCAAACGGCGTGCCCATGTTTCATTCGGCAGCCCCGCTTCCTTGAGCGCTTCCTCGATGGAGGGAAGCGCGGACATCGTCGGTCCGTCTGCCGGCTTCATTATCACCATGCCGTCGGCTTGCTGTCCCTGCACCTGCATCCACGTCGTCTGTCCCGGCTGCATCGGAGTTTCCAATACGGCACGTACCGGTACGCCGTTAATATTTACGACAGCATCACGTCCATTCTCGGACACACTTGCGATCGTTCCCCGTACGACTTGTCCTGATTTCAATTCCAGAGTGCGCTTATCGCCGGGTCTCGCCTCCCCGACCAACCCGCGTACCATTTGTGAAATATTCAATGATCCACCCTCCGTTCATTCCGACAGCTATATTACTATATCGGCACACGTCGAATAGAATTTGAGGCGCCGATTAAGGATACACCTCGTTAGAACAGCGTCAATTGTTCCTCCTCAGGAAACAAAGAGCTCAGGAACGATTGGCGGTGCATCGGCGTCGGCCCAAGAGTGAGAAGCTGTTCACGGTGCAGCTTAGTACCGTAACCTTTATGTACGGCCATGCCGTAACCTGGATACAGCGCATCCCACTCATTAATGCAGAGCCGATCCCGCGTCACCTTCGCAACGATAGACGCTGCCGCAATCGACTGACTGTTCGCATCTCCCTTAATGATGGATTCTTGCCGGATGGGACAATCCACCTTCTCCGCGTCGATAAGGAGCACTTCCGGTTGAACATGGAGCTGTTCCACTGCCAGTTTCATCGCTAGCCGCGCGGCCTGCTTAATATTTATTCGATCGATCGTATTCGCGTCGACGCGGGCGACTGACCACGCGACAGCCTGATTAATAATCGCATCATATAACTCGTCGCGTTTCTTCTCCGATAGCTTTTTAGAATCATTAATGCCTTCAATAATCAGCGCCTCCGGTAAAATGACGGCTGACGCGACGACATCACCGAATAGACATCCGCGTCCAACCTCGTCAATGCCCGCAATATGGCAAATCCCTTCTCCCCAATACCGGCGCTCCCATGCCGTCAAATCGACAGACTCCGCCGACTTGTCTTCAACCTTTTTCTTCCCCATGGCAAAATCCCCTCTCCGGTATACCTTGCGCCATCCCGTCCTTACTCTTATTCATACCACACATCCAACCCTTAGGAACAACAAAAAAATAGCGCCGCACGCCATAATGGCGTACGGCGCTACCCGATTCCCTAGAACATTATTCCACCATGAAAGAATACGGCTCTTCCAGCGTAATACGGCCCATCTTCCCAGCTCTCAGTTCGCGTAAAATAATGCCCGAAGCCTTCTCCAGGTCAATTCTTCCGCCACCCATCAAGCATCCGCGTTTGCGACCGATATCCTCCATGATGTTCAGGATCTCATCCGGATTGTCCATATCGACAGGAGGCTGCTCTAAGCTATAGCGCTCCGCCAGCCGATCCCAGTACTGAGATGCCAAATATTTAAGCGCGTAGAACGCGATATCTTCCACATTCAATATTTCTTCCCGAATTGCTCCCGTAGCTGCAAGGCGATAACCGACCTCTTGATCCTCGAACTTCGGCCACAAAATTCCCGGTGTATCCAGAAGTTCCATCTCCGTGCCGACTCGAATCCACTGCTGTCCTTTCGTGACGCCGGGACGATCTCCCGTTGCAGCGACACTACGTCCTGCAAGCTTGTTAATCAACGTCGACTTGCCCACATTCGGGATGCCGACAATAAGCGCCCGCACCGGTCTCGGCTTCATGCCTTTGGCAATTTGGCGTTGAATCTTCTCTTCCAGCAGCTTGCGCGCTTCCACCGGAATTTGGGATACGTTACTGCCTGTCGACGCATCGACGGCAATCGCAGCATGCCCTTCGCCACGGAATAACTTCAACCATCGCGCATTCATATCCGGATCAGCGAGATCAGACTTATTCATCACAATAAGCCGCGGCTTATTGTGTAAAATATCGTTAATCATTGGATTGCGGCTTGACATCGGCAGACGCGCATCCAATAGTTCGATGGCTACATCTATCAGCTTTAACTTTTCCTGGATTTGTCGACGAGCTTTCGTCATATGACCGGGAAACCATTGGATTGACATCGCTATCCACCTCCTATTTCAGCCTGAGCTCGATTAATGATGTTGAATCAGCTTTACATGTGAGATCGGCCAGAATATAACATCCGCACGACCAATGACGTCGGATAACGGAATAAATCCGAGCATACGACTATCCGTACTGTTACTACGGTGGTCACCCATAACAAAAATTTGACCTTCCGGCACTTTATTTTGCTGTATCAAATCATTCGGAAAATTACGGTCATTGTACAATTCATCGTTCTTATGAGCTTGATCCAGCGCCTCTTGTATGTAAGGCTCCTCCACCTTTTGTCCGTTGACGAACAGATCATCCCCGCGATACTCTATCGTATCTCCGGCAACGCCAATAACCCGTTTAATTAAATCCCGGTTTTCTTGCGGCACATGAAAGACGACGACTTCACCGCGTTTAGGTTCTCTAAATTCATACAATATCTTGTTAACAATAAGACGCTCACCTGTCCAGAAGTTCGGCTCCATGGAAGGACCGTCAACGATAAACGGAGCAAACAGCAGCCATCGCACGATAACAACGAGGATAACGGCTATTGCAATCGCTTTGATCCATTCCAACAGTTCACTCTTCGAGCGTACCATCTTCTCTTTTGGCTCTTCCGGCGCATTCGGTTGCATCATTTGATCGTTTTGATCCATCGACTGTGCCCCGCTTTCTCCTAGGATGCGTATCCGAAGTTCGCGTCATGCGAATTCCGCATAATCGAACAGGGTACAAATAGCAAAAGGGGGCTTGCAGGTTAAGCAAGCCCCCGGTTGTTCCTTAACGGATTTCTTTAATTCTCGCTGCTTTACCGCGAAGACTGCGAAGATAATAAAGCTTCGCACGACGCACTTTACCACGGCGAGCCACTTCGATTTTATCGATTTTCGGAGTATGAATCGGGAACGTACGCTCAACACCTACACCGTAGGATATTTTACGAACCGTAAACGTTTCACTGATTCCGCCACCACGACGCTTAATAACAACACCTTCGAACAACTGGATACGCTCGCGAGATCCCTCGATAACTTTTACAAATACTTTCAAAGTATCGCCGGGACGAAAGCTTGGAATATCCTTGCGAAGCTGTTCTTGCGTAATCGCTTGTACGATATTCATCTAGGACTCCCTCCTTCCACACAGGTGTTCATACATCTCAGGACGCGAATGCGCGTCAGCCTCATCGTATGTAGAGGACCACCGTATTCCAAACAACAAAGGTTATTTTAGCATATGCCCTAACGGATTACAAGCGGATATCGGAGGAAAGACCACTTTCTTTTCAATCTTGTGATCTTATCCTTCTTCTCCTACCTCATCGAATTCCAGCTAATCACTGCTACTGACACTCCCAGCGAACAGAATGACTTTTTTCACATGCTCATCCCAATCATATAATTCATCATAAAATTCAGTTGCATCAACTAACCCTCCAATACTGTATCTCTTCATAAAAACACCTCATGATTTTGATTATGTACGTCCTTCCCATCAATCATTATATTTCATATAAAAAAGGACTTCACCATTCGTGGCAACTACATAAAACCACTCCCACAAACGATGAAGCCCCATTACTTTTATTATTGAATAGCATCACGCCAATAATCATATGCATGTACGGCGTTTCCTATATAGGAAGAATGGTCCTGAAGCAGTTCGGGCAGTTTTTCCAGTTGTCTTTGCATTTCCTCGGCCCCTAGCTCGTGGAACGAAATATGCTTACCCTCAAAGTTCTCCTTCATTTCCACTGTGACGACAAGCTGCTTGCCTAGACGGTCAGACATCTTCATCTCCTCCTTCACGACAGCGGCAATCCCGTTCGATCCCTCTGCTGTATTGCGGAATGCCATCAAAGACACATGATCCATCAGACCTATCATATACTCGCTAATCGTCATGTCCGGTCGATCCGGCACATACGTCCGGTCGAGCCATACGGCCAAATCGACGCTCGTCAACAAGTCTGAATTCCGCTTCGTTTCCCGTACGAACATGTCCATATTGGCCGTCCACTGCTTCAACACGTCATCCTTGCGGCTTTGCCAATCCGGCAGCACATACGGCTCCACATCCAGATGAATGCCGTGGAATCGCTCATCCGGCTCCACCGAGCGGTTATACTGCTTAACATAGTTCACCAGCCGCAGGATGCGCGGCTCATTCTCGCTAAGCGCCCATATAGGATGTCCGCCCATCGCGTGCATCTCAATACCTGCTTCATGGGCTTTCTTCACAAATGAACGGTAAGCATCGTACGACTGCTCCAAATCAAGGCGGACATAGAGCAGATTGATTCCTTGTTCTTTCGCAAAGGAGATAATCTCGTCCGGTTGCTCGATGGCAAGCTCCGCACGCCACACATAAGTGGCGACAACCGGCCCATTGCGCTCGACTGGTGGCGGGACAGGAACCCAATCAGGGTCCGGAACCGGATCTGGATTCGGAACCGGATCTGGATTCGGATCAGGGTCTGGTTCAGGCGGTAAATCCGTATCCCGCTCCTCCATGCTTTGCCAATACCGGTAATCATGAATCGACGTCCCTGCAAAGGAAGGGTGGGTTCCGAGCCTCTGCGTCACTTCTTGCAATGCCTTTTTCATTGCCGTCGTCCCTTTATCATAAAAAGTGGTATGCTTCTCCTCCATCGGCTTGGCGTTCACGCCGATGAGCAGCTTGGCTTGATGCCTATCACCCACCTCCATCTCGTGTTTGACCAGTTCCAAAATGCCATTATCGCCTTCCAGTTCATGACGATAAGCCATTAACGTGATGTGGTCGAACCTTTTAATCATCCACTCTGCAAGCGAACCCTCGGGCATATCGGCGGCGACAATCGAATCGAACCAGACCGGCATATCTGCGCTTATTTCAACGTTTACCTCTTCTTTTGCTGTCTGGAGAAAGTACTCCATATTTCCCATCCACGAAGTGACTAGAGCTTCCCGATCCGTCTCCCACTCCGGCAAAACATACGGCTCGATATCTAAATGAATTCCTCGAATTCGTTCCTCCGGCGATGCGTTGCCGTTATACAACTTAACCCACTGGATTAGCTTCATCATTCTGTCCCGGCGCGATTCAAGCGCCCATGCGGGATGTCCAGCAAGCGCATGAACCTCGATGCCGGATGCAGCGGCTTCCCGTATAAATTCACGGTAAGATGATTGTGGGATGTCCATATCAACATGCAAATATAACAAATTCACCTCGTTCTGCTTCACAAAAGACAACAATTGATTCGACTCGTTCTCGATTCGATCAGCTTGCCAAATCCAGATTGCTTTCCTGGGCTCTTCTGGCTTAGAAAAACCAACCATGAATACGGCGGCGAGCGTCAGCAACAGAAGGCCGGCACGCGTAGCAAGTCTGTCCATCCTATCCCTCCGTTCTTTTCTGACAATCATGCAGTTTGAGCAATGGACCGAATAATAAAACGACTTATTTTCTTGGCAGCAACAAGAAAATCACCTGCACCCTTCGACAACATTTCGACAGGAATGAACAAGTGACTTCATTATAATTGCGGCAGATACGTAAATATATGTGAAAATGGACCTGTTTTATTTTCTTTCACTATTCACACGCATACAAGCATGATAATAGCAGTCATTGGCTACAAATCGTCATCTATATCTTTTTCGCAATATAAGGTTATTGATTTATGCTCCCGATGAACATATAGTCCCAAAACACGCGAACACAATTTGCATGCCCACTCTTAGTTCATAAAATTTGATTGTATCTATTGACTTTTACTTCACACATCGGATACTCCGAGACTGTTTTGGTCTAAAATTATCTCTTATACATGAGTAAATTGTCATTAATTCGCCTCTCTCTAGGCTACATTCCTATCCTTAACAAGCCCTTTGCATCACCCTCCCCACAACTCAGAACGAGATGCTTGTTCTAACGATATTATGTAAGAAACGCACTGCATAAGAAAACCACATTTTAAAGGGAAGAAATCCTTGAAATAAGAACTTATGTTCTGTATAATCGAAGTATAGAACGTTTGTTCTCTATCCAATGAAAAATTGAACTACAAGTAGAGTTTAAAGGAGGACTTATAATGACGGCTTGGCAATCGATCGATACTTTGGAGGATTTGAAGCGTAAATTTCATACGGAATCCTCATGTGTTTCCTTCGTATTTCATATGAAATGGCCGCATGGCTTCGTCTGCCCACGCTGTCAGCACACCAATGCCTACGTCATTCAAACGCGTCGGCTTCCTCTATACGAGTGCCGTGCCTGCCGCCATCAGACCTCACTGACCGCTGGTACGGTCATGGAAGGCAGCCGCACAGCCCTGTGGAAATGGCTTACGGCATTCTGGCTTGTCTCCCGCTCTGACAGGGGCATCAATGCTGTCTACCTCAGCTCGATCATCGGGGTCACTTACAAAACCGCCTGGTTGATGCTGCACAAAATCCGAGCTGCGATCAGCATGTCCGACGTTGACCGGCCGCTCGCAGGCAAAGTTCAAGGCATTGTCGCCTTTCATGGCACCTCATATCATTCAATGCTTGAGCTTCATCCTCGGGAATCCCCCCTTGTTATTGCCGCATCCGTAACGCCGGACGATCAGTTGGATGAGCTTAAGATGAAGCTTGTGAAGAAGGCTCACCTTTCCGACAAATATCTGCTTCGTTCTGGCTGTGATCGTTTTGTCGCTCTTCATGTAACAGCGACTGCTTTCGAGCCGTCTATTATCCAACAGCCTTATCGTGCTCGCCGTGACAGTCGCTTATATCGAACATTCAAGCGAGCACGACGCTGGATGAACGACACGTTTCACGGGATCGGGGCAACTTATCTTCAAAGATACTTGGATGAATTTTGCTTTCGTTACAATGCAACTGCTCAACGCGCAGCGGCATGGGAGCGTCTTGTGTGCATCTGCATGTCTTTTTGTCCTGCCTCAGCATCTCCGTCGCATGCCCTATATAACTCTATTCATTGCGCTGCCTCACCAACCGCAGCATGACCGAAAGGCTTGCAGCGATGCCACCTGCCTTATACACACTCATTTAGTTCTTTAGCTGTAGTTTATATAGCGCCTTATTTCTCATGCGCCGTGCTTCATAATGTAGCTTATGTTCTGCTTACGTTATGCTTCAAGATGTCCTTATGTTCTACGAGCTTTCTATTCATGGCGTACCTTTTACGTTCAGACCTTTTGATCTATTTGCTTTGTGCTTACTGTTGTGCTTGTGTTCTTATTTATGTTATATCTTTTGTTCGGGTACTTTCCATTGCGTATTATTTCAGTTACTCCACTTTAAAACTCCTTGATCTTAGTCGTAGTTGTACCCGGAACCTGCGACTGTAGCTATGTCTGAGTCAAGGGGAGAGTGCCCTTAAGGACTTGAATACATAGAACCTCTCTCCTCCCCCTCTGGAAGCGCGGCCATGTTGATGCGGCTTTTAATCAAGCCTTTCACGGCAATTCTTCTCGTAACATAAAAAAGCTTCCCGACGGGAAGCTTACGGTTGCTGTATGCCGTGACCTAGTCTGAACTCCTCAATTCGCTCGTACATGGGGGTCTTACCCATTTGCGTGCGGTACAGCACGAAGTGGTCTGCCATCCAATCATACTCAGGCAGCGGCGCATGACCAGCGTTCAGCGACATGAGAGTCATCCCGCGGTATTTGCGGGCCAATGTAATGTGCGGCCAATATGGCCGGTCCTCGGGCACGAATCCAAGCGGCGCAGTCGCAGCTACGACAAGCTCATACAGGCGCTTGAGCTGGCCGATCTCTCCGCCGACTCCTGCCCATAGAACACGAGGTGCTTCGTGCGCCCCGAACGTCCCCACTTCTTGCAATTCGAGCCGAAACGTCTCCGACGATTGCGCTGCACTCTGAAGTCCCTGCACGAGACGCTCCTTCACATCAGGGGATACCGCTCCCAGAAACTGTACCGTAATATGCAAATCGAGCGGATGGACCCATTTGTGAAACGCCCACTGTCTTTTCGCCCCTTCGGACCATTGTACGACGGTGTCCGCAGCAGACGCCGGCAGTGGTATCGCAACGAACAAACGCTGCTTGTCATCCGTCTGAACATGATGACGAGATGGATGGGATTGCATCCTATGTTCCCCCTCACTTCATTTCATTTTTATGTGTCGCTTTGAACGATGTCGGATTGAACCCGGTACTATTTTTGAACAAACGAGAAAAATAATATACATCCAGACCGACTGCCTCAGCAATTTCCGTCACACTTAAATGGCTCGTCAAGAGCAGCTTCTTCGCCCGCTCCACCTTCATCCGGTTCATATATTGTACTGGCGATTCCCCTATATGCTCACGGAAGAACGTGATGAAGTAATTCGGGTGCAAATGCAGCCGATCCGCGAGCTGCTGCACACTTAGCCGTTCGGTAAGATGACCGTTCATATACTGCAGCACCAGGTTCAGCTTGTCCATCGCTTGGGAGGAAGGCAGAATGATGGACTCCGGTCCTGCTTCCCCCAAATATAGGCTGAGCAGCTCCATTAGTAGCGCCTGCTTGCGCAGCACGGCAGTCCAATCTCCGTCATAATGCTCTTTCTTCAAGCGTTGAAATCTTTCAACAGCCTCCTCGAAGACGGAAGGCGACATCGTGACGACATGAGGAATACGCATAAATTGAAATAAATGCCGCTCTCCAATGAGCGTCGTAAAGTGGCACCAATATTTCTCATACGTATGGGAGCTAATCGCAGCGTACGATTGGTTCACTCCCGCTGGCATAATGACCATTTGCCTTGGCCCCGGGTAATACGTGCTCCCTGCAATCTCAATGCGCCCTTCCCCATCACAGATGAGATACATGCGGTTAAAGGAGGGCACGAAATTGCTCTCGCACCAATCTTCCCTGCATTTCGTATAGTAAGCGTCCGTCACATGAACCTGCACGTTTGCCAAATATCGCTGCAGCAGCTCCATTTTCCCCATCGGCATGCGCTCCGTTCGACCTTAATTTTGTACAAAAAGCCGTTAATTCTCTCTATCTGCATTATACCCGCTTCCGTGTAAAATAGGAAAAAACTGCAGTTAAAGGAGAGATGAGGATGACGACGATGGATGAAAGACGCAAGCGGACGGAATGGTTTACGAATGACCGCTTCGGCATATTCATACATTGGGGGCTTTATGCGATTCCCGCACGCGGTGAATGGGTGCGCAGCTTCGAACAGATATCGGTAGAGGGTTATGAACAGTACTTTAACACCTTTAATCCTGAAAATTACGACCCAAAAGCCTGGGCGAAAGCCGCCAAGCAAGCCGGTATGAAATATGCAGTCATGACGACGAAGCATCATGACGGGTTCTGCCTGTTCGACAGCGCTATGACGGATTACAAAGCGACTAATACCCCAGCCGGACGCGACCTGATTCGGGAATATGTCGACGCCTTCCGAGCCGAAGGGTTGAAGGTTGGCTTCTACTACTCTATCATCGACTGGCACCATCCGGATTACCCGGCCTATGGCGACCGCCAGCACCCGATGCGCAGTAACGAGGAGTTCAAGAACCGGGAAACAGATTTCAATCGCTACTTGGATTACATGCATGGACAGGTCAAAGAGCTGTTGACGAATTACGGGACGATCGACGTGCTCTGGTTCGATTTCTCTTATGACGATATGACCGGCGAGAAATGGCGCGCATCGGAGCTTGTGACGATGATTCGCGATTTGCAGCCAAACGTTATCATCGACAACCGCTTGGGCGGCAACATCAAAGCGAGTGAGCCTGAAATATATGCAGGTGATTTCGCCTCGCCCGAGCAAATCTTACCGCCACAAGGAATCGTGAACAAAAACGGCGATTCGATTCCTTGGGAAGCGTGCATTACGCTAAATCGCCATTGGGGTTATCATGCCTATGACCATGATTACAAATCACCACAGCAAGTTATACGCGGACTGGTCGAATGCGTCAGCAAGAACGGGAACTTGCTTCTGAACGTCGGACCGAATGCGAAAGGGGAATTCCCACGGGAATCCCTTGCCGTGCTATCGGAAGTCGGATCCTGGATGCATGGAAATCAAGACAGCATCTACGGCTCTGGCGCGAGTGAATTGCCGAAGCCGGAGTGGGGGCGTTACACGCAGCAAGGCAATAAGCTGTACGCCCACATTCTCGACCGCGGCGTCGGACCGATTGCGCTGAAAGGATTGAATGGACGCGTCAAACAAGCCAGATTGCTTGCAGACGGTTCAGAGGTAAATATACAGACACCGTGGAATGCGCATGACTATGCAGATTATTTGTTCATCAACTTTCCGACGGCCCAACTGCCAGATGAAAACGATACCGTGGTGGAATTAGAGCTGATTACAGACTAACCGCGATGAAGACGAAGAAGAGGGATGCCTTCCTGGCCGCCCTCCTTTTTTGCATTGGTTCATATTTTCTGGGAATCAACATGGACGATTTGATCTACCCGAAGAACTCCAGCGTCTCAAAATAGTTATGGCTCTGAAAAACGCCAACATCCTAATAGATACGCAAATTGCTCCTACATTGTACTCATAGTACATTATGTAGGAGTCTATTCGTTCTTCTATACTACAGCTATTCACTCTTCAACCGCCGCAGCAGCTTCTGCTCCTCATCGCTCAACTCGATGCTGTCGAGCAGATCGGGCCGTCGTTCCAGTGTCCGTTTTAACGCTTGCTCTCGGCGCCACACCTCGATGTTGGCATGATGGCCGCTTATGAGCACATCCGGCACCTTCCAGCCGCGAAATTCAGCAGGGCGCGTATAATGCGGATATTCAAGCAGTCCTGTGCTGAATGAATCCGTCACGGCCGACGACTCATTGCCGAGCACTCCAGGCAGCAGCCGAGCGACGGAATCGATAACGACCATGGCTGGCAGTTCGCCCCCCGTCAGCACATAGTCGCCAATTGACAGTTCATCCGTCACGAGATGCTCGCGAATACGCTCGTCATAGCCCTCGTAGTGGCCGCAAATAAAAATAAGGTGTGATTCCTCTGCCAACTCCTCGGCTTTCGTCTGCGTAAAGCGTTCACCTTGCGGACACATCAAAATAATGCGCGGCGGCTTCGCTGTAGACGAATCTCTTTCCGCGTGATCGATATTTTGCTCGCTTCTCACTAAGCCTTCCGTCTCCGCCTTGGCGATAACATCTTCGACTGCCGCAAAAATAGGATCAGGCTTCAGAACCATACCGCCCCCACCACCGTATGGATAATCATCTACGGTCGAATGCTTGTTGGTGGAATAGTCACGAAAATTGACCGTATTCAGCGTTACGAGTCCCTTCTCCCGGGCTTTACCCAGTATACTCGCGTTAAATACGCCTTCGCACATTTCCGGGAATAGCGTTAATACATCGATACGCATTTAAATAAGTCCCTCCATGAGGTGGACGGTAACAACTTTGCCTTCGATGTCGACGTTAAGCAGCACATCATCAATTACCGGAATAAGAATAGGCTTGCCTTTCGACGGCTTCACGACCCAAACATCATTCGCTCCCGGGGCCAAAATCTCGTCGATGACACCTAATTCTTCGCCTTCATCCGACACAACGCGGCAACCGATGATTTCATGATAATAATATTCGTCCTCCGGCAGTTCTACGAGCTGCGCTTCCGACACTTTCAGCATCCAGCCTTTATATTTCTCTACATCGTTGATGTCGTCGAATTGTTTCAGTTTCACGATGTACATGTTCTTATGTAAACGCGACCGTTCCACCGTAACCGAAAGGGTGCTCTGCGTCTCTGGATGCTGCAAAATCAATTCGCTTCCCTGGGCAAAGCGCACATCCGGAAAGTCGGTCTGCGGAAATACTTTCACTTCTCCGCGAATGCCGTGCGTATTCACGACTTTGCCGACATTATATAACTTTTCAGCCATGTCGTATCGAATCCTCCTGCTATTTACGGGTATGCTTCCTAGTGTAACACAAACGGTTATTCACATACGAAAAAGGGCTAGGATTTCATCCTAACCCGTTTCGTCATGTTAAGAAATAATGTCCACGGCAACTCGTTTCGGAACCTTTACGGCTGCCGATGTGACGACCGTGCGAAGCGCCTTGGCTATACGACCTTGCTTTCCGATAACCTTCCCGACATCATCGGGATGGACGTAAAGCTCATATACTATGATGTGGTCTTTCTCCACGACGTCCACACGGACCTCCTCCGGATGATCGACCAAAGCGCGTGCAATAACTAACACCAACTCTTCCATTCGCGACCCTCCGAACGGTTAGATTACTTCTGATATTTCAGCTCATGGAACTTCTTCATGACGCCTGCTTGACTAAGCAAGTTGCGAACCGTGTCAGAAGCTTGAGCACCTGTTTGCAGCCATTTCAACGCTTTTTCTTCGTCGATATTAACTACTGCAGGTTGAGCTACCGGATTGTAGTAACCGATTTCTTCGATGAAACGACCATCACGCGGAGAGCGGGAATCGGATACAACGACACGATAGAACGGTGCTTTATGAGCACCCATTCGTTTCAAACGGATACGTACTGCCACGACATTCACCTCCTTAACGGAATTCGAGTAAAGCATTATGCATTAGCGGAAAGGAAATTTCATTCCCTTTCCGGCTTTGCCCTTCAAATTTTTCATCATTTTCGGACCTTTCGGTCCCATCATATCGGAGAACTGCTTCATCACCCGACGCATCTCGTCAAACTGCTTGATGAGGCGGTTCACGTCAGCGAGCGCTGTTCCGCTGCCGGCTGCAATCCGCTTGCGGCGGCTGTGATTGATGAGGTCGGGATCCTGGCGCTCAGCGTTCGTCATCGAACGGACAATCGCTTCGATGCGACCCATCTGACGCTCATCCACCTTCAGATTCGCGGTCTGCTTCATCTTGTTCATACCTGGAATCATATCCAAAATCTGATCAATTGGACCGAGTTTCTTGACCTGCTGCATCTGCTCCAGAAAATCATCGAACGTAAAGGCGGCGTTCCGCATCTTCAGTTCCATTTCCTTCGCTTTGTCCGAATCGATATTCGCCTGGGCCTTCTCGATAAGTGACAGCATGTCCCCCATCCCGAGAATACGGGAAGCCATCCGTTCCGGATGGAACGGTTCAAGCGCATCCAGCTTCTCGCCCAATGTCGCAAACTTGATTGGGCATCCGGTAACAGCTTTTACCGAGAGCGCCGCACCGCCGCGCGTATCGCCGTCGAGCTTCGTCAGCACGACCCCCGTCAACGCGAGCTGCTGATTGAAGCTTTCCGCTACGTTTACCGCATCTTGCCCTGTCATTGCATCGACGACGAGCAATACTTCATCCGGCTTAACGGTCTCGTGAATCTGCTTCAGCTCATCCATCAGCGCTTCATCGATATGTAGACGGCCGGCGGTATCGATGATCACATAATCGAGATTATTCTCCTTCGCATGATCCATCGCCTGGCGTGCAATCTCTACCGGGCTAACTTGATCACCCAAGGAAAATACGGGCACATTAATCTGGTTGCCGAGCACTTGCAGCTGCTGAATCGCAGCTGGACGGTAAATGTCGGCAGCCACGAGCAGCGGCTTATGGTTCTGCTTCTGCAGAAGCTTCGCCAGCTTACCCGACGTCGTCGTCTTACCGGCACCCTGCAAGCCTGCCATCATAATAACCGTTGGCGGCTTATTCGCTTTCGCCAGCTTCGCGGCAGTGCCCCCCATCAACTCCGTCAACTCTTTGTTAACGATGTCGATAATGACCATGCCTGGCGTAAAGCTCTTCATGACGTCTTGGCCGACAGACTTCTCTTTTACTTTGCTAATAAATTCTTTAACAACTTTGAAGTTGACGTCTGCCTCCAATAACGCAAGGCGCACCTCGCGCATCGCTTCGTTGACGTCTTCCTCCGCTACTTTGCCTTTGCCGCGCAGCTTGCTGAATACGTTCTGCAATCGGCTTGTCAATCCTTCAAATGCCATTGTTATTCACCCCGTTCCCTTAATCCAACGCCTGCAGTTCACGGACAATCATCTGCAGTTCCGCGCGCTGCGGGTCGGGTATGCCCTTCATATCGTTCAATGCGTCATGCAGCGATTCCATTAGCTTCGTACGTTGTTCAAACTTCGCGAGCAGCCCTAGCTTGCTCTCATACGCATCGAGCGTCTGCTCCGCCCGCTTAATATGTTCATACACCGCTTGTCGGCTTATTCCGAATTCGGCTGCAATCTCGCCTAAGGAAAAATCATCTTGAAAGTAACATTTCAGGAACGTCTGCTGCTTCTCTGTGAGCAACGGTTCGTAGAAGTCAAACAGCATATTGACGCGGTTCGTCTTCGCTAATACCTGTTCCTCGTTCATACGGGCCACTCCTTTCGTCAAGGAAAAACACTTTACAGCCCATCGACGTTCCTTATCATATCTAAATCTGAACACCATGTCAAGGGGGAAACCTTAACATCACCCAAAAAAATTATGCAAGCAAGATGAGCTTATACACACAGCCGAAATGGAGCGCTGCTCCAGTTAGCACAGACACGTGCCATATGGCGTGATGATACGGAAGCCGCTCCCATACAAAAAACCAAACTAAGCAGCAGCCCGAGCCCATGCGTTATCGCGTTCATCCTTTCTTCCATTAATGCAAGCTGAGTCGTGCGTCCACTATCTGATGGTGCCATGCCATTTCCTCCTTGCCGCTTTGACTCCGCTCCGGGACATATGCCCACGGAACGGAGTACATTATATGCACACGGGCGCGGAGGTGCGATTGCTGCATGTTCGATAACAAAACACCAATAAAAAAGCCTCTTCTGCCGGGAGCCAGCCGTCGAAGAGGGCAAAAAAACATAAATTGCTGCTGTTTAATACTCGTTTGAAACCTATGATCACAGTTCTTTAATAAATCGAATCGCTTCTCTTGTATCATCTAAATATTGCGCCGTCCCGTCATATTGATGCGAAGCAACGCACTGCCGCATCCAACAATTCTTTGTTGTAGAACAAAAGCGTACCGTAGTTCAGTATTGGCAATCCTCACATCCGGTTCTTTCTCAAGCAGTTCAACTCGATTGAGCACACACTGCTTCAGCTTCTATCTGTGTTGCCTACCGCAATGTCTTTTTCATTAAATCGTAGCCCTTCCATGGTTGAAATCCTAATTTCGCATAAAAATCAACGAGCTCCGTCCAATCAATGACCAGATTCTTCATTCCGCGCGCTCGCAGCTCTGATACCCCCGCTTCAACGAGAGCAAGGCCATATCCCTTTCCCCGATAGCGGCTGTCTACGCCAAGAGGTCCGATTCCACCAAGCGGCTCTTGGAAGAGTGGAGCCCAGTACGTATTTTGCGCGATCAAAGCCGACTGCTCATCGTTTACGCGGCAGAAGCCTATCATCTCCCGCTCTGCAAACAATCCGACAAATTCTCTGCCTGTTCCGCCCCGCTCCCAATAACAGAGTGCTTCATAGTACCACCGTCCAGGAAAGCATCTGCGGAAGAAACGCAGCATTTCCGCTTGATCCTGCAGTTCAAGCCCTTTGATGTAAGCGCCTTCGGAAAACGACGGAGCAACAGGCGGACCTTCCTCTGTGGATGCCAGCAAATCATATACCTCATACAGAAACTCGTATCCTCTCCGCTCGAACCAAGGACGAGCCGATGAGAGCGTTTTCGGCACGCCAGGAAAATAATGCCACGGATCGCGGCCCATATATACGATCTCTACTCCGGCATCCTGCAGTGCCTCTTCAGCCAGGGTAAGCAATCGGCTGCCTATGCCTTCGCCCCTTCTGTCCGAACGCACGACAAGCGCTTGAATCCAACCTGCGCCTTCTCCCAACTGCATCTCTCGCTCTTGCTCTTGCCATTTCTTCGCGATGACAAAGCCAAGCAGTGTACCGTCATCATCCTGTGCCAGCCAAGAACCCGGGTAGTAAACGTTCGCATCTTGAAAGCTATTCTGCCGCAGCAGCGCCTCTCGCATTGGAAAGAGGCCGCCCAGTTCCCTGTTCCATAACTCGCACATCGGAACGATCCACTTGGCTTCCAATGGAATAACATTCACGATTAACTCCCCCTAATAAACTGAAAGTTTCATCCTTACATAACAAAGATGTATCATCAAGTTACTAAAATTTAATTACAGAATTATTATAGTTTTTATAAAATATTATTTCAATATCTTTTCCGCAAAATAATCGACTACATGCATGACCTGGATACGGTCGTTCGCTTTTTCCCGCTCTACGCCGACCTTCATCTGCAGCAGACAGCCCGGATTGCTCGTTAAAATAATCGAAGCCTTCGTGTCCCGCACCGCTTCCATTCTTGAATCTACAATATCGTTCGCCATTTGCGGCTGCACCAGGTTGTAGATACCCGCCGATCCGCAGCACACTTCGCCCCCTTCCAGCTCTACGAAGTTCGTGTCAGGGATGAGACGCAGCAATTGGCGCGGCCCCTCGCCAGCCCTCATCACGTTGCGCAGGTGGCACGAATCTTGGTATGTCACCGTTACGGTGTCGTCACGTGTTGTTTCCGGTTGTGCTGCTGTTTTCGATTGTACTGCTGCCTCCGGCAGTTGATTCCAGCGCTGCGAACGCAGCAGCAGTTCGCTGATGTCTTTCACTTGAACGGCAAACTCTCGGGCAGGCCCCACCCACTCCGCTTCATCCGCAAGCAAATGATCATACTCGACAAGCATGGCCCCGCAGCCTCCGGCGTTGGAAGCAATGTAGTCCACCTTCGCATCCCCGAACACCTTTACATTTTGCTTGGCAAACTCTCGGGCCGTGTCCCGGTCGCCGCTATGAGAGAACAGCGCGCCACAGCAGGACTGCTCCTCCGGGATGACGACATCATAACCAGATTCAGTCAACAGGCGGACGGTATTCACATTTGTTTCCGTAAAAAGAACGTCCATAATGCACCCGCGAAATAATCCTACCGTACCGATTCGCTCACCTTTGGCTTCAAAACGATGGCCGCCGACCCGCTTTACGACACCGCGGCTGTCCGCATGCGGCATAATCCGCTCCATCGTCTGCATATGCGCCGGCAGCCAACGCAGCAGATTCCCTTTATTGGCAAGACGCTGCAGGCCGGAGCGTTGATAAGCTTGCAGTATCGTGCTCATCAGCCGCAGACGGCGATGACGCTTAAATATCGGCTTCGCAAACTTATGAAGGCCGCGCAGCGGAATCGCCCCGGCAGGTTCAGCATGCTCGAATAGAGCATCCTTCGTCTGCTCCAGCAATTGGCCGTATTTCACATCGGAAGGGCATACCGGTTCGCATGCGCGGCACCCCAAGCATAGATCCATTTGCTGCTTGAATGCTTCGTCCGGCTCCATCAGTCCATCCGCCACCGCCTTCATCAGAGCGATACGACCGCGTGGAGAAGCCGCTTCGAGACCCGTCTGATGAAATGTCGGACAAGCCGGCTGGCAAAATCCGCAGCGCATGCAGTTCATCAACTGCTCATAATCAAGCGTATTAACCAGTTGCTGCTTCAAGGCTCCTTTTCGTTGATCGTCTTGCTCTCTGCTGTTCATCGGGTAATCACCAGCCTTTTGCGTGCTGATTTGGCGAATATTTTGCCTGGATTCATAATGCCGTTCGGATCGAATGCCTGCTTGATGCCTTTCATCAAGGCGATGCCAGCCTCACCGACCTTCCACTCCAAATAAGGCGCTTTAACCGTGCCGACGCCATGCTCTCCGGTTATCGTTCCTCCAAGCCTGATGGCTTCTTCGAAAATATCGGCGAACGCTTGCTCGACCCGATGAATTTCCTCGGTATTTCTCGCATCCGTTGTGCAGGTCGGGTGCAAATTCCCGTCCCCCGCGTGGCCGAACGTGCAAATGTTCAACTCATACTGCGCCGCAATCCGGTTAATGGCCAACACCATGTCCGCGATACGGGAACGAGGCACGGTCGCATCCTCCAAAATCGTCGTCGGTCGAATGCGTGCCAATGTCGACAGCGCGCTGCGTCTTGCCTTCATCAGCTGCTCCGCTTCGCGTTCATCCCGAGCCGTTTCAATACGGGCTGCCCCTTCCTCCCCGCAGATCGATACGATGGCGTCCATGTCCTTCTGAACGCTGGCGCTCTCCTGTCCGTCCTGCTCAATGAGCAGCACCGCTTGCATATCTATCGGGAGGCCGATATGATTGTACTCCTCCACGACGCGGATCGTCGGCTGATCCATAAATTCGAGCGTCGCCGGAATGATGCCCGCTCCCACAATGCGCGAGACGGAACGCGCAGCTGCATATATATCTTGAAAAGCAACCAGCATCGTCTGTCTCACCCGCGGCGCAGGAATGAGCTTCACCGTTGCTTCCGTAATAATGGCGAGCGTTCCTTCCGAGCCGACAAGCAGCTTCGTCAAATCATAGCCGGCAACGTCCTTATACAGCTTGCCGCCCGTAGTGATGACCTCACCGGAAGGCAGGACGGCCTCCAGTCCGATAACGTAATCCTTCGTCGTGCCGTATTTCAAACCGCGGAGCCCTCCCGCTCCTTCCATAATGTTGCCGCCCAATGTCGAAATGACCATACTGCTCGGGTCCGGCGGATAGAATAAGCCCCTCTTCTCCACTTCGCGATGGAATTGCTTCGTGTTCAGTCCAGGTTGGACGGTAGCTGTCAAATTATCCGTATCTAGCTCAAGCAGCTTGTTCATTCGGGTCATTGCCACGACAATTCCACCTGATACGGGTACAGTACCGCCGCATAAGTTGCTGGCTGCTCCCCGCGGGACAATCGGAATACGATGCTTATTCGCTAATCGAAGAATATGCTGAACTTCACTCGTCGAATCGGGATAAACTACCGCGTCCGGCAGCGACTGGAGCATCGGTGTCGCATCATACGAATGCGTGACGAGCGCCTCCTTATCATCGCGGTAACGCTCTGTCCCAAGTAGCTGCAGCAGATCTTGCCGCACTTCGTTCACTATCATCGAATTTCCCCTCCTGTTGTTTCTGTTCATAAATTTGTTGAACTGTTCAGGTGATCTGATGACTTTTGGCATATTATAACTTATGATAGAAGAGGATGTATACTACCATTTTAAAAATTTTTTTCATAATGTATAGATAAGTCCGATATTTCATATCAGGAGGCCGTCATTGATGAACGGAATTCAATATAAAAAGGGAGCGGAGCTCGTAACGGATCATCTGCTCGACCAATTAAAAAACGGAAGCTACTCGCCCGGAGATCGTCTTCCTTCCGTCGAAGCGCTCTCCAAGCAGTACCAAGTCGGGCGTTCAACGATACGCGAAGCGCTCAGCGCGCTGAAAGCGATGGGCTGGATCGACATTCGTCATGGCGGCGGCACGTTCGTGCGCGAACAGCCGCAAGCACCGTCCGACCTGCTTCAAGGCTGGCTATCTGAGATCAACTCATTGAAATCGCTGATCGAGGTGCGGAAAATGATCGAGGTCGGTTCTGCGGGACTAGCCGCTAAACGGCGGACGGACGGGGACTTGGCTGCGTTGGCAGATTGCCTTCAACAGATGGAGGCGCATCTGGAGGACGAAGCGGCGAGCCAGCAGGCCGATCTGATGTTCCACGTGCATTTAGCGCAAGCGAGTCATAATGAAATATTAATTCCGATGCTGCAGCTGTTTCACCAGCAGTGCGCCCGGCATATGGGCAACACCCGGCGGATGTGGCTCTTCGGCGAACGTTCCTCCACGCTGCAGCTATTGCAAGAACACAGACTTATCTATGAAGCTATACTGCACCAGAATGAAGTGCTCGCTTCCCGGCGCATGTTGGAGCATTTGAACAAAGTAGAGTTATTATTAGAAAAAAATGATTAGCGCTAGCCTATTGCATGGTATAATGCGAAAATATTACTATGAGTGCGCGTTCAGCAAGGTCACTTTTCAGCTTTTTGAACAACCGCTACGATGCAATGAGGTGTGTATTGTTTGAATCGTTCATTTTACTCGTTATTGTCGAGCCGCTCGTTTGCCAACCTTGCGGGGTCCTTGTATATGATGACATTGATCGCCGCTGTCTACCAACTTACAGGATCGGCCGCCTTTGCCGGAGCGGTCTCATTCGTTCGTTCCTTGGCCATACTGTCCAGCAGCTTCTCACTGCCGTTCTGGTATCGGAAGATGACGGTTGCCTATGTCACCCGTTTATTCCTGTTTCTTCAGTGTGCGGCGTCTGCACTCATCGCCTTCTCGTTGACACCGCTCTCTTCTGCTTTGCCAGCATCCGCATTTCTCGGTTATGCGTTCTGCGGCATCGTGCTGATCGGTTATGTGGAGGGCTGCGCATCCGCGTCGGCTAATGCGCTTTATCCCCGCTTGGTGGAAGAGGACAAGCGTGTGCAAGCGAACAGTCTCGTATCGACCAGCATGCAGATGCTGTCGCTGCTCGGCTGGACGATGGGAGGCATCCTCGTCGCGCAGCTCGGTCATTCGCTCGTGCTGCAGCTGTCCTCGGGACTCCTGCTTCTAGGCTGTCTCTTTATTGTTCGCCTGGCTCATGACCAACATGACACGCCAAAAGAGAAAGGCTCCCGCTCCATGCTGGCAGGCTGGACTTTTCTATTTACCCATCCCCGGCTGCGCATCATTACATGGATGGATATCATAGAAGGCATTGCAGGCGGCATCTGGATTGGAGGCGTCACGTTAGTGTTCGCCCAGGAAGTGCTGCTGAAGGATGAAGCTTGGTGGGGCTATATTAATGCCGCTTACTATGCAGGCACCATTATCGGCGGATTGATTACGCTCAAGCTGTCCGCTCTCATTCATCGCCATCTGGTTGGCACGATCATTGTCGGCTCATTTGGAGTGAGCCTGTTCGCCTACGGTTATGCGTTCAATACGCAAGCATTTATCGCCTTGGCCATTGTGCTGCTGATGGGCCCTTTTTATCAACTGCGCGATATCGCCCAGCGGACCTATGTCCAACAGTACACGCCACTAGCTGAGCAGCCGAACGTGTTTGCGGCGCAAAGCACGATATCATACGTTCTGTTCGGCGTGTCAGTGCTGTTTGCCGGAACCGTGTCAGATATGTGGGGACCGCAATCCGTTTATATTGTGGGAGGAACGATGTATTTACTCTCTGCTTTTACCGGATTCATTTTAAGGAAGAAGCACGCAGCGGCGCTGACTCAAGATACTGGTTCGTTCTCATCCTGAGGGAATCGCACGGAACCGGCATGGCGCGTTTTGCCCATCTTTTCCCCTGAACGTTCGTTTTGTGGTACACTAATCTATATTCCATTCTTCAATGAATAAGGGAGAACACCATGTATCCGGACATCCAACAGTTCAAAGCTGAATTTTTCAAAGCGTTGGCACACCCTTTGAGAATAAAAATATTGGAGGTTCTGTGCGACGGCGATAAAACCGTGAACGAAATCCAGTCGCTCCTCGGCATCGAGGGTTCGGCCGTCTCACAGCAATTGGCCGTCCTGCGCGGCAAGAACGTCGTGTTCGGCGTCAAGGACGGAACTTCGGTCATTTATTCTCTGCGCGATCCAATGATCAAGGATCTTCTCCAGGTGGCGAAGCGCATTTTCGACAATCATCTTGTCAATGCCATCTCCATGTTGGAGAACATCAAGAAGCAGGAATCTTCATAAAAGAGAGGGATTCGGGTAACGGACTCGAGTTTCCTCTCTTTTCCCTTTATAAGCACCCTACACGACACGACAACCGCTTTGACAGAATGGTCAGATGAATATATGATTCTTTATATATTCAAATAATCAGATATTCAGAAATGGTGGGAAAAGTGCATGAAACCGTTGTTGCGCGGCCGTTATGCCGGGTATAACGCGCAAGCTTTGAAGAAAGATATCATATCCGGAAGTATCGTAGGTATCGTCGCCATTCCATTAGGGATGGCGTTTGCCATTGCATCGGGTGTCAAGCCGGAGTACGGGCTCTATACGACAATTGTCGCCGGCTTGCTCATTTCGCTGTTCGGCGGATCCCGATTCCAAATCGGAGGTCCGACCGGAGCATTCATACCCATATTGTTCGCTATCGTCCTACAGTACGGGTATGATAATCTGCTCATTGCCGGCTTCATGGCCGGAGTCATGCTCGTCCTCATGGGGCTGTTCCGATTGGGAGCCGTCATCCGCTTCATTCCCCGTCCGGTGACGATCGGGTTTACGGCCGGCATAGCGGTCATCATCTTTACGGGGCAGATTGCCGACTTTCTAGGCCTGCACGTGGAGAAGCAGGACGGCTTTATCTCCGACATGCGTGAGCTTGTAGTGCACTTGCCGGCATTGAATCTTTACAGCGTGCTGACAGCATTTCTTTGTCTTGCCGTTCTCCTGCTCACGCCTAAATGGCTGCCCAAAATTCCTGGCTCGTTAGTCGGCCTGCTCGTCTCCAGTCTGGCTGCAGCGTGGTTCTTCCCTGGCCAAGTGGCCACAATCGGCTCCACATTCGGTGCCATTCCGAGCGGACTGCCCGAATTCCGGCTGCCAGCAATCAGCTGGGACCGTATCGTCCAGCTGATTCAACCAGCCTTCGTCATTGCGATGCTCGGCGGCATTGAATCGCTGTTGTCCGCTGTCGTCGCCGACGGCATGACGGGAGACCGGCACCAGAGCAACCGGGAACTCGTAGGGCAAGGCATCGCCAACATGGTAACCCCGTTGTTCGGAGGAATTCCGGCTACCGGAGCCATCGCCAGAACCGCAACCAACATTCGGAACGGGGCGGTCTCTCCCGTCTCCGGTGTCGTTCACGCTATCGTGGTACTGCTTGTGCTGCTCTTTTTCGCGCCATATGCTTCCAATATTCCTTTAGCCGCCATGGCGCCCATACTGATGGTTGTCGCTTGGAACATGAGCGAACGCAAAACATTTCTGCACATTTTGAAGACACGGACCGCCGATTCTCTTATTCTGTCCGTTACTTTTTTGCTAACTGTGTTCGCCAATTTGACCGTGGCCGTTCAAGCAGGCCTCGTGTTGGCGGTTGTCCTATTTGTAAAACGGATGAGCGAAGGCGTCAAGGTAGCCAAGGTGCTGCCCGATCCGGCAGACCGGAAAGCGAAGGTGTCCTCCCGCATCGTAAAGGACGGGCGCCATTGCCCGCAAATCAGCATGTTTACTGTAGAGGGACCGCTGTTTTTCGGAGCCGCACATTCATTCGAACAGTCGCTGAAGGACCAATTCGGGGAGATGCCGCTCGTGTTGATTCTTCGCTTGGGACGCGTACCATATATGGATACGACGGCAGAGTCGAATTTGTCTGCTCTCGTAAGCCGAGTCCAGCGTCAAGGAGGAACGGTGCTCGTTACGGGCATCCATGAGCAGCCGCGGAATGTGATGAACAAGACGGGACTCGCAGCCCGTATCGAAGCAGAGCACTTCTTCGAACGGACGGGTGCCGCCATTGACTTCGCCTTGACCCGCATTAGCGCAGCCCGTTGCCAAGGCTGCAGGCACTTCGCGTTCCGGGAATGCGATGCGCTGTCCGCTGTGCGTGCGGTGCCCGAACCGAAGCTTGCTGCTCCGAAGACAGACACCGTCCAAGCTTGAATCGAATAATTTACAGGTCTGTTTCGCCTATGCGGGTGGGCAGACCTTTTTTTGTACAATAAATGCAGGCCTAGTCTTCCGATTGGAGGCCAGGCCTGTATATGTGAAGCATGAGACACATTAAGGAGAACTCAGCAGCATTTCACCATTTGAGCAGCTTAATTACTTATTCCCACAGCGGCTCAGTGGCTCAATTGTTCAACGCAGGTTCGCCTTCTCGTCCGACTTTGACGCCTGTTTTCTCTCGATAAGCTCGAATGTGGAGCTGCCACAGCTGGAGCAGCCCCGCCGTTTCAACTGTTCAATCGTGTCGAAATCCCCGTCCTGGCCGACCAACACAGCTTCCCCGCACTGCCTGCAGCGGTATATGCGCTGCGTGCGGTTCACTTCGCCGGTATAAAGCGCCCCTTCATAACGATCTGTATGCCCTGGAGTCGTATGCTCCGTCGTCTTCAGTACGATCATTTGCCCGCGGTTGCCAATCATTTGCGCCCCCTCATAATCATTAAAATGTGGGGTAATCTCTTTCATCATCATGCCCATACGCACAAGCTCCTGCTGCATGGCCAACGTAAATCCAGGTGATTTGTGAGCGAACGACAAAAACACTGGTAAGCCTTTTCTCCGCTTGAGCGCGCTAATGCCTCTGGACAAAAACAAGCTCATCCCCTGCATCGTATACGGCGGATCCGTGAAGAAGCAATCGAAGCGGCCTTGCAGTTCTTCCTGCAAAGGCTGCCGCAAATCAGCATGGTGGCATGAAATGGGCAGGTCTTCCCGCTCGGCAATGTCACGTATATATTGCAAAAACCGCTCATCTACATCAACGACGTGGATCGCCGTCTTCGGACTGCTTCTGCCCGGGAACAGCCGCTTCAACAGAAAGCCAAGCGCCACGCTGACCAGATCGTCATCGCCGACGCACAGCACCTGCTTGCCGATGAGCGAATGCTCCCGCAAACAGAGCACGGCCCGCTTCAGACTCGTCTCCAACGTGCACTTAGATTGGTCGATCTGGACATTTGCTTGCGGTCGTGCTTGGAACAGATCGTTCCATTCCATCAAAAGCTCGGCGAGTTCAGATTTCCATGCCATTCCGTCCGCCATCAACTTGTGGTACAGTTCTTTATCGAGACCGAAATATCCCCATTCCTGTTCCACATAATCATTTCCTGCAAATGTGCAATGCACGCCCCGATCCTGCTTGAGCGCCCCCGCCTTGATAAGCTCCTTCTTAATTGCGGTCGCCACTGGAACGGGAAGCATCGTCTTCCGCGCCATCTCCTTCGTCGAAATACCGGGTCGTAAATAGCACTCGATCAACAATTGTTCAATAACACGCGGCCCTTCTTCCAGACGCACATTTGCGCTTGCCATTTCGATCACATTTTTCATTCGTATCACTCTTTCTTCATAATGTAGATTGCTCTGGGGCGTCCACTCTGAGGAACGCCTACTAAGTCAGCACAAACAGGGCAGAAAATGAACGTTAACGTCCATCTTCTGCCCTGTTAGGGGATCGACTGTTTACCGCTGTAAGCCGGAGCGGCAGGAAACAAATCTGCGCATATCCGGGACACGATAATTCCGAGCAAAAACGGTGCAGATATCCCTGTCTAGAAACGCATCGCATCATTTCTGCAAGATGAATAGAGCATGTATAAATACAGCACATATACTTGCTTATTCATAAAAAAAACCGTGCTTAAGAGCACGGCTGATCACAGTCGGTTGAATTCAAAAGGATGGCCATTGTTCTTAACGAATTGGAGCAATTCCGTTCACGCATGACAAATAAACCACCTTAAAGGCGATAATTTTGCCATATTGAAGAAATACACTCTATCCAATTTGATTAGTTAAGAACAACTACCGACATCAAGAACTCCCCTATTGTTAAAGTTAATGCCATTATACATAGAACAAATCTGAACATCAAGCTTGATTGACAAGGCGTCGACTCTTTATAATGAACGAACGTTCCGATGGTGCAGTGGCACGTTCAGGCTGAAGCTGATTCGCTTTTTCCGCCCCTTTGCTTCATTCTCCCCTTCCATCAGAAAATCGATATCGAAGCCTTTGAAGCCTTCATCGGTGAGCGACCGCGTATAGAGGTAGATTTTATAGCCATAAGGAATGTTGGGTTTCATTTTAGCTTTAGCACTTTACAGAACTTAAACTTTCCATATTGGTCAGGAAAGCACGCCCAAGGACGACACAGAACGCTGTCAGGTTTTAACTGCCATCGTAAACCGGCACTTAGTAGCTTTGTATCTATACGAAAAACGGAATGTAACTTTATCCTCAATAATATCCTTCCTGACTTTATGGGAGAATGGGCAAAGGGCCATTGAACAGAAGCCTTATATCCTGCTCTTTATCAAAGAAATAAATAACACTTCCGTTCATACTCCAATCCTACAAATGTTCCTCGTATGAGGGTAATGGATTGCGGCTGATCTGAATGAAGGGGAGAGTGAGTCAAAGGCCCGAACGGGCATACCATCTCAGAAAGAGGGGATCTACACGATGAAGGAAGATATTTTTATTTTACACCGCGAATTGTTACAAAATATAAAAAGGCGCCCCTCTAAGGGACGCCTCGTAAATGCCGGCTGCCTCGTCAACAGCTTATTCGGCATCCTTCTGCTCTTGTTCTTGAATGAGTCCAGCAAACAAAGCATGAACGAATTGCTCGGAATCGAATTCCTGTAAATCTTCCATCTTCTCTCCGAGACCGACGAACTTCACCGGCATATTCAACTCCTGACGAATCGCGATAACGATGCCGCCTTTTGCCGTGCCATCCAGCTTCGTCAGCACCAACCCAGTGACACCGCTCTTCTCGCCGAACAGCTTCGCTTGGCTGAGCGCGTTCTGACCTGTCGTTGCATCAAGCACCATCAGCACCTCATGCGGGGCATCTGGAACTTCACGCTGAATGACACGGAAGATCTTGTTCAGCTCTTCCATCAAATTCGACTTATTTTGCAAACGCCCGGCCGTATCACACAGCAGAACATCTACACCGCGCTGCTTCGCCGCCTGCACGGCATCAAACATAACAGCCGCTGGATCAGAACCCGCCTGCTGCTTAATGACATCTACGCCGACGCGTTGTCCCCATACTTCCAACTGCTCAATGGCACCCGCACGGAACGTATCCCCCGCGGCAAGCAGGACAGATTTCCCCTGCTGCTTGAACCGATGGGCAAGCTTGCCGATCGTTGTTGTCTTACCGACGCCGTTGACACCGACGAACAATATGACTGTCATGCCGTCCGAATTCATGTTTAGTTTATTAGACTCGTCGCCACGCAGCAACCCCACCAGCTTCTCTGACAGGACCGGCTGCAGTTCAGCCGCTTCTTCAATCTTTCGCTTCTTCACTTCGTCTCGCAGCTCGTCGATCAAGTTCATCACGGTCGTTACGCCGACGTCAGCACCGATAAGTATTTCTTCCAATTCTTCGTAGAACGCTTCGTCAATCTTTTTGCGGCGGGTAATCAGCTCGGCTACCTTTTCCACAAAGCCTTTACGCGACTTCTCCAAGCCTTCTTTGAAGATATTCGTTACGGATTCGGTCTTTGCCGCAATGCTTTCCTTCAGCTTTTTAAAAAAACTCATGCGCTCCTCCGCTCCTTATGCAATAATTGCTTCATCATCTTCCAGTCTGACGGATACGAGTTTCGATACGCCGCCTTCCTCCATCGTAACGCCGTATAACACGTCCGCTTCCTCCATCGTGCCTTTGCGGTGCGTGACGACGATAAACTGCGTCTGCTCGGAAAATTCCCGCAAATATTGTGCGAAACGGGTCACATTCGCTTCATCCAGAGCCGCTTCTACCTCGTCCAACACACAGAACGGCACTGGCTTGACGTGCAGAATGGCGAACAAGAGCGCCATGGCTGTAAGGGCGCGTTCCCCTCCCGACAGCAACTGTAGATTCTGCAGCTTCTTGCCAGGCGGCTGCGCGACAATGTCGATGCCCGTCTCCAATATGTTCTCGGGTTCAATCAAGACGAGATCTGCCCGACCGCCGCCGAACAGCTTCGAAAATACGACGACGAATTGCTTGCGTATCTCGTCAAAGGTCGCTTTGAACCGCTTCGACATCTCTTCGTCCATTTCGCGAATGACCTCATATAGTGTCGTCTTCGCTTCGATCAGATCATCCTTCTGTTTGCTCAAATATTGATAGCGTTCGTTCACGCGTTCGAACTCTTCAATCGCGCCCAGGTTGACCTCGCCAAGAGCGGAAATTTGCCGTTTCAAGTCGCGAACCTCTTGCTGCGCCGCTTCAATGTTGTCCGGCACTGCATAGCGATGCTTCGCCAGTTCGAAGCTGATTTCATACTCATCGCTCAGCTTGCGCAACAGATTATCGAGTTCGACATCCAGACGGTTCGCTTGAATCTCCGTCTGGCGCATTGCCTCTTCCACTTGCTTTAATTCCGTACGCTGCTCTTTCGTATCGCTTTCCGCAAGTTCAAGCCGCTGGACGGATTGGGCACGATCAGCACGCTTGAATTCGATCTGCTTCCCAGTTTCCTGCTTTTTAACCCCGAAGTGGTTCAGATCCTCGGTCTGCTTCATCGTTTCGCGCTCGACCGTTTCCAGATCGATTTGAACTTGAATGAGCCCTTGCGTCAACTGCGTATATTCTTGCTCATACGCAGTCGCTTCCTGCTCTGCGCGCTTTAATTGCTCTTGTAAGGAGAACATTTCTTGGTCCAGCTTCCCTTGCCGGACCTTCATGTCCGTCAGCTGCGTCTGCAGCTCTTCCTTCACGGACTCATTCGCCTTGCGCGCTGATTCCGCAGATTCAATGGAGACGTGCAGACGATCCTCATCGATCTTCAGCTCAGCGAGGCGTATTTCCGCCGTCCGGCGTCCCGCATCCAACGTAGCCATCTCTTCCGTTGCGTGTGCAAGCTCTTGGCCTTCCATTTCAAGCGTCTCCGCCAGCTGACGCTCTTCCTTCTCCAGTTGAGCCAGATCGCTTGCCAGCTGCTGTTCGCTTAGACGTTTGCTCTCGCCCTGCTCCCGAAGGTCATCGAGACGTTTGACTCCGCTTGTCGTGCGCTGCTTCAATTCTGTAATGGACTCGGTCAGCTTGACGAGCTGCTTATCCGTCTCTGTAATCTCGGCATCCAGCTGTTCAATCTGCCGCTTCCTTCCGAGTAGATTGGCGCTCTTCTTGTTCAAGCTGCCGCCTGTCATCGAGCCGCCCGCATTCACCACATCCCCTTCGCGGGTGACGACACGGTAACGGTACTGCAGCTTCGCGGCGATGCGGTTCGCATCCTCAAGCGTCTCCGCAATGACGACGTTGCCCAGCAGGCTGCCTACAATGTTGGCATAGGCCTTGTCCGTCTTGACCAAGTCCGCCGCTACGCCAATCATGCCATCCAATCCGTCTACGATACGGCGATCCGTATCGTGAATCGAACGGCTGCGGATGACATCAAGCGGCAGGAACGTAGCTCGCCCCAGTTGACGCTGCTTCAAAAACGTAATCGCAGTGCGGGACACCACTTCGTTCTCCATGACGATGTGCTGCAATGCCGCACCGAGCGCTGTCTCGATCGCCGTCTCCAGCTCTTCCGGAACGCGAATGAGCTCTGCCACAGCCCCATGAACGCCCTGCAGTCCATTCGGGCGGCGTGCCGCCTTCAGCACCTCGCGCACTCCGAGCATGAAGCCGTCAAAGTCATTCTGCAGTTCCTTCATCGTATCGCGACGGGAAACTAAGGCGTCGGCTTTCTGCTGCCACTTCCGCGCAGCCAGCTGCGTCTCGTCAAGCAGCACTTCATCCTTCTTCAACTGCTCGCTTTCCTGCAGATAACGATTGCGGATATATGCCAAATCATCCGCCAGCGTCTCACTTCGACGCTTCGTATCGTCCATACGCTTGCATAGATCCTTCTGTTCCTGCTCGCGCTTGTTCCGCCCCTGCTTCATCTTATCGAGACGTTTCTGCAGCGATTCCTTCTGCTGATCGTAATAACGAATATCGTTGCGCTGCTGCGCCATTTGATTCATGATTTCAAGCAGCTCGCCCTTTAAGCTTTCTTCCGCGTCTGAGCTCGTCCCGCCCACGACACCGACCAGCTTCGCTTCTTCCGCATGAATATGGCGCCGGATCTCGGCAAGCTCCGTCTCTACCGCGGTCAGCTTCTCCCGCACGGCATGCACTTCCAACTGCTTGGCACGCATCCGTTCGGACGTCGTCGAGAGCGTCGACTTCATCTGCTGCTCATTGGCCGTCAGATTGCGCTTGCGTTCACGCAGCACTTCCCCTTGACCTTCACATTTCTCGTACTCCTCACTATAGTGAAGCAAGGTCGTCTGCAAACGTTCGAGCTCTTCTTCCAGCTTACGCAGCTCCACGCGGTGCACTTCCAGCTTCGCGTCATGCTCGCTCACCACCGTCGAGAGCGCCAGCTCCCGTTCCTTCAGCACAGCCAGCTTGTCGTTCGCTTGCTGCCAAGACAGATGCAGCTGCTCGATTTGATGGACGTAGACGGCAATTTCTTTTGTCTTCAACCATTCCCGCAGCTGCTTATAATGACGCGCTTTCTCGGATTGCTCCTTCAACGGCCCGATCTGATCCTCAAGCTCAACGACCAGATCGTGAATACGAAGCAAATTTTGCTCCGTTTCATCCAGCTTCTTCTTCGCATCCCGTTTGCGGGATTTATATTTCACGATACCGGAAGCTTCTTCAAAAATGCCGCGGCGGTCCTCCGAGCGTGTGCTCAAAATTTCTTCTATCCGCCCCTGTCCGATAATGGAATACGCTTCTTTCCCTATCCCCGTATCCATGAACAGTTCCGTTATATCTTTCAATCGGCACGCCTGTTTGTTGATAAAATATTCACTATCTCCACTGCGATGAACACGTCGGGTAACCGTAACTTCATTAAAATCGAGCGGCAGTGCCTGATCGCTGTTATCCAGCGTCAATGACACTTCCCCTACGTTTACCGCTTTACGCGCATCGCTGCCCGCAAAGATGATGTCCTCCATCTTTCCGCCCCGGAGGGATTTGGCGCTCTGCTCGCCCAGCACCCAACGGATGGCGTCAGAGATGTTGCTCTTTCCGCTGCCGTTCGGACCAACGACACCGGTAATTCCCTGAACGAACTCCAATTCCGTCCGATCCGCGAACGATTTAAAGCCCGCCAGTTCTAACCGTTTTAAGAACATCGTTCTTCAATCACCTCAACGTTTATTGTACCATATCGCTATTCCGGTTCGACGCTCTCTTTTGCTATCGGTCTTGTTGCTTAACGTAACTTCGGACAAAGAAAGAGCAAAAACCAGCCTGTACACGGAATGCCTTCCGCTTCGTCCCGCGCGCTGTTCTTTGCTCTTTCTGCGAAACCGGCCGACGACGAAGCGCCGGCCTTTACAGTACGTTATAATTTCGGAATGATTAAGTGCTCAAGTGCCTGCGCCGCCGCCTGTTGTTCGGCTTCTTTCTTTGAACGGCCAATGCCGCGACCCAGACATTCTTCTCCCATGACAACTTCGGATACGAACTCCCGCTCATGTGCCGGCCCACGTTCCTCCACGATACGATACTCAAGCGCGCCTAAATTGTGATGCTGCGTCAACTCCTGCAGCTGCGTCTTATAATCATTCGTCTGCAGCTTGCCGTCGAGCGTGATCTGAGGGAAGATATGGCGGCGCAAAAACTCTCGAGCCGCCTCTAACCCTTGATCCAAATATAGCGCACCGATAAACGACTCAAAGACATCGGCCAACAACGCAGGACGTGTTCGCCCACCAGTCAGTTCTTCTCCCTTGCCAAGCAGCACATACTTGCCAAAGTGCAATTGATTGGCAAATTTGACGAGAGAAGGCTCACACACGATGGAGGCCCGCATCTTTGTCAATTCTCCTTCGGGCCGTGTCGGACATTGATGAAACAAAAATTCTGACACCGTCAGCTCCAACACAGCATCGCCCAAAAATTCAAGGCGTTCATTGTCTTGGTGCTGACCGAAGCGATGTTCGTTTACATAGGAAGCATGGGTAAACGCCTGTTTTAACAGCTGCCTGTTACGAAAATGAATGTTCAGTTTCTGCTGTAACTGCTTCAATTCTACACTCAACAGTCTGACTCCTTATGCTTCGAATTTCTTCAAGAGAATCGTAGCGTTGTGTCCTCCGAATCCGAATGAGTTCGACATGGCTACCTGCACATCCGCTTGACGCGGCACATTCGGCACGTAATCCAGGTCGCATTCAGGATCTTGATTCTCCAAGTTAATCGTTGGCGGAATGATACCATGCGTCAGTGCCAAGCTGCAAATGACCGCTTCCACACCGCCGGCTGCGCCAAGCAAATGTCCTGTCATCGATTTCGTCGAACTTACCGCTACCTTATAAGCATGTTCCCCTAATGCGCTTTTAATCGCCGTCGTTTCCGATTTGTCTCCAACCGGCGTGGACGTGCCGTGCGCATTAATATAATCAATTTGTTCCGGCTTCATTTCCGCATCGCGAATGGCGCGTGTCATACACAGCGCTGCCCCTGTCGGATCCGGCTCAGTCATATGATGTGCGTCAGCACCCATGCCGTAGCCTGCCATTTCCGCATAAATACGCGCACCGCGCTGCAACGCATGCTCCAGCGATTCGAGAATGAGAACGCCGGCGCCTTCACCCATTATGAACCCGTCTCGATCGACATCGAAAGGACGGCTCGCGCGTTCAGGCTCGTCATTGCGCGTAGACATCGCCCGCATGGAACAGAATCCAGCCATCCCGATTGGACGAATCGTTGCTTCTGCGCCGCCGCAAATCATAACGTCAGCGTCGCCGCGCTGAATAATCTTGTAAGCGTCGCCGATGGAATGCGTCCCTGTCGCACAAGCGGACACTGCCGCCGTGTTCGGTCCGCGCGCGCCCACTTTCATGGACACCTGGCCGGAAGCCATGTTCGCGATCATCATCGGAATGAAGAAAGGACTGACGCGTTTTACGCCTTTTTCCATCAAAATCGTATGCTGCTCTTCCCAAGTTCCCAGACCGCCAATACCTGAGCCGACAATAACGCCGACACGATCCGGATCAGTCTGTTCCCTCACATTCAGATTTGCATCCTCCAAAGCGTTCTTGCTGGCCGCGACGGCAAATTGGACAAAACGGTCCATTCGGCGCGCTTCCTTCTTCTCCATGTACGCTTCTGGATTAAAGTCTTTCACGGATGCGGCAATTTGCGTCGGATAATCCGTCACATCAAATGCCTCGACTCGGGATACACCTGACTTGCCTTCCAGCAAGCTGTTCCAAAATGTTTCAAGGTCCGAACCGAGAGCGGTTACGACGCCCATGCCGGTCACCACAACCCTGTGCTTCAAAATGAAATCACCTCTATTATATACAGTTCCGTGCTTCTATTTATTGTACGCGCCTGCGACGCATTAACATACATAATCTAATAATGAGGAGAAGTCCCGCTAATGAAGAACGGGACTCTTACAAGCTTACTTATGAGATTGTATGTAATTCACTACTTCTCCAACTGAAGTAATTTTCTCTGCGTCTTCATCAGAGATTTCCATATCAAACTCATCTTCTAATTCCATCACCAATTCCACAACATCGAGGGAATCAGCGCCAAGATCATCCTTAAAAGATGCTTCAAGCGTTACTTCCGCTTCATCTACGCCAAGGCGCTCAATGATGATGCGTTTTACACGCTCCAACACTTCTGCTGACATCCGGTTCACCTCCTCTTTGGTATTATACGAGAAATCGTTTTAAATTGCCATATTAAAACGGCTAACAAAAAAATGCTTAAAGTCCATGTTTTCATAGACTGGAAAGCCCTACATGTACATGCCTCCATCGACATGAATTGTCTGTCCGGTCATATATTCAGCATCCTCCGAAGCAAGGAAGCGCACCGTCTTGGCGATATGCTCCGGCTGACCTAGGCGGGCGAGCGGAATTTGCGCAAGCAGCTGCTGTCTATACTCCTCGGGCAGTGCGTCTGTCATATCGGTTTCAATGAAACCGGGAGCGACACAATTGACCGTAATGCCGCGGGAAGCGAGTTCACGCGCGGATGCCTTCGTGAGGCCGATGACGCCGGCTTTCGCCGCAACATAGTTCGCTTGTCCTGGATTGCCGATTACGCCTACAACGGAAGAAATATTAATGATGCGTCCCGAGCGCTGTTTCATCATCGGGCGAGTGACCGATTTAATGCAATTGAACACGCCTTTTAGGTTCGTTTCAATGACTTGGTCGAACTCTTCTTCTTTCATACGCATAATTAAATTATCTCTTGTAATGCCGGCATTATTCACCAGAATATCAATTCGTCCCATCTGTTCCAAGGTCGTCTTTACAAGCTGCTCAGCTTCTTCCGCTTTGCCTACGTTCGCTTTGACGGTTAGCGCCTTGCGCCCTAGCACTTCAATGGCCGCTGCCGTATCGTTAGCCGCAGCTTCGCTTCCGGCATAATTCACGACGACGTCTGCCCCGGCTTCCGCCAGACTGAGTGCGATAGCACGTCCGATACCGCGCGAAGCTCCTGTTACGAGAGCAACTTTGCCTTCCAAGCTGGACATCGATATTTCCCTCCCTTGACAGGTTCCGGGCGCACGCCGCAGCGGGCTGCGCCCGATTGTTGTTTTTGCTAGCTACAAAGCTTTATCAACTAAGATTCGTAAGCTTCGATAGCTTCCAGGCTGTTAATCGAAATAACGCGTACGGATCTGTCAATTTTTTTCACAAGTCCTGCCAAAACCGTACCCGCACCGATTTCAACAAACGTATCGACACCCTGTTCGATCATGTAACGAACGCTATCCTCCCACAGTACAGGTGAGAATACCTGCTCGACAAGCAATTGCCGAATGCGTTCTCCTTGCTGCTCAGGACGGGCGGACACATTGGCGACAACAGGGATGTGAGCGTCCTGCATAGTCACATCACGCAGTGCCTCCCCTAGACGTTCTGCTGCGGGCTTCATCAACGTCGAATGGAATGGGCCGCTCACTTCGAGCGGAATGACGCGTTTGGCGCCCGCTTCTTTCCCTCGCTCCACCAGCGCTTGAACTCCGGCATTCGAACCGGATACGACGATTTGCCCCGGACAGTTGACATTTGCCATCTCGACAGGCGCAGTATCGGCAGTAATGTCGTCACAGAGCGCACCTAATCGTTCGCGCTCGGCACCAAGCACGGCTGCCATTGCTCCCTGTCCGCTCGGTACAGCCTGTTCCATGAATTGACCACGCTGGCGCACGATAGCAACGGCATCCTCATACCGGAGCACGCCGGCAATGACGAGTGCGCTATATTCTCCCAGACTGTGCCCTGCCACGTAATCCGGTTGAATTCCTTTAGCTGCGAACGCCTTGTATAGCGCGTAGCTTGTCGTCAAAAGAGCTGGCTGCGTATTGGCCGTCTGCTTCAAATCGCTATCTGGGCCGTCGAACACCATCTCGCTAAGCGGGAAGCCAAGCACACGTTCAGCCGTGTCGAACGCCGCGCGAGAAGCCGGTACAGCGTCATATACATCCTTGCCCATTCCGACAGCTTGCGATCCTTGCCCTGGAAAGATGAATGCCATTTTCCCCATGTTGTCCACTCCTTCTTACCACTCTATAACCGAAGCGCTCCAAGTCAAGCCGCCGCCGAAGCCGACAAGAAGAATCGTGTCTCCCTCACGGACTCGTCCTTCCTCGACCGCCTCTGCCAGCGCGAGCGGAATCGATGCTGCCGATGTGTTGGCATAACGCGGCAAATTAATCATGCACTTCTCTTCCGGCAAGTTCAAGCGCTCAAGCGCAGCATGGATAATGCGCGTATTCGCCTGATGCGGGACGAGAAGATCGATATCTTCTTTGGTCTTGCCAGCCTTGGCAAGCGCCTCTTCCGCCGCGCTTCCCATAATGCGCACGGCAAACTTGAATACTTCACGACCGTTCATGTAAATATAATGGCGCTTGTTCTGAACCGTTTCACTTGAAGCCGGCATGCGCGATCCGCCTGCTTCCAGCTTCAGCAGCTCGCCACCGCCACCATCCGCGCCAAGCACGAACGACTTGAACCCGCGTCCTTCCGGGACAGGCCCTAATACAGCGGCACCCGCACCGTCACCGAACAGGATGCACGTATTGCGATCCGTGTAATCCGTAATCCGGGACAAGCATTCCGCACCGATGACTAGCGCATACTTGTATATGCCCATCGCGATAAAGTTGCTCGCATTAGCCAGTCCATATACGAAGCCCGAGCAAGCCGCGGACAAATCAAAGGCAGCGGCACGCTTGGCACCAAGGCGCTCCTGAACAAGGCAGGCCGTCGAGGGGAACGTCGTATCCGGTGTTACGGTAGTCACCACAATCAAATCTAACTGTTCAGCTGTAATACCGGCTGCTTTAAGCGCCTGTTCGGCAGCATGAAATGCCAAATCCGACGTCGCTTCATGCTCCGCGGCAATGCGCCGCTCTTTAATTCCCGTACGGGACACGATCCATTCATCACTCGTCTCGACCATCTTCTCCATATCACTGTTGGTCAACACGCGTTCGGGTACATATTTCCCAGTACCGATAATGCCAACCGAACGCAAACTCATTACGCATCACTCACTTTCCAGTATTGCTTCCTCCGACTCCCATGGAAATCGTTTGGATTAATTCATTCTGCAGCGCCATCCGCGCTTGGCGAATAGCATTTTCAATCGCGCGCGAATCCGAAGAACCGTGCGCCTTAATGACCAAGCCATTCAATCCGAGCAGCGGAGCTCCTCCGTGCTCTTTGTAATCCATAATCTTGCGCAGACGCTTCAAGCCCGGCATCAGGATAGCCGCTGCAAGCTTCGTGTACCAAGAGCGGGTAAATTCCTGCTTCAGCACACTGAACAACGAACCCGCCGTGCCTTCCAGCGATTTCAGCATGACGTTGCCGACAAATCCGTCACAAACGAGCACGTCACAGTTGCTCTCCAGCACATCCCTGGCCTCGACGTTGCCGACAAAGTGAATCGGCAATTCAGCAAGCTGCGGGTAGACGAGCTTCGTTAGTTCATTTCCCTTCATCGCTTCCGTTCCGACGTTAAGCAGCCCGACACGCGGGTTCACAATGCCGTGCGCCTTCTCCCGGTAAATGCTGCCCATAAGCGCATATTGCGCGAGATGCTCCGGCTTCGCATCCATGTTGGCCCCTAAATCCAGCGCAAGCACCCCGCGGCCGTCCATCGTCGGAATCATCGGCGCCAAGGCAGGCCGTTCCACACCGTTCATACGTCCGACGACTAAGAGGCCAGTCGTCATTAAGGCACCCGTATTGCCGGCAGAAATCATGCAGTCGGCCTCGCCTTCGCGCACCATTCGACCGGCAACGACCATGGAGGCTTCCTTCTTGCGCCTTACCGCCTTCACAGGCTCGTCATCTGCATTAATCGTATCCGCAGCGTGCACGATGCGGACATTGGACAGCTGGGTTGCCATCAACGGCGACAGCTTCCCTTCGTCCCCGACCAGCAGCAATTCAATGTCGGGCCACTCTTTCGCCGCCGCGAGGGCGCCTTCCACATTGCACTTCGGTGCATGGTCTCCGCCCATGGCATCAATGGCGATTCTCATGCTCGTCTCCTCCTTCGCTACCGTTTATCGCACTGGCTGAGCGGTAAATGATAAAATGACCTTGGAATATCATTTCTTCTCCGACATAGCTGAATACTTCGACCTTCGCTTTGCTTCGACTTCCTGAGATGGAACGCACGTAAGCTTTGGCAATGCACTTTTCCCCCAGCTTAACCGAACGGACAAATCGAATGTCTGCCGAAGCCGTAAGCGCAATCTCGTCATTAATGACAGCGACCGCAAGCGAATTGGCTTGCGCAAACAGATGATGTCCGCGGGCGATATGCGTTCTTGAGAACACGTGCTCTTCCCGAATTTCGAAGATGGAAATTCCGCTCCGATCCAACTGTAGGTCCACAATGTCGCCGATGACTTCGTGCAGCGGCAAGGATCGAACTTGGTCGTAAGAACGTTCAGCCATCAACTTCAATCGTTCTCTCAGTTCAGGAATCCCCAATTCCATTCGATCCAGACGAATGGTTTGGATGCTCACCTTCAGCATGCGGGTTAATTCTTGATCTGTTACGAACGGGTTCTCTTCAATGATTTTGACCAACTGCTGTTGGCGTTTTCGTTTAGGTAAACGTTCGATGTCCCGCACCACCTTTGTTTCTTGCACCCTAATCTCGGTTCCGGTTAGCTTTCGCCACATGAAATCCGTTATGTATATCGTAAATCATTTTTCATGATTTGAACAATCTCTTTGAAACGCAGTTTAGAACCTGGTACTAAATGTAGTATATATAAAAACGCCGTTAAAAGAAAGGACCAGTTTTTGAAATAACAAAAAAAAGTAGCACCTCACTTGTGATGAAGCACTACCTTTTCCCGTATGGATATACGATTACTGTTTGATAATCTCTCTTGCTTTGTATGTTCCGCACACTTTGCATACATGGTGCGCCAATTTCAATTCACCGCACTGCTCGCACTTTACCATGCCAGGTACGGACAACTTGAAGTGCGTACGGCGCTTGTCACGACGTGTTTTGGACGTTCTTCTTTGAGGTACTGCCATGTTTACACCTCCTTACCCAAGTTACATGCACTTCTACTGTCAGCTGCTATTTCTTAAAGAAATCTTGTAACCCCGCGAGTCTCGGGTCGATACGCTCATTGCGACAATCGCACGATTGCTCGTTGCGGTTCGTGCCGCATGTCGGGCACAGCCCCTTGCACGTCTCGACACACAACGGTGCGTACGGCAAATTGATCACGAGCGCCTCTTCCACATAAGGCTGTAAGTCGATAAGGTCTGCTGTCACCGAAATGACATCGTCCTCCTCGCCTTCCGCAGGAAGATCAGTAGAGTCCGTCAGCTTAAATTGCTCATCAAACGGAATGACATAGGTTTCGGTAAATGTCGATAAGCAACGAGAACATACGAGTTCCAGTGTAGCGGTCAGTTGACCATGTACACCAACTCTTCCGTCGCCTTCCGCTTTCACCGTCAAGTCGACATCAACCGGCTTAGAAATGGAAACGTCATTGCGATTCCGCGCAATGTCATCAGCGACAAACGTCGATTGAACATGCGTTTCCTGTCCTTTTACGGCAACATCTCGGAACTGAAATTCCATATATCATCACTCCAAACAAACAAAATTAATTATAGCGATTAACGTCATGCTTTGTCAACCAAATTCGTTTGACAGTTTCTTAGGGACAGGTAAGCTCAGTTTCTATTGAAATTCGCTAATCCGTGGTATGATTTGATTGATATTGCGAACGGATTGCCGTGAAACACATCCCATTGAGATACCATATTACCGCATTCTCCGCCTGAAAGGAAGTGACGTGAATGAGAACGGTCGGAATTGTTGTGGAATACAACCCAATGCACAATGGTCATCTATATCATCTCCAACAATCCAAAAAATGTGCGGGCGCCGATGCAGTGGTCGCCGTCATGAGCGGTCATTTTCTGCAGCGCGGCGAACCGGCGCTGGCTGACAAATGGGCGCGCACGGAGATGGCGCTTGCCAACGGCGTCGATCTCGTACTGGAGCTGCCTGTCTCCTATTCCGTTCAACCTGCGGAATGGTTCGCCTATGGCTCTGTGGCGACACTGCAGGCGACCGGGGTCATAGACGCGCTCTGCTTCGGCAGCGAGCAAGGCGACTTGCGCCCAATCGAACAAGCGGTCGCCGCGCTTGTGAAGGAGCCAATAGGCTTTGCCCGCCGCTTGCGGGAGGAACTGAAGTCGGGACGCAGCTACCCCGCTGCATACGCCTGCGCCGCAGGACGCGCGCTGATAGACGGCGCCACGGAAGACTCGAAGAAGGGCGCACCTCTGCATTCCGCGGAAGCCGCAATCGGCACCGATATGGACTGGATCGCGCAGCCCAACAATTCGCTCGGTCTGCACTACATGCTCGCTTTACGCCGGCTTCAGAGCGACATCGAACCCTTCACGATCGGGAGACAGCAAGCCGGATACCACGATGCGAACGTATCCGATCACCCGATTGCGAGCGCTACAGCACTTCGACGCCTGTGGGCAGAGACGGGAAGTGTGCAAGCATGCGCCCCTTATATTCCGCAGCCAACGCTGCAAATATTGGAGCGGGACACGGCAGACGGCAGAGCTCCCATGGGGTGGGATCGGTTTGTGCGCGAGCTTCTATATCGGCTCCATATGCTGTCACCCGAAGCGCTGGCTCAGCATCTCGAGGTGACGGAAGGGTTGGAGCACCGTATCAAGCATGCGCTGCAGCACTTGGGGGAGCCGAGCGTCGAGTCGCTGCTGAATGAATTGAAGACGAAGCGGTATACACATACAAAATTACAACGTATGCTTACCCATATTTTGCTTCATCACGACAAGTTTCACTTTGGACCGGATGCCATTGCTCAAGGCCCTTCTTACATCCGGGTACTTGGCTTTAGCGCTCAAGGCCAGATGCTGCTGAAGCGTATGAAAAAGAGAGCCGAGCTCCCCGTCGTCTTGAGCGTCAACCGCGAGAATGCCGGCCTCGGTGGGGTCTCCGGCTTACCAGCCGACACGCGCGCAACCGCCGTATACGCGAACGCCTTCGCCCCCTGGAATACGCGTGCCGCCTTTCGGGACTACTATGAGGCACCGCGCCGGATCTAACTGTGCGTAAGACAGGCGGTAGGCTTCTATGCCAACCGCCTGTCTTCTTAACCTGCCTATTACTCCGAACTGTTCGGTCATTTACAATTTGATTTCGACTTTGTTTTTGACTACTCCGTCACTTCACTGGTCCGAGTTGTTCGATGGCTTGAAGCGCATCTTGCAGCGTCCGGACAGGAACGAGCTTCATCTTCGTGTTCATCTTCTTCAGCTTCGCCTGCGCTTCCTCGTAGTTGCCTTCCGGCACCAAGAATAGCTCGGCTCGTTCCCGATCGGCCGCTACAACCTTATGGCGCACCCCACCGATAGGGCCGACATTGCCTTCCAGATCGATTGTTCCGGTTCCTGCAATGCGGTGGCCTTGGGTCAGATCGCCCGGCGACAGCCGGTTGATCAGTTCCAGCGTGAACATAAGTCCTGCAGAAGGACCTCCTATATCGCTTTCTTTAAATGTTACGGTTTTATTGCGGTCAGTTGGAACCGCATCCTTTTTCTCCCCGTAATAAAGACCAAGTCCGACTCGCTTCTTGCTTGGGTCATTGCCATCCTGGATTTCAACCAGCGTAGCATTTACGAGTTTGGTTTCTTTGCCGCGCTGTACCTTGACCTGCAATGTTTCCCCTGCCTTACGTCCCTGCAGCGCCTGCAGCAAATCAGCAAATTCATCGACCTTCACTCCGCCCACTTCCAAAATGCGGTCGTTCGTCTGCAATTCATTGTGGGCAAGCTTCGGATCATTGGAGACGACATAGACGCCTTGCGACTCCAATTTGTACGGTATGTTTAAGTGATTATAGGCTGCCAGCACCGCGCCAAGCTGGGAATTGCTCATATTGAACATCTGCTCGGTTGCATACTCCTGCTCGGTGCGCCCGCGAAGAGACTCCTCTTTTTTACCGAACTCGGCATTCGGATCGAACGCCTTCCACACTAACATAGCAATATTGGCATACGTCCGGCGCACGGTCGTCAACATGAACGTCCCTGCCTCGGCCTCGTCTCCTGCCTTTACGCTAACCATCGGCTTCACTTCTTCGGCGCTGCCCGGCGTAAATACGACATAAGGCGTTGGCATATATACCATGACATACACGAATAGGAGTCCGGCAAAGAACCACTTCCAGCCATGCATCCGGGGCCGTTGCGGCTTGTTGCCATGCTGCATCGTCTCTTCTCGCATCACTCCAACCTCCCTTGCTGCTTTCACCGTTACTCCATTCAAGCGACACGGCTTTGTACAAATCTGGTCTAATGCCCGTCCTTATGGCGTAAACATGATGAAGAAATCTAATTTCCTATCTTTTTGTGCATCCGTTCTTCTTAAGTCTTGACGTAACCCCGATTTCCTGAAGAGAGGTGAACATCATGTTCTCATTCCGCTCGTCCGTTACCCAACACCCGCTGTTTACGCTTGTCATGGGAGGCACAGCTGTTCTGCTCGTGCTCTGTATCGTTTCTTATCCCGATCAAGCATTTCAAGCCTCTCTGCAAGGCCTAAAAGTATGGTGGAATATTATATTTCCTGCACTGCTCCCATTTCTGGTATTATCCGAAATTCTTATCGCCTATGGATTCGTCCACGGGCTGGGCGTTCTCCTAGACCCGTTAATGCGTGTATTGTTCCGGCTTCCAGGTGTCGGCGGCTGGGCGTGGTCTGTCGGCTGGACCGCAGGTTATCCTGCCGGTGCGGAAGCCGTCATCCGGCTGCGCAAGCAACAAGCCCTCACTCGTCGTGAAGCAGAAAGACTGCTAGGATTATCTCATGCGAGCAGCCCGATCTTTATGATTGCTGTCGTCGGTGTTGGCTTCGTGCAGCAGGCGGAAGTGGGTCTCATTATTGCGATCGTGCATTGGGCGTCCGCTATCCTTGCCATGTTTATATTGCGGTCAACCGACGCTTTTCATCCCGAACCGAAGTCGGTTAGCGTTAGCGAACTCCGTCGCTCCAAACGGCTGCCCTTCTATCGTCGCATGCTCGATGCAATGGAGCTTGCGCACCGCCAGGATGGACGGCCCTTCGGCAAGCTGCTCGGTGACGCCGTCACCTCCGCCGTGCAGACGCTCATGATGATTGGCGGATATATGATGATTTTTTCCGTCATTATCCGTGTGCTGCGCATCGCAATTCCGCAGGAGCTCGGCAGCTTCATGCTGAATGGTCTGTTGGAGGTGAATTTGGGCGCCTATACGTTCGGCTCGGCTGCATTTCAATCAACGTTATTCCAGACAGCACTACTGGGTGCCGTCATCGCATGGAGCGGCGTAAGCGCTCATATGCAAGTCCACAGCCTAATGAAGGGTACTGACTTGCGTTACATGCGCTTCCTCGCTTCTCGTATTGTTCATGCAGTTGCCGCCTATCTGCTGACTTATGTATTATGGTGGCCTTTGCAAGCCTTGTTCCATGATTCGGATTCAGCGTTATCGGCGTTTGAAACCTTGCCAGACTTGTCCAATGCCGCGTCGAGTTCGAGCGCTGTGCCCGCATCATCTCTTATACACGAGAAGTTAACGTCTTTAGCCGCTTATACAGGCTGGTCACAATCACTCGTGCTCATTCCTGGGCTTGGCTTGCTGCTGCTCTGCTTCATAGCGGTCTCACGCATGCTGCGGTGGATTAGTAACCGTCGATAAGATCCGCGCCATCCTCATAGTCGTATTCAACCTCTTATACAAAATCTTTATACTTTAATCGCATCGCTGCTTCTACTTCTGAAGTTACCATTTCGCTTACATTTCCGCTAAAGCGCGCGATCTCCTTGACCATGCTGGAGCTTAAATACGAAAATTTCGGGTTCGTCATCATAAATATCGTTTCCACCCGAGGATTCAACTTCTGGTTCGTGGACGCCATCTGCAGTTCATATTCGAAATCAGTCACAGAACGGATGCCGCGCACGATAACATGCCCCTGCTTGTCTTCCATATAGTTGACGAGCAAATCGCGAAAGCTGTCGATCTCTACATTCGGCATGTCGCGTGTTACCTGACGCAGCAGCTCTTTCCGCTCCTCTACGCTAAATAGCGGATTTTTGCTTAAGTTGTTCAATACAGCGACGATAAGCTTGTCGAACTGCTTCGACGCACGCTGAATAATATCTATATGCCCGAGCGTTACCGGATCGAAGCTTCCCGGATATACCGCAATTCGCGGTTGATGTGCGTACTTTATCATGTCTGTCATATGCTCACCTGCTCCTTCCTATAGCTACTTGTTCGTTGTTCCTTAATTTAGCAGAACCGCTTGCGATGCATCGACCGGAGCATCGTCCGATACTTTGTACATCGTCAGTGCGATTTCTCCATAATCAGCCAGCTTCCACACATAGAGAGGACCGACTGACGAAGGATACTGATGTCTGGCATCATGTTCCACCACAATCGTTGCATCGCGCGCGATAAGGCCGCCGTTCCACATGCTCATAAGCAATTCGTCAGCATCCTTTAATCGATAGGGCGGATCCAGAAAAATCATTTGAAACTGGATGTCACGCTTCGTTAATGCTTTGATTGCGCGCCGCGCATCGTTGCGATACACTTCACACTGTTCCTTCATGCCCGCAACCTCCACATTATGCTGCACGACTTCAACCGCTCGCGGATCTTTATCGACAAAGATCGCCATTTCCGCTCCACGGCTAACCGCTTCAATACCCAATCCGCCTGTACCAGCGAATAAATCCAACGCATGTCCCCCGTCAAAATACGGGCCGATCATACTGAACAACGCCTCTTTTACTTTATCAGTAGTCGGACGCGTTCCCATGCCCGGCACCGGCTTCAACGAACGGCCTCTTGCCGTTCCTGATATTACTCTCAATGACTTCACCCGTTCTTTGCTGTGCATTTCACTTTATTTACATGATGTGTGGTCATGTTTTCGACGTTTATCGTATCACATTTCCCCTCTTTTTGAAAAAGGAAAAGCATTTGCATATGGCTGCTTCCCAAATAAAAAACTCTTTCTGCACCGTTCCAGAAAGAGTTCCAAGCAAGGTATTTCCTTATGCGTGCAATTGCTTCAGCAATTGCTGCACTTCACTCAGCATGCTTTTGCGAGCAGCATCGTCTACCGTCGTGACGGATGCGGGAAATGAATGCTCCAATACCTTCATGCCGACAAATTCAAAAATACCGTAATCTGACGTCTTTTTCATCGCCTCATACATGCCGTTCTGGCGGTAATTTTCCTCTGAATTTCCATGCGTCGAAATGAGCAGCGCCGCTTTCCCGTTCAGCAGCTGTTCGATATTTCCTTGTTCCCCGTATTTATACGCAAACCCATAGCTGAACACCCGATCGATATATCCCTTCAATATTGCCGGTAATCCGGCCCACCATACTGGATAGATGACGACGATATGCTCCGCCCACGTAATATGCTGCTGTTCCTCTGCAATATCGGCCGGCAGCCGGTTTTGTTGAAATGCAACAAAGTCATCCCCAGACAGAACCGGGTTGAATTTCAATTGATATAAATCCCGGACTCGTACTTCATGGCCTTGATGGGCAAGCTCGGATTGCACAGTCTCGAGAATAGCATGGTTGAAGCTGTTCGGATTCGGATGGGCGTATAAGATAAGATGGTTCATGATCAGTCTCCTTCTTCATTCAATTGGAATACGGCAAGCATGCCGCAAACAAAGTTAGGATGTCAATCCCGGGGAGGCTTTATTGAAGCAAACATAAAAATAAACCAACTTAACGAAAAAGCATGTATATTTTTCGCCAGACGGGCAATCATTAAAGTATCGACATCATTGTATGTCGTAGACAACCGCGGAGAAGACTTACGTTTCCCCATAAGCTCTTCGTCCGGTTTCTCCTCTCCCATGAGGGCGTCCCGAAAGGGGCGCCCAATTTATTTTTGTAAAACCCCCTTGTAAATCGAAATGCATCACTTCTTGCTAAACACAAAAATCATAATATTGGGACCAATAGAAGATATCAATCAGCATTCATTTCCCTAAATTTTTATGGTAAGGTAAAAAATGAATATTAGATTGATAAGGAGGAGATAAAATGATCATTAGAGCTGGTGATGTCTTTACTTGGGAAAGAACCTTTACGGAGGAAGAAACATTACAATTCGCGCATCTTTCAGGTGACCAAGGAAAGCATCATGTGGAGCGTGATGAAAAGGGGCGTTTAATGGTTCACGGTTTATTTACTGCAAGTATTGGAACTAAAATTGGTGGGGATTTAAATTACATCGCAAGAGAAATGGTTAGTGAATTTGTAAGACCTGTCTTTACCGGAGATACGATTACCTGTGAGATAACTCTCACAAGCGTTGAACAAATGGAAGGAATTAAAAAGGTAGCTCTAAAGTCAGTTTATCGTAATCAACATGGCAAAGAAGTGCTGATAGGAACGAGTCACGGAATAATACGAGACGAATTGAAAATTAAGTAGTTATCAACAGGTATCGACTCCCGATAACCCTCAACTTGGCTGCAAATCACTATCCACATTTGTTGTTAATGAGACCTCCAACGTTTCCTCCCGTTAATATGCAGCAGTTGCGTAACTGATACATGGCCACTTGACCTGCGTACCTTAACGTTTCCGTCCAATCCGCCCAACTGCTTTCCCGTTCTCATCGACAATAAGGACGTATAAACGCTTGAATGTTCCTTTGAGCTCGAACAATTGCTGGATCGCTTCTTCTTTCGTCATCGGGCCCAGAATCCGTCTATTTTTGTAACAGACATAGTACTTCATTTCTCTTTCCTTGCCTGTTCATATCGTTATCATTTCACTCCATTATTTCACATGGCGGCCCGCATAGAAATGAAATACAAAAAAAAGCCCCGGATTGCTCCGGAGCTTTTTTTGTATTTCATAAGTGCTTTAATTGTCTATTTCCGTTTCGTTCCCTTTCTCTTGCTGCTTGCCTTGCTTCTTCTTCCGCGAGACGACTGAATTTCCCCATTGTACGCTTTTATGGCAAAAATTGTAGATCGTCTTTGACTCTTTAGTCATCAGCGGACCTAAAATTGCGAGAATGAGGACGTACATCACCGCAAAGGATTGCACGACCGGCAGCAATCCTCCCGCCTTACCGATGTTCGCCATAATAATCGAGAATTCACCGCGTGAAGCAAGTGTAAACCCAATATTGGCAGATGCCCGCGTGGACATTCCTGCCGCACGGCCAGCCAACATACCGGAAATAATATTGCCGATAATCGTCAGAATAGCGGCAACGACAGCCATTCCGATCGCCCCGCCTAAGGACAAAGGATCGATGGTCAAACCGAAGCTGAAGAAAAACATGGCGCCGAAGAAATCACGGAAGTTCATCACATGATGCTCAATCCGTTTCACATGTGTGGACTCTGCCAGAACGAGCCCGACCAATAGCGCCCCGATCGCTTCCGCCACGTGCAGCGTTTCCGAAAAGCCTGCAATAAGAAATAAAGCGGCCAGCACAAGAAGCAAGAACAATTCGGAAGACTTGCCATTCAATACTTTGTCGATAGCAGGCACGATTTTCCTGCCCAAAATAATAAACAATAAAATGAAAGCGAGCGCGGACAAAGAAGTCAACAGCACACCCGTGAACGAGGCAGCCCCGCTCAATACGAGTCCGGACAAGATGGACATATGAATCGCGATGAACAAATCATCAAACATAATCATGCCCATAATGATTTCGGTTTCCGGATTGGCAGTCCGCTTTAAATCAACCAGTACTTTGGCGACAATGGCCGTGGAAGAGCTGGTCATGATACCGCAAATGACGAGCGTTTCGGGAAGGGGCAAGCCCATGAGCCAGCCAAGCAGAAGCCCTGACACGAAGTTGATGGCAACATAAGAGATGCCGCCCACGACGATGGACTTGCCTGACTTGATGAGACGCCCGACCGAGAATTCCAGACCTAAGTAAAAGAGCAGAAAGAGTACGCCCATCCGGCCCATAAAATCAATAAAGACGGAGCTCTCAATGAAGCGGAAGTCAAAAATCCAAAAGTGAGGGGCATGCGGCCCCACAGCCATTCCGACGAGAATATAAAATGGGATAACCGAAAAACGGAGCTTGGTTGCGATGACACCAACAAGTCCGATTAACGCGATCGCAAGACCTACTTCAAATATTATCGTATCCATGTTTCCCCCTATTTCGAAGATTTAGACGCGAGTACTCTCGAGACGTTCGCCCCGAACCTTGTTACACGATAGGGAAAACTAAACCATGCAGCATGGCAGCTGCCTTACTAGCTCCCGAATGCTGTCCGTATTTATTCGTTTCCGCTCAGCAGCAATTGCTTGAGCAGCTTAAGATTCTGCCTTTCCCCGGCTACGACAAGCGTGGAATAGGCAGAAAACGTATAATCCGGCCCAGGATTAATCTGTTTTGCCTGCTCTTTTTCAATGACGGCGATAATGGTAGCCCCGGTTGTTTCGCGGACTTTCATCTCCCCGATCGTTTTGCCGACACATTTGGCATGGGATTCGATCTTGTACCATTCAATAATTAAATCGTCCAATGCCACTTCAACGGTTTCCAACGCCTTCGGCTTATAGGTCATTCCGCCGATGATTCCAGCAATCTGTCTGGCCTCGTCATCCTCGAGCGACACCATCGACACGCTTTCTTCCGAATCATGACGATCAAAATGATATATTTCCCTGCGTCCATCATCATGGATAATAACGACAAACATATCTCCATTACGGGATTCAATCTGGTATTTACGGCCGATTCCAGGCAGATCAGACTCACGTATATTCAATGCAATTACCTCCAACATGTCGTGATTTGCACAATGAGCTATTGTGAAATAAATAACTTTAATAATATAAAGCTTGAATGCTAAAACGCACGAAAATACTCGCATAGTAGAAATGAACGGGATCAATGACCCCAACGAAGCCCTCGCTTGTGTCGAATCGGAACATAAGTCCCGCAAGTGCGGCTATGAAGAGACGATCGAATAAATTAACGGAAACAAATCACGTACGTCGAGGTGAATTTGATGGGCATAAGAAATAAGCGCTTCATTAAGACTGAAAAACGGGTGTGAAAATGCAATAGTGGGAAGGAGACCTTTTTTATAAAAAACATGGAGAAGATAACGAACATCAACGCCATTTTATGGATCAAAAGATGTTTCAAGGCGGTAGTGCACCGGACAGTAGCCGTGTATCGGTGTTCGCTGAAATTTTTGACCAACTTCGAGGATCCGTTCATGAATGCGCGGTCTTCTTCCGCGACAAAAGGGGTGAAAGCGGAAAACAACAGCAGGAGTATAATAAACAAAAAGCTAATATGGCTTCGCCTACTCTGAATCAAATGGGTTGTTGCCATACGCGCACCTCCTGAAGTCATATAGATTCCGGTAAATCGTAAGTTTTCCTATATGATATAGGTTATCATGTCCGACCGCACAGATCAAGGCAGATAAGCACACAGGATAGGCTGGTCCCCTACCGCTTCGCATTGAACATGGCATGACTGCGACAAAAAAGCCGCTGAATCATCAGCGGCCGAATCGCTTTATTACATTCGTTACCATCAATAAGGTTCCGCAAGGCAGTATTCTTCTTCCATATGCCGAATCCACTCTTCCAGTTCTTCTGACTGCTCAAACTTCCTTACCATGATGGAAGGGCCATTCGGCACGTCTCTTTGTAAAAGAATGGAACCACCTTGGGAGATGCGTTGTCTGGCGCTTGAATAAATGGAGTCGACAAGCTTCCAATCGCCTTGTTGATAAGCGCCACCAATTTGTGTGAGATTGATAGTGAAATGACTCATTTTCTACCCCTCCCTTAGATTGGTATGCCTTTCTTCCCATAGTATAACCCAAAACCCTACATTTCGTAACCGCATTTGTAGCCGATCAGAAGCGGAACCATAACAATTTATACCGAAATGCAAGGGACAGGCCAGCCCGTTCCGCGGTCCGCTGCGAGGCTGTATTTTCCTCCATGCAATCCCACCAAGGTTGAATGCCGTGCCTGCGGTACCTTTGCAGCAGCAGCTGAACCAGGCCACTGGATAAACCTTGACGACGATGCGGCTCCAACGTCTCCACTCCGATATTGTGATAGCCGCCATACTGGACCGTACTGACTGCAATGCTTGCAATTTCTTGACGTTCTGTCAATGCTGCGTACCCGTAACCCTTGACCAAATATTGTTCTATCGTGCCCCAAAACGGCAACATATATTGGATCAAAAAGTCTGCATTCCCTATCTTTCCTTCTGTCACGGAAGTAATGAATTCATGATTCATTTCTACGACATTGTAATGTGGCGGAATCGCAACCTTCTTTGTTCCCAGCGTCTCGCCCGCTATCAGCGGCTGATCCTTGTACACGAATTGCCAGTCCTGTTGAAGCTCTATGTTCCTCAGCGCTTGTTGAATCGACACATAGAACTCTTCTCTATCTGCGGACAGCTCAATCCAATGTATATCCTGCTTTTTAAGAAAAGGCATAATTTCATTTTCGATAAATGAGTCGAATGATCGGGCAATAAAGCCGGCTTCATCCCTTCCCGTCATATAAAAGCTGCCTAGTCCATAAGACCATACCAAAGCCAACTTCGGCTCCTCCGTGTCATCCACCCATACTTCGCCTGGATGATCGCCTGCCAGAATGCCGGCAAACATAACGTCGCTATCCGGATGCACCATCCGCTCTGCCAAGGACCGATCCCGTACTTGCAGGTGCTGCAGCTGCATATATTCACTTCCTTTTCCACGCTAAAATTTCGACGCTCGTCTGCGCCGCAAAAGTCCCGAAAGGGTATAATAGAGTTACAACTACGCATAAACCAATACGTTTCAGAGAGAGGTACGTTGCATATGCCATCCATTCCTAAAATATTGATCGGATTAGGCATCGCGCTCATCGTTATCGGTGTGCTCTGGGCAGTTGTAAGCCGCTGGATTCCTCTCGGGAAGCTGCCTGGCGATATTATTTTCAAAAAGGAAAACTCGACCTTCTATTTTCCAATCGTCACGTGCATCATTGTTAGCCTCGTCGCATCTTTGTTGCTGTCTTTGTTCCGGAAATAACAGCAAATAAGGTCATTCCTCCGGCATACCCCTGGAATGATCTTATTTTATGGGCCGGCTGGCTCCGCGCTCTGCAGACAGCCTCTTCACAGCGCCCGCTAGGCCAAGTCTGCCGATGCTGGCCCCCCTCTGTCTTCTCCGAACCTTCCCAGAGCAGCCTGCCGCTCCGTCATAATCCCTGTGAAAACAGCGGCATACAGCTCGCCGATGACGGCGCTCGACTCATTGAACGCCTCCAATCCGTCTATCGTCAGTGCCCCGAAAGCGCCAAGCGGAATGCAAATTAAGGCGCGGTACGGACTTTTGGACTCGGGATTGCGCTCCCAATCTTCATCCTTCAGCACATCCGCGCTTTGCACAGTCATCTGCTTGCGGAAGGAACGTCCGACAACCGAACGATCGATATGCAGCTGCCGCGTATCGACGTAGTGCTTCGGAAATCCGGCGGAAGCCAAATGAAGCGTCACAAAAGGCTCCTCATACACCCAAATGCCGCAGCGGTGATGACCGCCGGGCGAGCATTTCATGTCCACTGCCAGCATATCGAGCATGCGCTGCAATAAGAAGGCCGATTCATGAAGCACGGTATACGGATCGTCCAACGCACGCAGCCCATTTAGCGTCTCTACGAACGGCTTGATGTTCCTAAGCGCCGATAAGGTCTGCTGCGAAGCGTGCTCGGTCTTAAGGCCGACCGTTTGCAGTTCATCCACCCTCACCTGTAAGCTCTGCAGCCGATCCTCGCGGTGAAGCACTTCGTGAACGACCTCGGTGAACTTTTTATTGATATATAACGTTTTTATAAAATAAAACACCAAGCCTGCCGCAATGACGACTGCGAACAGCTGATACGACCACGACGGCAGCTTATCAAGCATCGCTTTCATCAGAGATTCCATATTTCGCCCCCTCCTTCACTTGTCCTTGGAACAAGCTTATGACAGATATATGGCGAACATTCATTCTGCTTCTTTTTTATTTTAACTTCTGTCATTATCCGATTCCGTTCGTGCAGGGAGTCATTGATCCATCCCTTCTAGTTAACGCTGCATACTATACTACAAATGGTAGAGGAGATGATTGTATGCAGTTAGCACAAACTAGAGGCAGCTACGATGCCGTGTTCAGTCTAGGCAGCAATTGTTACGCCGCCAATAAGCTCGCCATTCATCAATTAAGGCATTACAGCGGAGTATTGGACTGGATGGTTTCTCCGTCGCTGCCCGGCGTCAGCAAGCTTCTGCGGAACCGGTTCGCCGGATTTATGGAACTCCCTCATATGTCTGTCATCGGTACTCACGCGGGCGGACTCAATTTCCTAATCCGAGACAACGAATACAACATTATGTCGGCCCACGACTTTCCCGTTGCTTACAACCAGTTAGATCATTGGGCGAGCTATCCTTCATTTAAGGAAAAGGTAAACCGGCGCATACTTCGTTTTTTCGAAAAAATGGAATGCAGTCAACGGATTTTATTGCTGCGCTTGGGCGGAACTTATGAGGAAGCGCTTGAACTTCAGGCCGAATTGCGCGCTATTGTGAAAAATCAATTTCATGTTCTCCTCGTCAATCATACTTCTAACTACGGCGTCTTAGAATGCCACTGGCCGCTTGAACACATCTGTGCCATTGAAGCACCTCTCGATGGAGAAGCGAACACTGATCTGTGGAATTATATATTCGCGGGAGTCCAGCATATCAGCTTCCCGTAATGCGAGGTATAGACTGACAAATTACAAAGAACCGCCCGATTCCCTTCCTGCAGGAAGTAATCGGACGGTTCTTCTAATGAACTTGAATTCAAGTTATCCATGTTGGTGTCGGACCGCAGGCCGCACAGGCACAGAGCGACGACGAGTCGTTCCAGCATGTACTGTCCATGTAATGATCTGTCCCGCAATGCTGACCGCCAAAATCGTATACAACGTATCAGCAAGCGGCAAGTAGAACAAGGACACCAGCAATACCGCTATATCAAATAGAATAAACACCGTGCCAACGCTTAAGCTCGTCACGCGGCTCAAGAACAGCGCCAAAATATCGTCGCCGCCAGTTGCGCCTCCGTGGCGCAAGACGATCCCTGCGGCCAGACCGGTTAACACACCGGACACAACCGCTGCCAGCACCATGTTATCGCCAAAATTCATAACCCAAGGCGAATAGCGTTCGCACAGCTCGTACGTCAACGAGAATACGCCAGTAGCAATCGCCGTATTCATAATGAAGGTCCGCCCTTTAAAAAACCAGGCGGCGATACAAACCGGAATATCAAGCAGCAGCACGGTCAGCGCCGGAGACCAATCAAATGCGTACTTTCCAAGCAGCGCCAAGCCGACAAATCCGCCCTCAGCCAAATGATTTTGAAAATTAATGTGATAATAACTGAAAGCCAACAGTATCGAGCCAAACAGCATCCAACTAATTTGACGTAATTGTTCGTTTCTCCTCATCTTCATTCCCTCTCGTCGTCCGTAAAGTAGTCCTTCGACCGACGGCGAGAAAACGAGATGAGGAATTCATCCTTCGCAGCATCATTTTTCACGCTTCCTTCGCGGTCAGTCTTACCGTCAGGTGACTAGTTAACTATCGGCGAGAGGAAGCTAGATGTAAGAAAGATCATAACGTTTCCAGACTGTCCTTTGGGGAAGCATCCTTCGGGGACACATTGGTATCCTGATCCTTTCTTTTGTAATTTTTTGAATTCCTGTGTGCAGTTTGCACTTCTTGTTTGTATTATACCATAATGTATATTCCGGCTGAACCGGGCATATTCTTCATATTTCGCCCCCGTTCATGTTCTGCCGCCGTAAATGTGAATCCTATCGATTCTGCACCACGTTTCTGCATGACCCTCTTTGCTTTTCGTTGAAATACTCCCTCATTGATGTCATATGTGCCGATCGCAGATTCGGAATGCCTACATGGTGTATGTACCCAATCTGCCTGTATTTGAATCATTGTGCAAGCAGAAATAGAAGCCTTTCCTCCGTCGTACACAGTCGTCCCTCCGTTCGTTCACATATGTCTCATATTCACTGTGACCGCGATCACATTGTGATGTATATCACACTCGTACAATGAAGGTGTACTTCCCGTTTATGAATATGAATAAGCAAAAGTATAGAAGATAAAGAGATGTCGGCTGTGACACAAAAGAGAGGATGAGTATTATGTTACGTCCACGTACGATTGAATTGGTCAAAGCGACGGTGCCCGTCTTGGCAGAGCGAGGGCCCGATATTACGAAGCGCTTCTATGAATTAATGTTCGAGCGGCATCCCGAGCTCTTGAACATATTCAACCATGCCAACCAACGTCAAGGCCGCCAATCGCAAGCGCTGGCGAATGCCGTCTATGCTGCGGCGGCGAACATTGACCGGCTGGAGACCATTATTCCCGTCGTGAAGCAAATCGGGCACAAGCATCGCGCCCTCAACATCCGGCCGGAGCATTACCCCATCGTCGGCGAGCATCTGTTGATGGCTATTAAAGACGTGCTGGGCGATGCCGCTACCGACGACATCATTCAAGCATGGGCGGAAGCATACGGCGTCATTGCGGACGCGTTCATTGCGGTCGAGCAGGAGATGTATCAAGCGGCAGCGGACCAAGAAGGCGGTTGGGAAGGCTTCCGCAGCTTTATCGTCGACCGCAAAGTGAAGGAATCAGATGTCATCACTTCCTTCTACTTGAAGCCTGCTGATGGCGGAGTTCTGTCTGCTTATTTGCCGGGCCAATACTTGACAGTACGCGTGAAGCCGGCGGGGCAGGACAACCTTCACCTGCGTCATTACAGCTTGTCCCATGCATCGGGCCAAGACACATACCGCATTAGCGTCAAGCGCGAAGACGGATTGGACAGCGGCACGGCTGGCGTCGTATCCTGCTATCTGCACGATGCCATACAGGAAGGCGATACGTTGGAAGCTACCGCGCCAGCCGGCGAATTCACGCTGCGGACAGGAACATCGTCGCCGGTCGTGCTGCTCAGCGGCGGCGTGGGGCTCACGCCAATGATGAGCATGCTGCACACGCTGGCGAAGCACGAGCCAGAGCGGGACGTCTATTTCATGCATGCAGCGCACAATCGTCGCATGCACGCGCTGCGCGAAGAAGTCCGCGCCGTGACGGAGGCGAACAGCCGCATCCGCAGCTTCGTCTGCTACGAGCGCTCTGAGGCGGGCGATACATGCGACCACCAAGGGCTTATCGACGCGGAGTGGCTCGCTGCGACGGTGCCGGCCGATGTCTGGCAGCAGGCAGATGTATACTTCTGCGGGCCTGTCCCGTTCATGAAGGCCATCTACCGGGCCTTGAAAGGACTAGATGTATCAGCGGACCGCATTCACTACGAGTTTTTTGGGCCGGCGGGCGCCTTGGAAGAAGCTTAGCATCACCTTGGCAACTTCACTTTCCATTAATATAGAGGCTCGACTCAAATAAAAAACCGAGGGAGCAGCAAAGCTCTCTCGGTTTTTTTACATGTCATCTTCACTTCTTATGACCGTCATTGCCGAAATCGATGTTCAACACTTGAGCAACCAGATGCGGCAATTCCGTATTGTTATGCAATCCCCGGAACAAATCCGAGCCCGGACCAAATGCATACATCTGAACATCCACGCCGGTGTGCAAATAGGTAATCCAACCTACCAGGGCACGTTCGCTGATGACGCCATTAATGGCTTGCACCGCATCTTTGGCACTCTTGATTTTGGCTTCTTCCGCAGCAGTCACATCGATGTTCGCATACGTTTTAAGTACTTCTTTAACATTGCTTCTATCTGACTTCAGCCTGTCCGCCATAAAGATCCCGGATGCTTTGACCTGATGCAGCACGTCAAGCTTGGCGCCAATTTGACCATACCCGCCGACCGACATTCCGCCTGTGTCGTGATCGCCGACGATGACGATTAGAGTATTGCCATCCTTTTTGGCGAAGTCGAGCGCCAGCGCGACCGCTTCTTCAAACGCTTGCGTATCCTTCATAGCCCATGCGGCGTCATTATAGTGGCCAGCCGAATCGATCTGGCTCCCCTCCACCAGCAGGAAAAAGCCGTCCTTGTCTTTGCGGAGCGTGTCGATGGCTTTGGCGGTCATGTCTTTCAAGCTTGGTTCATTCGTATGTCTCCGGTCGAGCTCAGGCGCCATGTCTCTGCCGGCGAACAGGCCGAGAATTTTGCCACCGCTTGCGGATTGCAGTTGATTGCGGTCCTCCACGATGGTATAACCGCTTCGCTTGGCTTCTTCCAGAAGATTGCGTTCCTTTTGCTTGCCTCCCATCGACTCGGGAAGAAAGAAGTCCTTGCCTCCCCCTAAAAGAACATCTGCTTTTCCCAATTGCTGCAGTGCAATATCGCTTTCTTCGTCGCGGGAGAAAATATGCGAAGAGAAAGCGGCTGGAGTTGCATCGGTAATGCTCGCTGTCGCTACCAGCCCGGTTGCCTTTCCTTGTTCATGCGCCGCTTCGAGAATCGTCTTGTGTCGTATCCCGTCCGGAGTAGTCCCAATCATTCCATTGTTAGTCTTATGCCCCGTAGACATAGCGGTTGCCGCAGCGGCGGAATCGGTTAACGCGGAATCGGCGGAGTATGTCTTTACCATACCTACAAGCAAGGAGTCCATCACCGACGGTTGACCTTTGAACAAGCGATAGTTGGTGGCAAAAGCAGTGGAAAAGCCATCGGGAATCATAAAGATAACGTTTTTCGCCTTTCCAGAGGAGGCGGCAGCTGCCGCCTCTACTGGTTGATTGGCCTGAAAGCTCAGTAAACTAAAGCATGCAAGAATTGTTCCCAATACGACAGTGGTAAGCTTCCTGCTCATGATTCATTTCCTCCGTAAGCGCGTTTATTCTGATATCGGTGCAGTGAAGGCTCCGGACAACTGCCGATGCATCTCACACACCCTCGGCCGAAGGGACAGCTGGACTGTCTTGCTCGGCAAGCAGCCGCTTCAGGACGTTGTCACTGATGCGGGAGACATTGTTGTCATAGTCGTTCCAAGCAAGGCTCCCAGCCCAGTTAATCGATCCGACGGAGAACACCGCGCCTCCGCCATGGATATCAAAATAGGTCATGTCCGCCCGTACCAGCGGGTTGTCACAGCCGCCCTGATCAGGCGCAGTATGCAGCTGATCATCATGCAAAAATTGATAATTATTGTCAAATCCGGTCGACGTGGCAAGCCACAGCGTATGTCGAGGCGTACCGAATTTGAGATCATAGCGATCGATCTCATCACCAGCCGCACCGCCCGCAGCATATCCAAAGTCGCCAATAATTTCGTCATCGCCGATCCCGTCAAAAATAAATTGGGCTGACGGATGAAAGCTGTCTTCCAGACGGCGATAGCCGCAGGCCGTTCCACCGCCCAAGGCCGTGACGCCTACGCCGACAAGACGCTGAGGCACGTATCCATAGTGTCGCCAAATGCCTCCTGGCTCGCCCGTCGTGCTGTGGAACAGCTCGCCTGGCGGGGAGTCCGAGGAGCGGGAACCGGAGTTGCCGCGCCGCACTTCCAACAGATGCGGCCGATCCGGATCCAAGCTGGTCACCCAGTAGAATCCGTTGCCTCCCAGATACATTAAGCGGCCGCCGTCTGCCAAATACTGCTCCAGCGCCTTCATCATCGGGCGCGTCCAATATTCAGGATGACTGCCGGTAATCAATACCTTATAAGGCCGGAGCAAGTCAATGCCCTCATTGTGCAAATCATCGTCAGTGGCTACGTCGTGGCTCTGTCCCCGCTGCTCCAGCCAGCCGGTAATGTACAAATCAGCCGAGAAGTGGCGCACAGCCCGCCAATTGCGATAGTGAGGCCGGAGATTTAAGATCGGACGCAATCGGGAAGAGTACTGAACGCCGCTGCCGTCGTTGTGGAGATCGTAAATGGAATTGCCGAGCTCGGGGTGCTCGTCTAAATAAACGTCTTGCGCCGGGAGAACATAATCGTCGGGCAAATAATCTTTGGCCAATTTGAACAGCCGCTCGTTGCCGTAAGCCAGATAGGTGTTGGTCGGTGCAAGAAACAAGACGGGTGCTGTTACAGTGCCTTGTACAGGCCGCACAAAGAATGGGATGTAGTCGATATTGCCTTCTGCCTCCAATTTGAGCGCGTATACGCCGCTGGCTAAATCCTCTGGAAGCCGCCAAGTAATGTCGGTCTCCCAACCGGCATCCTCAATGTCGTCGTCATGGAAATGAACCGCCGCGTATTGTTCCGGAGCGAGCCGGTAATCCACCTGTTCTCCGTTCCAATTGTGACTGGTAACGGCGCGTGTGCCGCCTTGACGCAAGGTGCCGTGGTAGCCTCCTGCCGACAGATCCACAAGCCGGGACGATGAAATGTCGACGCCAAAATCGTAATCAGCGACGAGGAGCAAGCCGTCAGTCCCTTTGTCCGCGCCGACTGACAAGTCATGCAGCTGCTCCTCGTTAAAATACTCTCGGAAAAACCGCGGGTTGCCAATTTTTCCGTTGTAATGGCGAGAGGTGCGTGCGAGCGCGTCTGGGTCCGAATCTGCGGCAAGCAGGACGCGGGATATGACGACGTTCGTGTAGTCCAGCTTCGCAGCCGCAGTGCATACTTGCGTGTCGTCATTAGGCTTCCATCCATCACGGTAGCTGACGTAGAGAGTCGCTGCCCCGCTTCGCACGGAATACTGCACGGCAACGAAGTACCACGCATTTCCTTCCAGCGGCGCGTCACTGCGCACATTAACGGATTGCCCGCAGCCGCCGGTCAAGGAAAACGTTACATGTCCGTCCTCTTCCAGCGTCAGATCTGCTCCAGACGCGCCGTCGGCGGAGCGTGCCGACCAGACGGTCTGCGCCCGGCAGTATTCAGGTATCGTCGGACAGACCCACATCTGCACCGAGAATTCGCCGCCTTGCAGCCACTCTTCCGGCAACGGCAGCTTGGCATAGGAGCCGGCAGCAGTCGTCTGCCGTCGCCCGGGGTATTCGCCAGCGCAATCTGCCGGTACGGTCTCCGTCGGCAAGTATGACGAGTTGTCCGGATCGGGCATTCCACCGCATAACCGCACAACGCTAGCTGTGTAAACGGAACTCGCCGTGTCGATCATAAAATTCAGTTCTTGACCAGGCTGTATGCTAAATTGATCCGTATATCCGACAATGGTTACGGCGTCTTGCGCCATCGTATCTGTCTCACTCGCTGTCCCATGTTCATTCGGCTTCATTGAAATTCCTCCATTGGTTTAAGAATTTTCTTATGCGTCATGAATCTGTTTCAGTCGTAGCTGCAGCGTTTTACGATTAGAACAACCCCTAAAGCAAACTCACCTCTCTTCTCTCAAAAATCAACATTTTTATGTATAAATATTCACGTGATGTCATATATTTCAACCCGATTATAACATGCCAACTTTTACAATAGTAGCTATTTTTTTGTGTTCACTATTTCTTTAAGCGCCTCTTCAAAAAGGGGCTTTTTGAACCACCCCTTTAACAATTTTTGAAATACTCTGCATGCGAGAAAACCTCTCTCGAGGCCTTTCAAAGATGAGCGATCACCTCTTAGGCAGGTTTTTATGCTTTATCGCTAACGTACCATTGTCAAATAGTAAGGCAGGGACGCTGCATCATGAACGAAGGTGCCGTTCGTACAATGGCGCGCTCAGACTGAGGGTGATTTGCTTGAGCCGCCCTTCGCTTCATTCTCCCCTTCCTTCAGAAGACGGCACGCCCATTAGATAGCTCGATTTCACTGCGATAGTATGCGGCCGCTTTATGCCATCGTTCGAAATAGCATTTGCCGTATCCCCATCGCCCTCCTTCCTGACTGTTTGGGTGAATGGGGCTAGGGACCATTACACGGAAATCCGAACTACATCCTCTCGTTCGATAGGAAGGGTGGAGCTGCCATTCTGAATGTAGGGGAGAGTAAGGCAAGGGATGGAATAGACATAACTGCTCTGGGAAAGAAATCTGTCAAAAAAAACACCGCGCCCCTTCAGGAAAAATTCCTGCAGGGGCGCGGTGTCTGAGAACGGCTGCATTCCCAAATGAAGCTGTACAACAACTCAATGACTCGCCTGTCTGCTCTTGATGACCCACTCCGTCAGACGCTTGACATTGCTTATGGAATCCAACGTCAAATCATCCTCGTCCAACGTAAATTCAAACCTATGCTCTATCTCTGCAAGAAGTCTCACTATCGTCATCGAGTCCAGAACCCCGGTATTACCGACTAAGACGGTATCTGCATCGACGAACGGCAAATTCAACATTTCCTTGATCAAGCCCGCAATCTCTTGTTCAATGGCATCACGGTTCATCGCTTATTCTCCTATCTCGAGCCAATCGAATGCCATGCGCGGGAGCGGCAGCGGCAGCATGTAAGTGGATTGCTCATCTTCTGTAATGGTTTTCTTGAAGCCCAGCATCTCCAACAATAGCCTTGCAGGCAAATTTCGTTGTTTGCGCACTAACAGACAACGTACGGCGTCCGCCTGCGGCACCTGTTGCCCCAATCGTTCCAGGACCGTATACAAAAAGGCGGAAGCTATGCCGCGGCCTTCAATCCGGCAAGAAATGCAGAACAGCTTGATATCGATCCTGTCCTCTGTGACCGTTGCAAAACAAGTGCCGATCAGCCCATGCGCGCCAAAGCGGTCCTCCAGCTTGGCCACATATAAATAGTGGCTGTCCTGGTTGCAATACGATTCGACGAACGGCAAATCAATCCGTTCCAACAGGCTGTTCATCTGATTGGTGCGATGGGACAATTCAACAACCCGCAGGTAATCTTCTTGCCGCGCCGTTCTGATCTGCAGCTTCATACGGCATTCTTTCAAAAATTGCTCGCGACTGCCCTTGTGCGCTTTTCTGGCTTCCTCCCGCATTTGCCGCGCCTGCATATATTGCCGTCGGCTCGCCGTCTCCTCGGTTGCCTGGACAACCTGAAATTCGGGATACTCAGGCAGCTCCCGATATTGGTGTGCAGCATAGGTATGTACTTGAGGCACATAATAATTCACTTCAAATCGTTCGAACGGATCGTTGTCGACAAACGCAAGCGTATCCAAACCGATGTTCAGTTCCTTCGCAATCCGCTCCATGCTCGCTGCTTTTGAATCGAAATGGCACTGCGGGTACAGGAAGAAATGGGCGATCCCCAGCTGCTCCAGTTTGTTTTTCACTTGTTCCCAACTGTTACGGCTGGCAATGCTATGGAGAATCCCACGCTGATCCAATGTGTCGATGACGGCAGCGATCTCTGGCAGCAGCTTGACACCCGCTTCGTCTTCCCTTAGCGTCCCTTCCCACAACGTATCGTCCAAGTCCCATACTACGCATTTAATCATCTGAATCATTAGCGAATAATTCCATCGTTAGGTGTGTTGGTTTGAAACCGTACTTTTTATAGAGCAGCCGCATCGGCAAATTGCTCACGTGCACCTTTCCGATGATATGCATGGCGCCCTCTCCCTTGCAGTACGTCATTCCCGCTTCAAATAGTTCATCCACATAGGCGGTGCCGCGGAAGGATGCTTCGATGTAAAAGCTTCTAAAATTGGCATAGGTTTCTTTCGTCACGAAGTTTTCCTTCGGCGTAATCCACATCCAGCCTGCAATGTTCCCGTCGACTTCCAGGACAAGCATCCCTTTTTTCTCATAACGAAGTGCCTTTTCAAGCTTCTTGGCATGAAATTGAGGATCGGTAACGGCATCCTCTCCGAATGATATGACAGAAATATCTGTTTCAAATTTTGCGATAATCGCAATGTCATTCGGCTCGATTTCTCTGATCGACATCTTGGTGTGACTCCATTCTGCGTTCTTATGCGTTCTTTTTTTGAATGAGCTCAAAGGTGTCATGCCGGCAGCTCGGGCAGCCCTCTTTCTTCAACTGCTCTATCGTTTGCCATTGCATTTGAAAGCCGACCTCAGTCACGTGATTGCAACGTTTGCATTCGTAAGAGCGAATCGTGCGTCTTACTTCTCCCGTATAGAGGGCATCCCGATAATCACGGGCAATGCTTTCCTTCGTCTCTTCCGTAGATTGTAACACAATCATCTGGCTCGTGTTACCTATTATTTCCGCTCCGATATATTCATTAAAACGAGGCAAGACACTCGTCACAAGCAAGCCCATTCTCGAAAATTCCCGCTGCATCGCCAAGGCAAAGTCCGGTGATTTGTGAGCGAACGAGAGGAAGATGGGCAGCCCGATCTCTTGCTTCAGCAATTGGACTCCTCGCGATACGAATAACGACATCCCCTGCTGCGTGTAAGGGGGATCGGTAAACACACAATCAAAACGACGCAAAAAGTCTGCTGGGAGCTGTTCGCGAAAATCCATTTCGTAGCACACGATCGGCAGATCTTCAACTTCCGCAAGGTAGTTCACGTAACTGATAATGCGTTTATCAATCTCGAACAGATGTATGCGGGTGTTGGACTTGTGGGCATCTTGTTGAAATAGTTGCTTCAACAGAAACCCTAAAGAGACGCTAACCAGATCATCGTCCCCTAGGCAAACGATATCTCTCCCGATAAGAGCCTCGTGCCGGAGCGCGAGAATGGCCCGCTTCATGCTTGTCTCCAGAGTGCACCGGGATTGATCGATGGTAACATCGACCTGAGGCCGCCCCTCAAAGACGCCTTCCAACTTCGTCAGCATGCTATCCAGCTCGTCCGACTGCCATTGTTCATATTTCAAACGCTGATACAAGGAGCGATCCAATTGTCCATAGCCCATTGTATGCTCGACTAACCGTATCCCTCTCGGGGTGCAATTGACCCCCCGATTTTGTTCGATAACCCCTGCCTTAATAAATTCCTTCTTAATGGCAGCCACAATCGGCAACGGCAGCAGCGTCTTTCTTGCGATGTCCTTCGTAGAGATGCCCGGTTTAAAGTAAATATCCAGAAGAATGTTCTCGATTACTTTTTTTCCATCCTTAATTGACACTTGGGAATAAATCGAATTCATTACTTCGTTATTCATATTTTTCTTCTATCTCCTTTATCATTTATGGAACCCATCAATATCTTCATATGTATGATTCTGGAATACTAACAAACGCAATCATTATCCTATATTTCCCAAGCAAAAGCAAGGCACCTGCCATAAAGGATTCCTTTATCAGCAGATGCCTTGAATATGGTGCGCTCCGAATTAATCCATAACGGAGACACGAATGAACGGACACAATTGATGTATCGTTCGATATTTGAATAATTGCTGCCCATCCGTGAAGAGACCTTGCTTCTCCATTTCAATCTCGACACGGACAGAATGAAGGGAACTGCCGCCCAAACGGAAGAAGTCATCGTCAATTCCGATGTTGCCGATTCCTAGCACCCGCTCCCAAATTTGCACCATTGCCGCTTCCACCTCATTGGTCGGCGCACGGTATGCGGCTCTTTGCGCCTCCCCCTCCTCCGCTTCCTGCACCGGAAGTTGAAGCAGCCGGGCGGCGCTATAATATTGCAGCGGGATCAGTTGATGCCTGTGCAGCTGACTTTCCCGGCCGTCAACAGCTACCTCCCAGGTTGGCCGTTCTAAGCTTCGCTCTGCTGCAGAGACGAGGTCTTCCGTACGATTTCCTTCATTCCCAGCGCGCTGCGGCTCTTCGTTGCCGGGAAGGGGAGCGTTGTGGAAACATTGGATATGGCCGATGGTGTCGGGTAAATCTTCCACTGCATGCCGGAAACGCACGACCCGATCCGTCTCCTCCGTCACGACCCACTTTCCTGTTTTCAAAAAGGCCAGCATCGGTTCGTTCTTCCCGGTAAGCGTGCAGGCAGCTTCGATATAATCGGCCTGCCGTTCACGGCAGTATGGCTTCAAGGAACTCAGCACGGCAGCTTCTATTCCTCTTCCAAGAATCCGGCAGCTCAGGAGGAAGGCGTCCAGATGCAAGTTGTTGTCCTCGCATCTCGTAATGACCGCCCCGACCAGACCGTAGCGGCCGAATCTATCCGCGGCTTCAATCGCCCAGCACGTCGTATCAGGATTATCAAGAACGACTGCCAAGTCGCTCTCCGTGCTGCGGTTGGCGTTCAGCACAAATTGGTTGGTTCGCTGCATAAGCTGGGCAATGCGCGGCAGTTGCTCGGCACTCGCCTCGCTCATGCTCATCATCAGATCCAATTCATCGAGGAACGCCTGCAGCGATGCGGCCGATGCGCGAACTTCGCCGCGCTTGCGTTCCGTCGCGTACATCTCGGTTCTCTGCTTATCGTCTTCCGTCACCCGGATGCGGTCCAACGCCCAGACATGCTGCAGGAATGCCGGCATTTGCCGTTCGTCGGGGAGCTGCAGCGTGAGCACGTCTGGACATTTCGACTGAACCTCGGAACATTCTAGCGAACTGTCGTCGATTAGAATAAAGCTGTCCAATCCTAACCGGAGTTCCTCCGCCAGTTCCTTCAGATTTTCGGATTTTGCATTCCAATTAATGCGCCAGCCGGCGAGATGTTCCTTTTTCAGCAGCATGTCAGGATGTTTATCGAATACGTCCCACACATCCGTTTCATTGTTCTTGCTGACGAGCACAAGCAGCATGCCTTCCTGCTGCTTAGTCAGCAGATACCGCTGCAGCTCACGATAAGGCTCCCCGACCGTTAACCCTTCCGCTCCATCTTCAGCGCACACTCCATGCCACAGCGTATTGTCGCAATCCACCGCAATGACCTTGAACGGATGTCCTTGCCAAGCCAACAGGTTGCGTGCCGTGAATGTCCCGATTGCCGCGTAATATTCAGGCGTGAACGGCATATGCGCAGCTCGATCGGCGGCGGCATCATACGTTTGCTCGATACCAAACATCGCGCCAACCTCTCTGAAGTCGATGACATGGACATGCTCCAGCCGTTCCAACTCGCGCTTCCATCGGTTCGTCAGCTCCTCCAAATAACTCGCCATTACCGGAGAGGCCGTAAGTGATACCGACACGGGAAATACTCCCGCGAACAGCGGCCTTGTGCTCCACCCTGCGGAGATCGCCTCCACTAGGTCGGCGAGCGCGCGTTCCAGCTTCTTAATCTGTTCGGGCTCCGGCGAACGATCATCCCGCAGCCAATCCTCGAAGCGGACGAGCAACAGTCCGGCGTCGCCATCGGACGAGAGAGAGCTGCCCGGGTTCAAGAGCTCCTGAAACACTTGGTGATACGGCGCAAAACGGATGTCGATGCGCGTTCCGAATTGCTCCCCCCACCAGTTGACATAGGGGCGAATCGGCTCCGCCGTAAAGGTAGAGGCGGCCGTCACGGTAAAGGTACGTTCCGGTGCGAGATTGCGTCTCTTCGCGGCCAGTTCGCGCTGTTCTGCTTCGGTGAACAAGTTCAATTCCCCCAGCTCCTGCTCTGGGTTGGCCAGCACCAAGTCAATCAGCTCGGTAAAATGCCGCATCAGCCCCGCCATCGTCTCTTCGACGAACAAGGCGGTGTTATATTGCATTACGCAGAGCAGCCCTCCGTTATCCGCATAGCCTATATCGAGCTTGAAGTCGAGCTTGGAGATCCCTTTCGTAATGTCATAGTTCTCAAAGGTGAGCCCTTCGGCGTTCAGCACCGTATCACCGTCAAACTCGTTGTGGAAAATCATCATCGTGTCGAACAGCGGATTGCGGCCGCGCGGCAATTTCGCGGACAGCTTCTCCACCATCCGGTCAAACGGGAAATCTTGATTTTCATAGGCGTTCATCATCGTGTCGTTCAGAGTGCGCAGCTGATCGAGAATGGTGCGACGCTCCTCGAAGCTGACCCGGATCGGCAGGAAGTTGGTGAACATGCCGATCAGGTGTTCCACGTCGGCATGACGCCTGCCTGCGACCAGCGACCCGACCGTCACATCGTGTTGGCCGGTATATTTGTGCAGCACGATCGTGTACAGGTGAAACAGCAGCACGTTAATCGTGACATTTTGCGATTTGGCCAAGGCGTTCATCCGATCTGCCGTTTCCTTGGACAGGTTGAGCTTGTGCGCTCTGCCGACGAACGATTGGAATTCGGGCCGCTCGAAGTCGGTTGGCATATTCAGCACCGGAATGTTTTGCCGGAACTGGCTCATCCAATATTCCTCTTGCTTCCGAATAACATCCCCGCCTAGCAGACGGTGCTGCCATTCCGCATAATCTTTATACTGAATCCGCAATGACGGCAGATCTTTGCCTGCATACAGGTCGCTGAACTCCTTAATGAACACGTTCATCGACGCGCCGTCCGACACGATATTATGCATATCCATGAGCAGCACATGCTTTTCTGGCGCGAGCTTGACGAAGGCGGCGCGGATAAGCGGGGCTTGGCCCAAATCGAAAGGCTTAATGAACCGTCTCACTATCTTCTTCATGTCCTCCTCGTCTGCTTCGAGGCGCTCGACGGCAAACTTGAAGCTTTCGTGGATCTGCTGCACCGGCTCTCCGTCCACCATGTGGAACGAAGTGCGCATATTTTCATGACGGTGAATCAATTTGATAAAAGTGTCCTCAAACCGATCCGCGTCAGCATTTCCGTGCACCAACAAGGCCATCGGCATGTTGTAGGTGGTCACCTGGCCGATTTGCTGATGGATAAGGAATGTTCGCTTCTGAGCCGATGAGAGCTGGTAGTTCGGTTTCTGTTCCGCCGCCGCGATTGCCAAATATTCGTTTTTCTCCATTTGTCCAATATGCTGAGCAAGCGCGCTAATCGTCGGCATGCTGAAAATATCCGACAATACCAGCTCCACATCGAGCTCCTTATGTATCTTGGTGATGAGGCTGGTCGCCTTCAAGGAATGGCCGCCCAATTCAAAGAAATCATCGTGAATCCCGATTTCCTCGATGCCGAACAGATTCCGCCATATGGCTGCCAACGTCTCTTCCAGCGGATTCCGCGGAGCGGTAAACCCGCTCGACATCTCCCGTCGCGCATGCCGCTCCGTGCTGTCGGATTGCCCGGCGCTCTCCGTCGGTGAAGTTGAGTGCACGATGCGGATTCCCTCTTCATCGATCCAGAAGCGTCTGCGATCAAACGAATACGTTGGCAAAGGAATGCGATTCCTTTTCTCCTCCCCGTAGAAGCGGGTCCAGTCGAAATTCACGCCGGCATTCCACAACCGTCCGACTTGCTGGAGCAGATGCGTCACGTCCGACATGCTCTGCTGCGGATGCCGCATTAGGTTCACGAAGACGCGATCCCCCTTTGCCTCCGTATGACATCTTGCAAATGTGGTCAGCGCATTGCCTCCGCCAATCTCGACAAACGCAGCATCCAACTCGGCGAACAGCGTCGTTAATCCGTCCGCGAACCGTACCGTACTGCGCAGATGCCGCACCCAGTAAGCCGGGCTTACCGCTTCCTCGTCCCGGATCCACGTCCCCGTAACATTTGAAATAATCGGTGTGTGCGGCGGATTCAGCACAAGCTTGCCCACCTCACGCTCATATTCCTCCAGCATCGGCTCCATCATCGCAGAATGGAACGCGTGGGATGTATGAAGACGCCGGCAGTTGAGTCCTCTCTCCTCCAGCGAGGCAGCCAGTGCCTCAACCGCATCATGCGAACCCGACACGACGGCCATGGCAGGAGCGTTTGCCGCGGCCAGCGACAGGTCGCCGGACAGCAGCGGCAGCAGCTCCTCCTCAGTTAGCGGGACACTCAGCATGTCGCCGCCCGGCAGGCTCTGCATCAATTGGCCGCGGAGCGTGACCAGCCGGATGGCATCTTCCAACGAGAAGACGCCGGCGATACACGCGGCGACATATTCGCCAATGCTATGCCCGATCATTGCCTGCGGGTTCAGTCCCCACTTCATCATCAGCTTGGCAAGCGCGTACTCGACCGTAAATATGATCGGCTGCGCGATGTCCGTCCGGTTGATGAGAGCGCCGGCAGCTTCCGGCTCTTCGGCAGACGGATATAGAACCCGCTTCACCTCCTGACCGATCTCGCCCGGCATCTGTTCGAAGCAGCGGTTCGCTTCGTCGCGAAAGACCGGTTCCCGCTCATATAGCTCCCTTCCCATCTCGACGTATTGCGAGCCTTGGCCGGAGAACATGAATACAACCGGCTTGTCATCGGCAACGGCAATCCCGCTCTGGACATCGGTTGAATCGGGCTGCGCCAGCTGTCCGGCAGCTTCCTCTGCGCTGCTGCAGACAAGCGTGCGGCGATGCAGGAACGACGCGCGCCCCACTTGCAGCGTATACGCCATATCGGCCAAGGACACGTCCGGATGCTCCTGCAAATGCCGGGCCATCCGCTCGGTCAATCGGTGGAGCGAAGCTTCCGTCTTGGCGGACAAGGCGATCAACTGCGCCGTTCTGCCCGGGGAGGAAGCGGCGGCTGGCGGCGCCTCCTCCAAGACGACGTGTGCATTCGTGCCGCCGATGCCGAATGAGCTTACGCCAGCCCGCAGCGGGTAATGGTCGTTTTTCCAGTCGCTCAATTGGTCGTTGACATAGAACGGGCTGTTCTCGAAATCGATCTTCGGATTCGGACGTTCGAAATGAAGCGTCGGCGGCAATTGTTTATGGGCAAGCGCCAGCACGGTCTTGATGAATCCGGCTACCCCGGCGGCGTTATTCAAATGCCCGATGTTGGATTTTGCCGTTCCGATGCCGCAATACCGCTTCTTCTCCGTTTGAAATGCGGTTTTCAACGCTTCAATCTCGATTGGATCACCCAGCGTCGTCCCCGTGCCGTGCGCTTCGATGTAGCTGATGCTTTCCGGCTCCACTTCCGATACGTGATGGGCGGCACGAATGACGGAAACTTGTCCCGACGTGCTCGGTGCGGTATAGCCTACTTTCCGGTTGCCGTCATTATTAATCGCCGAGCCTTTGATGACGGCGTATATGTGGTCTCCATCCGCGAGCGCATCCTCGAGCGGTTTCAAGACGACGATGCCCGCCCCGTCTCCGAAGACGGTGCCGGCCGCCTGTTCGTCGAAGGCGCGGCAATGTCCGTCAGGCGAGTTAATCATGCCCTCTTGATAAAAATAGCCCGTTTTCTTCGGCAGTTGGATCGACACGCCTCCGGCAAGCGCCATGCTGCACTCCCCGCTCAGCAATCCTTGGCAAGCTAGGTGCACGGCGACGAGCGACGTTGAACAAGCCGTTTGAACCGTAAAGCTCGGTCCCTTCAAGTTCAGTTTGTACGACACGAGCGTTGCCATATAATCGCGCAGGTTCAGCATGGCCGTCTCCAGCGTGGCGGATTCCTCCGCCGTCCCCAATCCCTTGAACGCCCGCATGAACCAGTGGGAATTGAAGGCTGCGCCGGTGTATAGCCCGATGGCTCCTTTATACGCCTTTGGGTCGTACCCCGCTTGTTCGAGCGCTTCCCAGGAGCATTCGTGAAGAAGGCGAAATTGCGGATCCATGACCTCTGCTTCGCGCGGGGTATAGTCAAAAAACTCGGGATCGAAGTATTCGATGTCATCCAGCATCCCTTTTGCTTTCACATAGTTCGGATGACGCACCACTTCTGCATCGATGCCTGCTTCCAACAGCTCCTCATCGCTGAAAAAGGAAATGCTCTCCTTGCCGGTGCGGAGGTTATCCCAATATTCCCGCAAGTTTTTGGCGCCCGGGAACCTTCCCGACATGCCGATGACGGCGATTTCCGATCCGGTATATTCCCTTCCGTTCGATACGCTCATTGCAAGACCTCTCCTTTGCGTCTTTTTTCTTTTTGCTGCTGCTGCCGCTTCTTGCCTTTCGCCACGGAGTCGATCAGCTGATGCTCCATTTCTGCTTCCTCTGCCTCGTCCTGCCCATTCCGGTTAAGACGCTGAGCGAGCGCATGAATGGTGGGATAGGTGAACATATCGACGACAGCGATGCTTTCGTCCAACGCTTCGTTCAATTTGCCAGTCACTTGAATCATGTCAAGCGAACTCGCCCCCAAGTCAAAGAAATTATCGTGAATGCCCACTTGATCGATGCGGAAAAATTGTTTCCAAACGTCGGAAATTGCCTTCTCCACTTGGTTGCGCGGCGCGACATAAGGGTTGGTCAGGTTCGGCCTGACGAATGAGCTGCCGTCCCCAACCGGCTCTTCCTTCTTCTTGCCTGCGTGCCTAATCCATTGATCTATCCGCACCTGGAGGCCTCCCGTGGACACGATGATCTGGTTGCTGTCGCATGGGTTGAAGACGTATTGAAACAGCTCCGGCGCTTCGGCAGGCAATATTGCCAGTTCGACGAGCGATTCCCCGATCGTTGACTGGTGCTCCTCCCAGAACTCCCATGCATCCCAATTGACGCACAGCCACTTCGTCACGCCTTCCCGATTCTGTCTGCGTGCAAAAGCATCCATGAATAGGTTCGCAGCCGAATAGGCGCTGAAGCCGAGTCCCCCCAACACACTGGCGATGGATGAGAACAGGATGCACACATCCGCCTCTCTGTCGGCAAGCAGCCTTGCCAATATCTGCAAGCCTTGGACTTTGGCCCGGAACTGCTCGTCGGCTTGCTCCCCGCCGATATTTTCTATCGCGCGGAAGGAGTCGCCGCCAGGAAGCCCCGCCGCTTGCACGACCCCGTGCAAACAACCGTATGCGGTGTCAATGAACTTGAAGACGCGGCCCATCTGTTCTTCGTCGGACAGATCGGCCTGCATGTATGTCACCTCGGCGCCTAGCCCTTCCAGCTGCTGCACGCGCCTGATTTTGCGTACGACCGGATGTTCCTCGCCGTGTTCGGCAATCCAATGCTCATACTCGTCCCGGGCCGGAAAGCCGGAACGGCCGGTGAGGATGAGCCGCGCCCGGAAATGCTGCGACAAATATTCGGCCGTCAGCATCCCAATTCCGCCGAGACCTCCGGTGATTAGGTATACACCCTTCTCCCGGAATGGTGCGGCCGGAGTTTCTGCCTGGCGCAGGGCGATAGGCTTGTAGTTCTGCACCCAGCGGTAATGGCCGCGGTAGGCGATGAGACGATCCGAGGCCGGAACCGACAATTCTGCCATGATTTGAGTGGCAATGCGCCGCTGATGGCTTGCTCCTTCCGGCACATCGATGTCGATGCTCACGCACGTAATTCCGCTGTACTCCTGTTGGATGACCATGCACGGACCGAGCAGCGTCATTTTGCCTGGAGACAGCCGCTCCAGCCCTGTTACCTCCTGCATATCCGTCGACACGACGGCGATGCGGACATCGGCGGCCTCCTTCTGCTTGCGCAGCGCTTGAGCCAGATATATCAAACTGTAATACCCCAGTGCTTGCTGGCGCTGTTCAGCCGTTTCCGATCCGGATGACATCCCGGCCGGTCCGACTTCCTCATCAGGAGTGGAGACACTCCACAGATGGGCGACGCGATCCGGTGTGAAGTCCCGCTTCCGCAGCTCCTCCAGCAGCAGCGCGTAATGCTTCGCCGAGCCGGGGGAAAGCGTAAACGTTCCATCGTCGTGCGCGGCGAATGCGGCACCCGCCTTCACGGTTGCGACACGATCCCCGTCAAGGCGCACACGTTCGGCCAGCTCGTCCGCCACACCGCAGCCATCCGCGAATAGTAGCCAGCTATGCCCGTTCGGCTGCCTATCGTCCGGGCGCTCCTGCAGCAGCGAGCGTTCCCACGAAGGATAATAGAACCAATCCGCCATGTTCGGGTTTTTGCCGGAACGCGGCGCAGATGGACGTCCCGCCGCCAGCGGCTGATGTTGTTCGTCCAGCCAATATCGCTGCCGCTCCATCGGATATGTGGGCAGCTCGATGCGTCTGCGCCGCTCGTGCGCATAGAAGCCCTGCCAGTCCATGTCGACGCCAGCCAGCCAGAGGCGCCCGATTGTGTGCAGCAGATGGGCCGAATCCGGCACTGCTTCCTGGGGATGCCGAAGCAAATTAACGACTGCCCGCTCTCGCGAGGCGGCGAGATGCTTGCGCACGAACGTGCTAAGCGCATTGCCTGGCCCGGCCTCGATGAACACGGCGCGCGGATTGCTCAACAGCTCGTCAAGCCCGTCCGCAAAGCGCACGGTCGACCGCAAATGTCTGACCCAGTATTCCGCATCCGTTGCCTCTTCCGGCGTAATCCACGTTCCTGTCACATTGGAAATGAAAGGCATCGCCGGCTCATTCAGCCGAATCGAGCGCACTTTGTCCGCGAATGCCTCCAATATCGGATCCATCATGTGCGAATGGAACGCATGGGACGTATGCAGCCGTCGGCTCGCATAGCCTTTGTCGTCCAATAGACGGGCAAAGGCGTCAATCTCCTCGGACTCGCCCGCGACGACACACAATGCCGAGCTGTTGACGGCCGCCAGCGCAAGCCGATCCGGCAGCAGAGGGCGAAGCTCCGACTCGGGCAGCGCGACGCTGAGCATCGAGCCGGCAGGCAGCGCTTGCATGAGCCGCCCGCGAAGCGCGACGAGCTGCAGCGCCTCTTCCAGCGGAAATACGCCAGACAGACAGGCTGCGACATACTCGCCGATGCTGTGCCCCATCATCGCTTCCGGGCGGACGCCCCAGCGCATGAGCAGCTTGGCGAGCGCATATTCGACCATAAACAGCACAGGCTGCGCAATATCCGTCCGCAACAGGAGCTCCTCCTGAACGGCTTGGTCCAGCTCGTTCGGGAACAGCACCGCCTTCAGGTCAACCGTCATATGCGGTTGAACGAGTTCGAGGCAGCGGTCAACCTCGTCCCGGAACACCGGCTCATCGCGATACAGCTCGCGTCCCATGTTGACGTACTGGGAGCCTTGCCCCGGGAACATGAACACGACTGAACGGGATTGCGTTCCCGTCTCGGCCACGGCTATCTTGTCCGGCTCGGACGATGTCAGAATGGCGGCGGCTTCCTGCGCGTCCCTGCATACGAATGCAGCTCTCCATTCGAAGGCCTTCCTGCCCGCTTGCAGCGTGTACGCAACATCTGCCAGATTGACATCCGGATGCTGCGACAAAAACGCGGCCAAGCGCTCTTTTGCCTGAGCCAAGGCTGTGTCCGTTCTAGCGGACAGCAGCAGCAATTTGTCACCTCGGCCCTCGCCAGAGGCTTCCGCGATAGGGGCCTCCTCCAGAATGACGTGCGCATTGGTGCCCCCGATGCCGAATGAGCTAACCCCAGATCGCAACGGATAGCGGCCGCTCTCCCAAGGTGTCAGTTCGGTGTTGACGACGAACGGGCTGTTGACGAAATCGATATTTGGATTTTCCCGTTCAAAATGCAGGCTCGGGGGAATTTGCTTCGCTTTCAACGCGAGCACCGTCTTGATGAAGCCGGCTGCACCGGCCGCGCTGTTGAGATGCCCGACGTTGGACTTGACGGATCCGATGCGGCAAAATCCTTTTTCCTCGGTGCGGAATGCCTCTTTCAACGCTTCGATCTCGATCGGGTCCCCCATGTTGGTGCCCGTTCCGTGTGCTTCGACATAAGTAATGCTCTCCGGCTCCACTCCTGCCATCAGATGGGCTGCACGGATGACTTCGGCCTGTCCCTTCGTGCTCGGAGCGGTGAAGCCCACCTTGCGCATTCCGTCATTGTTCAGCCCGAAGCCCTTGATGACGGCATGTACCACGTCTCCATCCGCGATGGCGTCGCGCAGCCGCTTCAAGATGACGACGCCGACGCCGTCGCCGAACACAGTCCCTGCCGCCTGTTCATCGAAGGCGCGGCAGTGTCCGTCCGGCGACTGAATCATGCCGTCTTCGTACAGGTAGCCGCTCTTGTGGGGAACGCTGACGGTGGCGCCGCCTGCCAATGCAATATCGCATGCGCCCGCCAGCAGCCCCTGCGAAGCCAATACGATGTTGACCAAAGAAGTAGAGCAAGCCGTCTGCATGGAAATGCTCGGACCGCGTAGATTGAGCTTATACGACAGCTGCGTGCTGAAAAATTCACGGTCGTTAAGCAGCATGGCGCTGAATCGTTCCGTCCCGCCCAATTCGGCGGCAAAGCGGGAGACCCACTCCAGATTGGGAGTCGCGCCCGCATATACCCCGATCAGCCCCGGATAGGCGTCCGGATTGTACCCGGCAGATTCGAGCGCTTCCCACGCGCATTCGTGAAACAGCCGCAACTGCGGGTCCATAAGCTGCGCTTCCCGCGGCGAATAGCCGAAAAATGCGGCATCGAACTGGTCGAACCCGTTCAGAACACCTTTTGCTTTGACATAAGAAGGATGGGAGACGAGCTGAGGATCAACGCCTTCCTGCAGCAGTTCCTCGTCTGAGAAGAACGATATCGACTCGACGCCATCCCGCAAATTGTGCCAGAACTGCTCGAGGCTGTCCGCACCAGGGAATCTGGCGGCCATGCCGACGACGGCAATCTCCAGTCCGTTCTCCTCGTCAGATACACGTTCCCGTTGCTCCCGTTCCTGACCAGCCCTCGTTCTCATCTGCTCGGCCCGTGCCAATCCCTCTTCAATGGCACGCAGACGCGCTTCGTCCTTTTCCTCTGTCGCCTCCGTCGCCGTTCCCGCCCCTTCTTCCCGCAGAAACGCCGCCAGCGCACGCACAGTCGGATAGGAATACAGGGTGACCACGGGAATGTCCTTGCGCAGCTCCTCTGCCATCTTATCCGCCAATTGGGAAATATCGAGCGAACCAGCCCCGATTTCAAAAAAGTTGTCGTTCATGCCGAGCTGCGTAAACCCAAAATGGCTCTGCACAATGTCCGCAATCGTATGCTCGATAGCGGACGCCGGCACCATGCGGACAGTTCCCATGTCCCGCTGGCCGCCATCGTTCTCCGCCGCCCCCGCTTCCGTGCGGGAGCCTTTCCGCAGAGCTGATTCCCGGCGCATGCCGCCCAATGTCAGCGGCGTGCCTTCCACGGAATATCGCCGGCGTTCGAACGGATATGTCGGCAACGCAATCCGGCGACGGCATTCTTCCGTATAGTAGCCCGCCCAATCGATCCTCACGCCAGCTATCCACACTTTGCCGAGCTTCTCCAGCAGATAAGCGTCATCCGCGGCTTGCTCCTGCGGATGGCGGACGAGATGATGTACCTCATGCTCTCGCGTAATAGCCTGCTGCTTGCGGATAAAGCTGCTCAACACATTGCCAGGCCCTACTTCGATAAAGACCGCCTGCTTCTCCTTGAGCAGCTCCGCCGCTCCGGCGGCAAATCGCACCGTATCCCGTAAATGCCGCGTCCAGTAAGCGGGATCGGCGGCATCCTCCGCCGTCATCCACGTTCCCGTCACATTGGATACGTACGGGATGGATGGGGCGGACAGCGCAACCCGCTTGACTTTGTCCGCATAGATTGCCAATATCGGCTCCATCATCGCCGAGTGGAACGCATGCGACGTATGCAGCTTCCGGTGCGCCACCTGCCGCTCTGTCAGCTTCGCTTCGAAGGAGGCGATCGCTGCATGCGGCCCCGATACGACGCACAGTTCCGGTCCGTTGACCGCCGCCAGCGATAATTCCGCGGGAAGCAGCGCGCTCAAGCTTGCTTCGGACAGCGAGACGCTCAGCATCTCTCCGGTCGGCAGTTCCTGCATGAGCTTGCCGCGCAGGGTGACCAGCTCCAGCGCATCCGCCAACGAGAGCACGCCTGATAAACACGCGGCTGTATATTCCCCTATGCTGTGCCCAATCATCGCGCGCGGCTGAATGCCCCACGACATCAGCAGCTTGGCGAGCGCATATTCGAACGCGAACAAAGCAGGCTGAGCCGCTTCCGTCTGGTTGATCCGATCCGCTACTGGCGGGCTTGCCGCGCTGCCGTTCGCTTGATTCAGCACCTCTCTAGGGTCGACACCGCCCAACGAGACGATGATATCGCAGCAACGGTCCAATTCTGCGCGGAACAGCGGCTCCTTCCGGTACAAATCCAGCCCCATGTTCACATATTGCGAACCTTGTCCAGGGAACAGGAAGATAACCCGGGCCTGATCGCGTTCCGACTCGCCTGTATGCACTTTAGCGTCTGCAGGAGATGTCAATCGTGCAAGAGCTTCACGGGCATCGGAGCAGACAAGCGTTCTCCGGAACCGGAATCGCTTACGCCCCGTCTGCAGCGTGTACGCCGCATCGGCCAGATCGACCTCAGGACGAGTCCGCAGAAAGTCGGCGAGATTGCGGGTCGCACGCTCCAATCCGTCCTCCGTCTCGGCCGACAGTACAAGCAGCTTCAAGTCCCGCCCGGCCGATACCGCCGTCATAGGCGGCGCTTCCTCCAATACGACGTGGGCGTTCGTGCCCCCGATGCCGAATGAGCTGACTCCAGCCCGAAGCGGACCACCCTCTCTTTCCCAACGGGTCAGCTCCGTATTAACGGAAAAGGGCGAGCTTGCAAAATCGATTTTTGGATTCGGGCGATGAAAGTGAAGGCTTGGCGGGATCTGCTTATGCTGCAGTGCCAGCACGGCTTTTATAAAGCCCGCGACCCCGGCGGCAGCGTCCAGATGGCCAATGTTGGACTTGAGCGATCCTATTTTGCAAAAGCCCGTTTTCTCAGTGGCAAAAGCAAGCTGCAGCGCCTCCACTTCGATCGGATCGCCGAGTGCCGTCCCTGTACCGTGCGCTTCGATATAGCCGATGCTCTCCGGGTGCACCTCCGCCATTTGATGGGCGGCGCGGATGACCTCGATTTGACCGTTCGTGCTCGGTGCCGTATACCCGACTTTCCGGCTGCCGTCATTGTTGATCGCCGAGCCCTTAATGACCGCGTGTATGGTGTCGCCATCCGTAATGGCATCGGTCAGCCGCTTGAGAACGACGATCCCGATGCCGTCGCCGAACAAGGTCCCGTTTGCCCCTTCGTCAAAAGGCCGGCAATGACCGTCGGGCGATTGAATCATCCCTTCCTGGTACAGGTAGCCGGTTTTGCGCGGCAAATTGATCGAGACGCCACCAGCCAGAGCAAGATCGCATTCTCCGCCCAGCAGCCCCTGACAAGCGAGATGGATGGACACAAGCGAGGTGGAGCAGGCCGTTTGCACGCTCACGCTCGGACCTTTTAAATTCAATTTGTATGAAATTCTCGTCGTAAACGACGGATTGTTCAATTGTAAAATTTGAAAATGATCGCTTGCATGGGAAGCGCCTATAAACTGGCTTGCAACCCAATACGTGTTGGGGGAAGCTCCCGCGTAAACCCCGATTAATTTATCTTCGGATTCAGGAGTGTACCCCGCATTCTCCAACGCCTCCCACGAACATTCGTGAAACAGACGAAACTGCGGATCGACAAGCTCCGCCTCCCGCGGCGTGTAGTCAAAAAACGGCGCATCGAACGATTCCACGTCCTCCAGCATCGCCTTTGCCTTTACATACTGAGGATGCCGAAGCGCTTCGGGGTCGATCCCTGCCTCTTTCAGTTCTTCATCCGTAAAAAACGTGACCGATTCCACGCCATCGCGCAAGTTTTCCCAGAACTCCCCCACGTTTTTCGCTCCAGGAAATCGTCCTGCCATGCCGATAACGGCAATTTCTAAGCCGGTTCCTTCGTACATCCCGTTTGATTCACTCATCTTGCCACCCCCTTCACGTTCTATCACGCTTCTGCAGCCGCTGCTTCAACCTATGTTTCCCCTCGTGTATCTGTCCGGAGCGGTCCGCCGTCTCTTCAGAGACTGGTTCCCCCGCTCTTGCGCGTCTAAGCGATTCAGCCAACGCATGAACCGTCGGATGGCTGAACATGTCAACGACGGACACTTCATACTGCAATGCACGCTGCAGCTTCGTGTTCATTTGAATCATATCGAGCGAAGTGGCCCCAAGCTCGAAGAAGTTATCGTGTGCGCCTACTTGATCGATGCCGAGATAGTCCCGCCACAGCTCGGCCATCGTCTGTTCCAGCTCGTCTTCCGGCGGCACATACGCCGTGCTGACATCGGGGCGGATCGCTTTCGGTCCAGCGCCGCTCTGCTCCCCCTCTATCAGCGTTTGCAGCGATGATGCACGGGCGGCTTGCATCCGCAGCGGCAAATCGACCGTCGATACCGTCACCTGCGGCAAATGGAAACCAAGCGCTTGCCGGAATACCGCGACTCCCTCTTCCGGCAGCAGCCGTGTCAGCTTGTCTGGACCTTGTGCGCGTACTCCCGCTTGCGCGGACGCCGTCGCGATCTCTTGCTCCGCCGCTGCGGCCATCCCTACGACCTGCCAGCCGTCCCAATCGATTGAGACAACATGTGTGCCGTCTTGCGCTCGTTTGTAGTGGGCGTAAGCGTCGAGATAGGCATTGGCTGCGCAGTACCCTGCCTGCCCCACTGCGCCCAGAACGCTGACCAGAGAGGAGCACAGCAGGACGAAATCAAGCCTCATTCCTTCCAACACCCGCCCCAGCACCCGCGTACCGGTCACCTTGGCTGCCAGAGCGCGTTCATCAATCTCCCGTGTGCGCCGTTGGATTAACGCTCCGTCTGCCGTTCCGGCCGCATGAATGACGCCATGAATCGCTCCAAAACGGGCGACAGCTTGGGCTACGATCTGCTCCATCCGCGGAACATCGCATACGTCTGCGTTGCAGATCAGCACCTCCGCTCCATGCCGTTCAAGCTCCTCCAGCTTCATCAGCTTGGCCGTCAACGCTTCGTCTGTCGGATGTTCAGCAGCACGGCGCCGCCAGTCCGCTCCGCCAGGCAACCCCGAGCGGCCGATCAGGATCAGCTTCGCCTGCACAGTCTTGGCCAAATGTTCAGCCAGCGCTAAGCCAATACCGCCTAGTCCCCCTGTTATAAGGTAAACGCCTTGCTCCCGCAGGCCGCTGTCGGATGCGCTGACAGCGGCTGCCGGAACCGGGACGTATTTTTGCACCCAGCGGTACGTGCCGCGGTACGCGACCATCATGTCAGCGGAAGAGGCGGTTATTTCCGAATACAATCTTTCGGTGAGCGCTTGTTGCCCCCGCTGCTTCGGTTCATTATCTTCATGTACAGATGCAATATCGATGCTGCGGCAGCGCACGTTGGCATACTCTTGCGGAATGACGAGGCACGCGCCAAGCACTGCCGCTTGTTCCGGCTGCAGCCGCTCGTCCCCAGTCACCTCTTGCATGTTAGACGTAATAACCGAAATGTGCAGTTCTTCTTCCATGCCGCTTGCTCCGATGGCCTGTGCCAGCGCAATGAGGCTGTAGAAGCCTCTTTCAAGCACCCTCGCGCTGTAGGAAGAACTCCATACACCCGTTTCGCCTGCCTCCGCCGCCAGCCAAGCGTGTACAATCCGGTCAGGCCGTGTGCCCGCATCCGTCAACTCCCGCAGCAGTCGAGCATAATGCTCAGGTTCCCCAGGGGCTATCTGGTACGACTCCCCGTCCAGCTGCGTGAACGCATCGGATGGATAGATGGTGATGACGGAGTGACCGGCTTGCTTCAGCCGGGAAACCAACAGCGCCCCAATACCGTGCTCTGCGATGAAGACGAGCCAGCGGCTTGCGGTTCGGCCGACAACCAGCTCTTCGCGTAACAGTGATCTCTCCCAGACGGGGGTGTACATCCACTCCTGCACGGTTTCCTTTTTGTCTAGTCCGACGCTATCGTTCAGCTTCGGGGCGTGCGTCTGCTTGCGCACAAGTCCCTGCTTCAGAACATCCGTCTCGAATGGCGGATCGACCCAGTAACGGCGGCGTTCAAACGGATACGTCGGCAAAGCCGTCCGCTTGCGCCGCTCGTAGGCATGGAACGCTTTCCAATCCGGCCGCGCTCCTTCCAGCCACAGGCGTCCCACCTGCTGCAGCAAATAATCGTCGTCGCGCGCTTGCTCCTTTGGATGCCGGACGAGATTGACGACCGCGTGGCGTCCAGTTTTGTCGGGATGACGGCGCACGAACGCGCTTAATGCGTTGCCCGGCCCCACCTCCACAAACACGGCTTTGTCGTCCCGCAGCAGTTCGCGGAGGCCGTCGGCAAAGCGGACGGTGCCGCGCAAATGCCGGACCCAGTAGTCAGCAGCGGCAGCTTCTCCCTCCGTAATCCAGTTTCCGCTTACATTCGAAATATAAGGGATGACCGGTTTGCGCAGCGTCACCCCGCTGACCTTCTCGCGAAATGGCTGCAAAATCGGTTCCATCATCGCCGAATGAAAGGCATGGGACGTGTGCAGCTTCGTGCTGGCCTGCCCCTTCTCCGCCAACTGCCGTTCCAGTCTGTCAATCGCGTCATACGGCCCCGACACGACGCACAGCGCCGCACCGTTAACCGCAGCCAGCGACAAGTCGTCATCCAAGAACGGTTCCAGCTCTTGCTCCGACAGCGGCACGCTGAGCATCGCTCCTGGCGGTACGCTGTGCATCAGTCTCCCCCGCAGAACGACCAGTTCCAGCGCTTCTTCCAGCGACATCACTCCCGCCAGGCACGCAGCCACGTATTCGCCCGCGCTGTGGCCGATCATGGCACTCGGTTTCAGCCCCCATTTCATCAGCAGCTGCGCCATCGCATACGAGAAGATGAACATGACGGGCTGTGTCACGTCCGTCTGCTTGATCCGCTCGCCGCAGTCACTGACGGCGTCATCCCCGGCGGGGTACAGAATTTCCTTCAAATCGGCTCCGAGCAGCGGACGGACGATGTCAAAGCACCGGTCCGCCGCCTTGCGGAAGTCCGGCTCCCTGTTGTATAGGTCCAGCCCCATGTTGACATACTGCGCGCCTTGCCCCGGAAACATGAACACGAGTCGAGCCTGATCGTTGTCGCAGATGCGGCTGTGAACCCGCTCCGGCGGCATGGTTGCCAGCAGCTCCTGCGCTTCCTCCGCAGAGGAACAGACAAGCATGCGGCGATGCCGGAACGCCCTGCGGCCGATGTGCAGCGTGTAAGCCGCATCGGATAACGGCATGTCGGGATGCGTCCGCAAATGCTCGCGCATGCGGACCGTAGCCTGCTCCAGTCCGGATTCCGTCTTGGCCGACAACAGAAGCAGCTTCGGTGCTCTTCCTTCGTCTCCGTCCGCTTGCGGCGGCGCTTCCTCCAGCACGACATGCACATTGGTTCCGCCGATACCGAACGAGCTGACGCCGGCCCGCAGCGGATGATGCTCATTCGTCCACTCCGTCAACTCCGTGTTGACGACGAACGGGCTGTTGGCGAAATCGATTTTGGGATTGGGCGTATCGTAATGCAAGCTTGGCGGAAGCTGCTTGTGCTCCAGCGACAGCACGGTCTTGATGAACGCCGCGATACCAGCCGCGCTGTTCAAATGACCGATGTTCGTCTTGACGGATCCGATACGGCAAAACCCTGTTTTCTCGGTCTGAAAAGCCAGCTTCAACGCCTCGATTTCAACTGGATCGCCCAGCGTGGTGCCCGTACCGTGCGCCTCAACATAGCTGATGCTCTCAGGCGTGACCCGGCTCATCCGCTGCGCCGCCCGGATGACCTCTGCCTGACCCTCGATGCTCGGAGCGGAATATCCAATCTTGCGCGTGCCGTCATTGTTCGCCGCCGAGCCTTTAATGACCGCGTAAATATGATCGCCGTCGGCCACAGCCTGCTTCAAAGGCTTAAGCACGACGACTCCCGCGCCTTCCCCGCCGACGGTCCCCTTCGCTCTGGCGTCAAAAGCCCGGCAATGCCCGTCTGGCGAGCTGACCATCCCCTCTTCATACAGGTAGCCTTCCGTATGGGGAACCGTTACGGTAACTCCGCCAGCCAAAGCCATTCTGCATTCGCCCATCAAGAGCGCCCTGCAAGCCAGATGGATGGCCAGCAGCGAGGTAGAGCAAGCGGAGTCGACGTTGACACTCGGACCTTTCAAATTCAGCTTGTGGGCAATTCGCGTGCTCAAAAAATCTTTGTCCGACAAAGCCAGTGCGGCGAATTGCTCAGCCGTGCTCTCGCTGCGCGAAAGCATGGCCACCAATTGCCAGTAAATACTGGCGGATGCGCCAGCAAACAGCCCGACGGCGCCATTCGTCTGCTCGGTATCGTAGCCGGCGTGCTCCAGCGCCTCCCAGGCGCACTCGTGGAACATTCGCAGCTGCGGGTCGATGACCTCCGCCTCGCGCGGCGAATAATCGAAAAAGTCGGAGTCAAACCATTCTGCATCCGGCACAACCGCCTTCGCTTTTACATATCGAGGGTGCCGAATCATTTCAGGATCGACCCCCGCCGCCTCGAGCTCTCCATCGGTAAAGAAGCGAACCGACTCCACCCCGTTTTTCAGATTACCCCAATATTCCTCCACATTTCGCGCTCCGGGAAATCGGCCCGCCATACCGATGACGGCGATTTCCAGACCGGTCGCTGCTTGCGTTTGTTGGCCCTTAGTCATCGTACGCCCCCTCCAGAATGAGCAGCGTCTGCTCCATCGTGTCGAATCCCGCATCCATTTCCTCGGTGTCAGCCATATCTTGGGACACCTGGACTTCGCCACTCTCCAGCCGTTGCAAATAATCTCCGAGCGCCGTAACCGTCGTATATTGAAACATGACGGGCACAGGGATATCGCGGTCAAACGTTTCCTTCAGCTTGTTGACAACCTGCACGAGCTGAAAGGAGTTCCCTCCCAGATCAAAGAACGTATCCAGCACCCCGACTCTGTCTTCGCCGATGCCCAATACTTCGGCCCAGATTCGGACCAGCGTGTTCTCGATATCGCCGCGCGGCGCAACGTATTCCTTTCCGGTATGAACGTGCTCTTTCGGATTGGGCAAGGCTTTCGTGTCCAATTTTCCATTAGCCGTTGCAGGCAACTGCTCTAAGCGAACAAAATAAGCCGGAATCATATAGGCCGGCAGCCGCGCGGCCAGATGATCCCGCAGCGCGGCCGCAGACAATCCGGCCGGGCCAGTATAGTAAGCGCACAGCATGTTCTGTCCGTTCTCATCCTCGCGGACGTGGACGACCGCTTCGCGGACGGCCTCGTGCTGGCGCAGCAGCATTTCGATTTCCCCGGGCTCGATGCGGTATCCGCGCACCTTCACCTGGTCATCCTGACGGTTCCAATACTCCAGTGTGCCGTCCGGGAGCCAGCGGCCTAGATCGCCCGTCCGGTACAGACGCTCTCCGGGAACAAACGGATGAGGCACGAACTTGTCCGCCGTCAGCTCCGGTCTGCCGAGATAACCGCGGGCCAGCCCGACACCCGCTAGGCATATTTCGCCGGGCACGCCCAGCGGCAGCAACTGAAGATGCTGGTCCAGCACATACACTTTGGTGTTGTCGATCGGCCTGCCAATCGGGATGCCGCCCGCTGCCGTATCGATTTCGGCGAACGTGGTCACTACCGTATTCTCGGTTGGCCCGTAATTGTTGAACAACCGATAGCTTCCCGGCTTGTATCGTTTCAAGCGGTCTCCGCCCGTCAGCAGTATCCGCAATGGCATATGCTCCAGATTCGGCAAATCCATGAACTGCTCGCACATCATCGTGGGCAAGAAGGCGATCGTGATGCCGCGCTCTGCAAAAAAAGCTTTTAGCTTATTCACATCCAGCCGGATATCCGGAGGAACGATATGGATGGATGCTCCCGCAAGCAGATAAGGGAACACTTCCCACACCGATGCGTCGAAGCCGAATCCAGCATACTTGATGCTGCGATCGGATTCCGTTACGTTGAAAGCGCGATTGTGCCAAAAGGCCAGATTGATGAGTGAGCGGTGTTCGATCATGACGCCTTTCGGCCGTCCGGTAGAGCCTGACGTATAGATGACGTAGGCCAGATCATCCGGACGGCTGGCTAGCGTTACATTCCCTGTTTCTTCGGTGAATAGATCGACGTCATCAAGGCACAGCACATCGCGGTCAGCCGCTCTGTCGGCAAAAGGCCGCTGTGTCAGCACCACGCGCGCACAGCTGTCCTCCAGCATGAACGCAATGCGTTCGTCCGGGTAATCCGGGTCTATCGGCAGAAATGCCCCGCCGGCCTTGAGGGTAGCGATCATGCCGAGCATCATGTCGGCAGAAGGGCCAAGCAGCAATCCTACGATTGCGCCCGTCCCTACCCCTTGTAACTGCAGCTTACGTGCCAACTGATTCGCCTTCTCGTTCAGCTCACGATACGTTAGCTGAACGCCCGCACTGACGACGGCCGACGCATCCGGCGTGCGCGCTGCCTGTTCCTCGAACAATTGCTGCACGGCTTGATGCTGCGGATAATCGGCCGAGCATCCAGCCAGCGTGCCGAGAAGCCTTTCTTTCTCCCCCGGAAGCAGAACATGGACGCTGTGCAGCGGCTGATCCGGATTCGCCAGCGCCTCCCGCAGAAGAAGCGTGTAACGGGAGACGAGGCTTGCAATCGTGTCGCTGCGGTAGAGCTGCGCGTTATATTTGACGACACCGTCAATCCCGTCCTTCGTCCTGCGGAACGTGAACAATGTCGTCCACTTCACATTCCTGAAATACCGTTCATCGTGAATGTTTTCAAGCAGCAATGCCGTTTCGAACAACGGATGGGCGATCGGATCGTCCGTCGGAAGCGCCAGCTGCTCCGCCGCCATTTCCATCGGATAGCTCTGATGCTCCACAGCCGCCACAATCGTGTCCTGCATCTGAAGCAGGCATTGCCTGAACGAGATCGAGCCATCCACGCCGGCCCGCAGCGGAAGCACGGTATTGATGAACTCTGCTTCCTCCCGCTGCTTGTAGATTGGAGTTCCCACTACGATATCGCTGCGATTCGTCATTTTGCCCAGCAAGGCAACGAGCGCAGCTGATAACACAACATGAAGCTTCGAATCCGATTCTGCGCATACTTGCAGCAATCGGGCTGCCAGGTCTTGCGGAAGGACAAATGCGGCTTCTTCCGCCGACATCCCGGTTCCGCGCGCATAATCATAGGGAAAGCCGCTTTTTTCATATTCGCCGGACAAAGCGGCCAGCCAATATTCCCGCTCCTTGCCTTTTTGGGAAGCCGCCACCGCCAGCCGATCCAATCTGTTTTCCGACCCCACTGCCATTCCTCCCTTTCTTCCGTCGAATCCGCTCATAGTCCAAATTCCCCCCGGGCTCCAGCAAGGAATACGGGCTCAGGCTCTGCCAAATGGTGCGCGATCGCGATATCCTTCAGCTGCTTGTCCGGATTGGCCAGCACGTCAGACACGATATCCTGCATGTAAGCGGCAAAACGCTCGATCGTTTCCCGTTGAAATAGGCAGGTGCTGTATTCGAATTTGAACGACAGCCGTTCTCCATCCTCTTCCGCGATTAGCGACAAATCAAAGTGGGAGGCATCATGGACGAAGGGGAACGGCTTCAACGTCAACCCTGGAATGCTCATCTCCGGATTTTGCATGTTTTGCAGCGCAAACACGATGTCGAAAATCGGATTGCGCGCCAAATCGCGGTCCTTCCCAGCCTGCTGCACCATCTCTTCGAACTGATAATCCTGATGCGCAAACGCATCCAGCGTCGTCGTCCGCACCGCTTGCAGCAGCTCCATGAAGCTCATCTCTTCCTGCAGCCGGTTGCGCAGCGGAAGCATATTGACGAACTTGCCGATAATAAGCTGCAATGACTGCTGTTTGCGGCCTACAATCGGCGTGCCGACCACAATGTCGTCCTGTGCGCATACTTTGGCCATCAGCAAGTTAAAGACGGCGAGCAGAGCCATGAACAGTGTGACGTCTTCACGCAGGCAAAGCGATTTCAAGGCCTGCGTCCGTTCCGCATCCAGCTCGAATGGAACGAGACTGCCAGCAAAGCTTCTCACCTCGGTGCGAGGATAGTCCGTGCGCAAGGACAGCGGCGGAGCTTCTTTCAGCTGATTCAGCCAGAACGTCCCCTGCTGTTTCATCGCGTCCGTGTCCATCATCCGGTTCTGCCATTCGGAAAAATCTTTGTACTGCAGCGTGAGTTCGGGCAATTCCCGTCCAGCGTACAGCGCCATGAAGTCGTTAACGAAAATGTCCTGCGACAAACCATCGGATACGATATGATGCAGATCCACCATCAAAACGTGCCGCTCTTCTTCGAGCCTGATGAGTCCGGCGCGCATCAACGGCGCTTGGCTCAAATCAAATGGCCGCACGAACTGCGCCACCGCCGCACCAATCCGCGCATCCGTCTCCGCTTCGCCGCCAAGCGGCAATCCGCCGGCGCCAAAATCCTCGTATTCGATCTGAAACGTGATGGTGTCGTTGATTTTTTGCATCGGTTTGCCATTTACCAATTCAAACGACGTACGCAAGCTTTCATGCCGCTCCACCAACTGCCGCAGCGTCGCTTCCAGGCGTTCCCGGTCCAGAAGCCCTTCCAATACACCTGCGACGATTTCGTTATATCCCGTATGTCCCTGCACCATCTGCTGAATCAAATAGAGGCGCTTCTGCGCGGAGGACAGCTCGTAATATTCACGCGCTTCCGCCTGTTCGATTTCGTGATAGGCGCTCTGTTCCGCCGCATCGATATAATCGGACAGCTGCTGAATATTCGGCATATTGAAAAAGGCAGGCAAGCCAATCTCGACCCGCAGTTCTTTATGAATTGCGGACACGACCGTAATCGCTTTGAGCGAGTCGCCGCCCAGCTCGAAAAAGTCATCCTGCACGCCAATCCGCTCGATGCGGAAAAACTGTTCCCACATCCCGCACAGCCTGCGCTCCGTCTCCGTGCGAGGGGCTATATATTCGCCGGACAGCGCGGGACGGGAGTAGAAGCCGCCAGCTCCTTGGCGGTAAGCCGCTTGCTCTTCATGCGTATCTTCCCGTTTCACCCACTTGGCAATCCGTTCGTGCAAATCGCCGGTCGATACGACGATCTGGTTCACTTCCCTTACAGACAACAAGCGCCGCAGCAGTTCAACTCCCTCGGCGGGCGCAATGAGCAGATCGGATATCGAAGCTCCAGCTTGACCGTGAATTTTCTGCTCCGCCTCCAGCTGCCAACCGTCCCAGTTGACGCTTGTCCACGGCACGCGCTGGCGGCGATTGTGGTCGTGCACATAAGCGTCCAGGAAATGGTTCGCTGCCGCATACGCTGAAAATCCCAATCCGCCGAGCATCGGAGACAGCGACGACGTCAGCAGGCAGAAATCAAGCTCCTTGCCTGCCAACACCTGCTCCAAGACGATCAGGCCGTACAATTTCGCTTGAAAATGCTGCTCGCACAGCGTTTCGTCCGTCTCCTCCAGCATCCGGAACGCCGCATCTCCTGTCATGCCAGCAGCGTGAATCACTCCGTTCAACGGACCGAACGCCGCCTCGGCCTGCCGAATCACAGCCTCCATTTGCCCTTGATCGGCAGCGTCTGCGGATAGCACGAGCACTTCCGCCCCATGGGCTTCAATCTGGCGCAGCTTGCCGATTTGGACGCTAACGGCATCTTCTTCGCCATGGGCAACAAGCCATGACTCCCATTGATCGCGGGACGGGAATGGGGAGCGGCTGGTGAGCACTAGCTTCGCCTGGACACTCTGGGCTAGATAGCCGCTTAACACCTGACCGATGTAGCCTAATCCGCCCGTAATCAAATAGACTCCGCTTTGACGCAGCCCTGGCGCAATGACCTCGGGCTCGTCCACCTTAACCGGCTCATATTCCAGCACCCACCGCGCGTTATCGCGATAGGCTACAGCTAATTCAAACTCGGCAGCGCCGAATTCGGCCAGCAGGCGGCGGATCAGCCTCTCCCGCTGCCAGCTCTCGGCTGCCGGCAATACGATATCGATGCTGCGACACTGAATGTGAGGCAGCTCCTGCGGAATAACCCGGCATGGGCCGAGCACGGTCGCCTTCTCCGGATATAGGACAGACTCGCCAGCGATGGCATGCATGTTATCCGTCAATACCCACATGCGTACTTCTTCCCCAGCTCCCTGTTGCTTCAACGCCTTTGCCGTGTACAGCAAGCTGTAGAACCCAAGCTCCTGTGTCGCTCGTACCCACGACGCGCTGCCATTCGAGCATGATGGAGCGGATACGCCCCAGGCGTGCAGCATCCGGTCTGGCAGCAGCCCTTGCGCTTGAAGGTCCGCGAACAGCTTCGTGTAGTGCTGTTCGATCCGCGGATTCATCGTGTACCGCCGAGATTCGTCTTCTTTCGTAAATTGTTCGCCAGCACTTACTGTAATGACTCGCCCCTCCTGCTCAACCAGAAGCTTAGCAATGTCCGCGGCAAATCCGCCATCGTCGGCAAATACAAGCCAATTTCCCGGATTGTCCGCCTTCAAGCTTTCGGCAGAAGCGGGCATCATCGCTTTTTTCCATGTCGGCACATAGAACCAGTCGGACATGTCGGGCTGCTTGCCCAGTCTGCCGCTTGCTTGCCGCCCCTTGCCCTTGCTTGCGCCCGTGCCTGCCGGCAGCATCGCGGCTCCGGAAGGTTCAAGCCAATAGCGCTGCCTTTCGAACGGATAGGCAGGCAAGGAGACAATGGCACGCGTTTCCCCGTGGAACATTTTCCAATCAATGGCTTGACCATACATCCACAGCCTGCCGATCCGATTCGCCAAAAAGACGCTGTCCGATACGTCGCGCTGCGCGGAACGGACGAGGTTGAGGGCCTGCTGTCCACGGTCGCTGTCGAGGTGACGGCGCACGAGCAAGGTTAGATCTTGACCGGGACCAATCTCAATGAACAGCGTGTGCGGTTCCTGTACAAGCCGCACAATGCCATCGGCGAAACGGACGGTGTCCGTCATATGCCGGATCCAGTAATCCGGGTCAGTCGCTTCTTCCGCCGTTATCCATGCTCCCGTCGTCGTGGAGATATACGGAATGGCCGGCGGCTGCAGCCGGACTTGGCGCACGGCGGCGGCGAACGGTTCTGTCACCGCGTGCAGCATGGAGGAATGCCCTGCCGTCGCCACTGGCAATCTCATGCACAAGTACTTGTCCGCCTTCATTTTCTGCTCGAACGCATCGATATCTACATGTGAGCCAGAAACAATGCATGACGGTCCGTTCACGACGGCCAGCGACAAGGTGCCGCTAAGGAGCGGCTTAATGTCCTGTTCAGACAAAGGCACGCTGAGCATGGCCCCCGCTGGTACCTGCTGCATAAGATCTCCGCGCAGTATAATGAGCCGCATCGCATCTTCCAAGGAAATGACGCCCGCTAGGCAGGCGGCTGCATACTCGCCGAAGCTGTAGCCAATCATGGCATCCGGCCTCACTCCCCACGCCATGAAAAGACGCGCGAGGGCATATTCAAACATGAACATCGCCGGTTGGATATGCCTCGTCTGATTCAGATGGAGAGCAGCGGCATCCACATCTCCTGACGGGTACAGCATTTCCTTCATATCACGACCGGCTATGTCGCGATACAGACGGAAGCAGCGGTCCATCTCCGTGCGGAATATAGGCTCGTCCCGGTACAAGCCCGCTCCCATGTTGACGTATTGCGAGCCTTGTCCAGAGAACATGAACACCACCGATTTGCGTCCTTCCTCCGGGGCGAAGGATACTACTTTCCGTTCATCGAAGCTCTCCCTGTCTGCTGTTGGCGTCAATGCCTCAATCGCTTCCTCTGCCGTGCCACATGTCAGCATGCGCCGATAACGGAAATGCCGGCGGCCGATCTGCAGCGTATACGCAATGTCCGCGAGACTGACGCCGGGATGCTCCTGAAGATATGCGCCCAGATTGGCCGTCGCCGCATCGAGAGCAGTTGGCGTCTGAGCAGACAGCACCAGCAGTTGGCCGGTCCGTTCCTCCCCTGTTTCCTCGCGCGCAGGAGCCTCCTCCATAATGACGTGCGCGTTCGTGCCACCGATACCGAAGGAACTGACCCCGGCCCGCAGCGGAAACGCGTCATTCCGCCATTCGGTTAATCCGGTATTGACGACGAATGGGCTGTTCGCAAAATCAATGTTTGGATTCGGCGTTTCAAAATGTAGGCTAGGCGGAAGCTGCTTATAGTGGAGCGCCATTGCCGTCTTGATTAGTCCCGCAACTCCGGCAGCGGCATCCAGATGACCGATGTTCGTTTTTACAGAGCCGATGCGGCAGAAGGCGGACGCACTCGAATCAAATGCCTTCGTCAACGCTTCGATTTCGATCGGATCGCCGAGCGTCGTTCCCGAGCCGTGCGCCTCCACGTATGAGATGCTTTCCGCCGGCATTTGCGCGGCTTCCAGCGCTCGCGTAATGACGTCCGCCTGTCCTTGGACGCTCGGCGCTGTATAGCCGACCTTGCGGTTGCCGTCATTATTAATGGCCGAGCCTTTGATGACCGCATAAATCCGATCTCCGTCTGCGATGGCGGCATCCAACGATTTGAGCGCGACGAAGCCAACGCCGTCCCCGCCTATTGTTCCTTTCGCCTTGGCGTCGAAGGTGCGGCAATGTCCGTCTGGCGACTTGACCATGCCTTCCTGATAGAGATAACCCGATTTGTGCGGCAGCACGATGGACGCACCGCCAGCAAGAGCCAGGTCGCAATCGCCGTTGAGGATGGACTGACATGCTAAATGGGTAGCCACAAGCGAGGTGGAACAAGCCGTTTGCAGACTGATCGCCGGCCCTTTCAAATTCAGCTTGTGGGAAATGCGAGTGCTGATCGTGTATGCATCATTTAGCGAATCCACCTCAAACATGTCCGACAAGTTTCCGTGCAATCGATCAGATAGCTGCGACAGCCAATGAAAGTTGTTCGTAACCCCGGCAAATAGGCCTATAGAGCCGCCATGCCGTTCCGGATCACAGCCTGCATCCTCCAAGGCATGCCAAGCGCATTCATGCAGCAGCCGAACTTGCGGATCCATGATCGCTGCCTGATCGGGAGTATAGCCAAAGAAAGCCGGATCGAAGTTGTCCATCTCATCCAGCACGCCCTTCGCTTTGACGAACTCTGGCCGCTTCATGAGGCTGCGGTCAAAGCCGTACGCAGCCAACTCGTCATCCGTAAAGAACGAGATCGACTCCTTGCCCTGCTGCAGATTTCTCCAAAACTCGCCGATGTTCCGCGCGCCTGGAAATCTGCCGGCCATCCCTATGACCGCGATGTCGCGGCTGCCTTCATTTCCTAGCTTGGCGCGTCCGTCTGTAACCTTGGAATGCGGTTGGGCCTCATTGTTCGCTGATGCCCCTTCGTTGGACCGGGCTCCTGTCCCGTCCGCTTCGCCCGCCAAATGCGCAGCCAGATCATGCACGGTTGGGTATTGGAACAGCGTGACGATAGGCACTTCACGCCCCAGTTGTCTTTGCAGCTTGCTCTGCAGTTGAATGAGGTTGATCGAATTGCCGCCTACTTCGAAATATTTATCGTGGATGCCGATGCGATCCAATTCGAGCACAGCTTTCCATGCTTCCGCGATCAACTGCTCCAGCTGTGTCCTTGGCATCACCGCATCATGAGCATGGCGGGCATGCTCCGCAGGCGCGGGCAGCGCCTTCCGATCCAGCTTGCCATTCGGTGTAAGCGGAATTTTGTCCAGCTGGACAAAATATGACGGAATCATGTAGTCCGGCAATTTCGCGGCCAGATGCGCCCGCAGCTCGGACACCGGCACCTCCTCGGAAGCGGCCACATACGCGCACAATTCGGTCTGAACGCCCCGCTTCTGTGCCGTTACCGCCGCTTCTTGAATCAAGTTATGCTGCAGAAGCATCGTCTCGATTTCGCCGATTTCAATGCGATGCCCGCGAATTTTCACCTGTTGATCAATCCGCCCCAAATATTCAATGCTGCCGTCCTCCTGCCAACGCGCCATATCCCCCGTCCGGTACATGACGCCTCTAGCGCGAAACATATCCGGCACGAATTTCTCCGCTGTCAGCTCAGGCTGATTCAAGTAGCCGAGCGCTACCCCGTCCCCGCCCACGATCAACTCACCGGGAACTCCTATTGGCAGCAGGTTATCGTAGCGATCAACGATATAGGCTGTGGAATTGCTGATCGGAGGACCAATCGGAATATGTTCGTCGTATTCGTGGTCGATGCGGAAGCAGGTCGAGATGACCGTGTTCTCCGTAGGGCCGTATGCGTTCCAAATCGTGAGGTTAGGACAAGCTTGTTGAACCGCTTGAATGTGCTTCGGTGACAATACATCGCCGCCGACGATGAGGTGCCGCACACAGGCAAACATCTCCGGCCTCTGCTGCGCCAACTGGTTGAACAATGCCGGAGTCAGCAGCGCCACCGTTATGACGCGCGTGCGCAAAAAGGCATCCAGCCTGCCGCTGTCAAGCAATGTATGCTTATCCGCAATATGCAAGCTTGCCCCGTTCAACAACGCGCCGAACACCTCGAACGTCAGGGCATCGAAGCCGATGGCCCCTGCCTGAAGCATGCAATCTCCCGGTTCCACCTGCACGTAGTTCGTATTCCGGACCAGCCGCACGACATTGCGATGGCCCACCATCACGCCCTTCGGAGTGCCGGTCGAGCCGGAGGTGTACATGACGTATGCCGGATGCTCCGGCCCGTTCACTGGTGTCATGTCATCTGCCGCGCCATAATGGAGAAGCGCTTCATCAAGCACCTGCACTTCCACATGCTCCGGTGCGAGCGCCTCAAGACCGGGAGAGGCCAGAACCGTGCGCACCTGCCCATCCTCCAGCATGTAGGCGATCCGTTCGGCAGGATGAGCAGGGTCAAGCGGCAAGTAGGCGCCTCCCGCTTTAAGAATGCCGAGTATACCGGCAATCATTTCTGTGGACCGATGCGCCATCAATCCAACAACTTGGCCGCGTTCCATCCCATCCGTCCGCAGCGCGCGGGCAATCCGGTTGGCCTGTTCGTTAAGCTCACGGTATGTATAAGATCGCCGTTCATCCATGACGGCTGTGCCCTCAGGCGATAACCGCGCCTGTTCCTCGAACAACTCGTGAATGGTCTTCTCGCTCGGATAATTTACGGTTGTCAGATTGAAATGCCGAATTTGCTGCCGCTCTTCTCCGGTAAGAATGCCGATATCCTTTAGCCTCATTTCGCGGTAAGCCGTAACTTGGGTGGAGGCTTGGATGATTTGTTCAATGATATATAGGTAATGAAGAGCCAGCTTCTCCACCATATCGACGCGATGCGCCTGTTTGTTATAAGCGAAGGTCATTTCAAGTTCATCGGTCACAGTAATGCGGACTGTCAAATCAAATTCGGTTTCTTCCTCGGTATGATGGGAATCAATCGCAAGCGGTCCGTCGGTGCTTGTAACGGCCTCATCCAACGGATAGTTCTCCACCACCACGAGCGAATCGAACGGACTGCCTTCCGCCCGCAGCCGCCCATGTGCTTTAATATCCGTCAAGGAAGTGCCTGCATGTTCTTCGCTCGCTTGAATGGAGCGGTTCACTTCTGCTAAGAGATCGGACAGGCCGTCCTCGGGCCCAGCCTTCATGCGGAGCGGCAGCGTATTGATAAACAAGCCGACCATAAGCTCCATTCCAGGGATGCTCGTGTCGCGCCCCGACACAGTGGTACCGAACAATACGTCGTCACTATTGGTATAATGCTGCAGCAAAAGGCCCCAAGCGGTATAAAAAAGCGCCGCTTGCGTCACTTGTTCTGAGCGGACAAACCGACGCAGCTCCGCAGTAAATGTCTCGTTCCTTTTTTCCGTGTGCACGGCCATAACCGCTTTTTCTAAGCTTCCTCCGCTTCTCGATACCGGAATGGGCTTGTTCTGTACCTCCTGCAAATACCGGCTCCAATAGCTCTCCTGCTTTTTCTTGTCCTGCTGCTGCAACAACGAGACGAACTGCTTGAATCGCGGCTTTGGCGGCAAATTCGGCTTCTGCCCCTTTGCCAGCATGCGGTAGGCGCTCAGCCACTCCTTCAACAGGATGCCGGTGCTCCAGCCATCAAATAAAATATGGTGAAAGCTCATCAGCAGCGTATGCTTCCGCTCTGTCTGCTTGCACAGCGTTAGCCGGAACGGCACTTGGTCCAGCTTGAATTTCTCTTGTTTGTCGGCTGCGACTCGCGCTGCGATCAGGCGCGTCCGGGTCTCCTCATCCAAATTGGCGTAATTCTCATAACGAATGATGGGACGATGCTGCTTCAGCACAATTTGAACGGGCCGGTTCACCTCTTCCCACCGGAACAATACCCGCAGCACCTCGTTGGCCTGCACGACGTATGCCCACGCTTGTTCAAACCACGGTTTGTCGATTTCCCCGCTTATTTCTAGCTCGATCAACTCCACATATTGCGTAGTGTCCGGATCTTTCAAATATTGGAGCAGCATTCCTGCCTGCATCGGGGTCAAAGCCAAAATATCTTCAACGTTGCTTTTGTCCAATTTTTGCGGTTCCTTCACATCGTCACGCATCCTTTCTTGTTCGGATTGCCTCCTGCTTTTTCACCGCATACTTGCGCAGTCCGTATTGGGAAATGACCTGCTGCTGAATTTGACTGGTGCCTTCAATGATTTCAAGCACCTTCGCTTCACGGAACAGCCGCTCCGCTGGATATTCGTTGCGGCAGCCGTTGCCTCCGTGGATTTGCACGGTATCGTTGGTCACTTCCACCGCAACTTTCGATGTGAAATACTTGGCGATCGCCGTTTCGTGAATCGCATCGGCCGCTCCGCTTCTGCGCATTTCCCCCGCGGCGAGACAAAGCGAACGGGCGGCATGCACCTTGGTGACCGCATCCCCAATCATTCCTTTGACCAATTGGAAATGGTGCAGCTTCTCGCCGAATTGGGATCGAGACCGAGCATACGTGACCATCGCCTCCAGCGCTTCGGCCGCAATCGCCACTCCCGCCCATGCGATGCTGTAACGGCCGTGATCCAGCGCTGTGGACACAATATAAGTGAAGCCACCCCCCACGTTGCCGAGCACGTTCTCTACTGGAACCTCCACTTCATCGAGGCGAATTTCGGCGATATGAACCGCGCGGTTGCCGAGCATGCCTGTCATCGGGATCGTGTGCACGCCCTCGCGTTCCCGCTCGACGATGAATGACGTTATCTGTCCATTCGTATCGGAGGCGATAACGACGAAAAAATCAGCGATTGCGGCAAACGATATCCACTTCTTGCTGCCGTTCAATATGTACCGGTCGCCCTCTTTCCGGTACGTGGTTTGCACATTTTTCGCATCCGAGCCCACATTCGGCTCGGACAGGGCAAACGCCCCCAGCTTCTCCGCCCGTGCCATCTGTGGCAACCAGATCCGCTTCTGTGCATCAGTGCCGAACCTCAGCATGGTCTCCCCCAGCAGCGAGGTTTGCACCGTAAGCAGTGCCCTCGTGTTGCTGCATGCTTTTCCGATCTGCTCCGTAAATAATCCGTATGCCACCGGATCCAGCCCCAAGCCGCCGTATTCCTCCGGCCAGCTGGCCGCCAAATACCCCCGTTGCGCCATATTATCGATCAAGCTGCGCGGAAGCTCGCCCTTGACATCGATCTCTGCCGCGAGCGGCCGAATCTCCTCGGCTGCAAACTGCTTGGCTTCCTCCAAAATTCGGGCAGATGAAGCGCATGTGTGAACACTCATCGCTTACACCTCCTGCTTATGCTTTTCGATTAGCCTTACGATGTTATTGAGCGTGCTGAAATTGGCGATATCCAAATCTTCGTTCCCGACCGTAATCCCGAACTCTTGCTCGATATAGCCGAGCAGCTTCATCGCGAACAAGGAATTGACGAAGCCCATTTGAAAAATATGATCGTCGTCGGAGAACACCGCCTCATCCTCGAATACAACCAGATTGCTTTCAATAAAATCGCGAATTTTTTGCTTGTTTTCCATCGCGTTTACCCCTTTCTCCCTGCAACCGTCACCTTCACCTCGATATAAGGCGGGAACGGTTGAATTTGATTCAGATCGTTTTCAAACAAAATATTCCCCTGGCCGTCGTTGGCAACTTCCACAAAGTTAGCGAAACGGTAGGTAACGTACATCATCCTGTTGCGATCCGTCTGTTTGAAGTCGGCTCGCAGTGCTTTTCCTTCGCTTTTCGCCTGCTGCATAATATAGGTGAGCATGACGGTGCCCACACCGCGGGACATCACCCTGCAAGACATCAGCAGCAATTTCAAATGCCAATAGCTTTCCTTCAATTCGAGCAGCGCAAGTCCGATCTTGCCGTATGAGCCGTATTTATCCGTCAACTCGCACACCAGCAGCATATAGTCCGGAGACTGTCTAATCTTATCCAGCTCCTCGTAGCTGTACGTATAGCCTGTCGCATTCAACTGATTGGTGCGGACGGTCAGCTCCTCCGCCCGTTTTAAGTCCTCCTCCCTCGCCTCGCTTATGACAAAGCGCATGCCGAGTGAGCTCAGAAACGCTTCTTGAGGTCCTGCAAACGATTCTTCTTCCTGCTTGCGCTGCATGTCCTCCATATACATGGCACGACGCCGCGTCGAGTCTTCCGTAATGAACCGGGGATTTAGACGCGGATGCGCAAGCAGCGTTTCGTATGCCGCAGCATCCATGCAAGCCACCTCGGGATGTACGCTTTGCACCTCATCACGTTCGAAGGGCTGGTCGTCGATGAACAGAATCGTGTCCATGCCGATGTTCAAGTTGCCGCATATTTTCTCGATTGACATCGATTTGGCACCCCAGTTGATTTCGGGATATAGAAAATACGAGGCGATGCCGAGTTCACGCAATTTGCCCATCGCGTGCTCCGCATCATTTCTGCTCGCGATCGAATGCAGGATGCCGCGCGAGTCCAGCTCCGCGAGAATGTCTCGCATATGCGGCTTCAGCATAACCTCGCCTGACTCCAACAAAATACCATCCCACATCGTATGGTCCAGATCCCATACAATGCATTTAATTTCCTTTGCCTTTTCCGTAGCCTTGTCCATCGCTTTTCCCTCCCTACAAGCTGTACTCAAAAAATCCTTTTCCCGATTTTTTGCCCAAATATCCGGCATCTACCATCTTCACAAGCAGCGGGCAAGGCCGAAACTTCGGATCCTTATAGCTGTCATACAATACGAGCAGCGAATTGAGGATTGTATCCAAGCCAATCAAATCGCAGGTAGCAAGCGGTCCCATCTTATGACCGAAGCCGAGACGGAAAATTTTATCGACATCCTGCGGCTCGGCTACCCGATCCTGAATGGCCCAGACGCATTCGTTGATCGTCAGCATGAGGACACGGTTCGTAACGAAGCCGGGAAAATCGTTGACAACCACCGGGACCTTATCGAACGATTTCAAAAACTGCACCCCACAAGCAACGGTCTCGTCCGACGTATGCTCTCCCCGGATAACTTCGACGAGCTCCTTCATCGGGACCGGGTTCATGAAATGCATGCCGATAACGTTGTCTGGTCTGGGCATCAATGCGCCCACCTTCGTAATGGAAATGCAGCTCGTATTTACAGCGTAGTACGTATGTAAGCCGCATGCCTCGGCCAGCTCCGTGTACACTGCTTTCTTCCGCTCCCATTCCTCTGTAATGTTCTCGACGACGAACTGCACGCGCCCGAAATCATCGTAGGCAGTGGTAAATGTAATCCGCGCGAGAACGTCCTCTACGGTAAGCTGCTTCGCCCGCGGCTTGACCATTTTCAGCAGCCGGAAATCCGTTTGAATCTTATCCTTGGCTCGCCGTACGGCGTCTTCGCTAATATCCTTCAGCACCACCTCGTATCCGTAGCAAGCGAGATCCAAGGCGACGTCGCTTCCCATTACACCTGCTCCGACTACTCCAACGGTTTGTATCATTGTTCACAGCTCCTTTTTTGTGGACATCTGCAGTACGGGACTGCGCAACGCAGCATTGATGAGCGAAACCACCTGAACGGTATGTTCATTGATGAAAAAGTGACCGCCCGCAAATTCGTAGGTATGACAGGCTCGGCTGCCATATCTGGACCACTCCGAAAGGTCGAATCCTTCGGTGGCGGTATCTTCTTTGCCGTTCAGCACGGAAATATCGCAGTGAATCAGGTCCGGCTTGTCCTCGAAGCGGTATGTCTCCACCAACTGCAAATCTCTGCGCAGCACCGGTAAAAACAACCGCAACAGTTCTTCCCGCTCAAAGACCTCTTCCTCGGTTCCTCCTAACCGCATAATTTCCTGCTGCAGCCTGGCATCGGACAGAGTATGAAGCACATTGGTCTTCTGAGCATGAGGAGGATACGTTCCTGACACGAAGAGATGGACTGGCTCCCGCGCCATGCTCCGCTTGACGGCATGCGCCAGCTCATAGGCGACGAGCGCTCCCATGCTATGACCGAAAAAGGCGAAATCGGACCCGTCTAAATGTTTGTCCAGGCAGCGGCATAAATCCTCAATCATCTCATCCATGCTGCCGTAATGGGGCTCCGACAGCCTTCTCCCCCGTCCGGCCAGTTCAATGGGCTGCAATTCAATATCGTCGTGCAGATGACGCTTCCACCGCGTGTAGATTGTAGCGGAGCCGCCGGCATAGGGCAGGCAGAACAGCTTGCATTTCATTCACTTCACCTCCTCAATAGCAATGGGCGGGAGCGGTTCAGACCTGCGCTTCCCCGCAGGAAACAGCCAGACTGCAATAAAGAAAAGAAAGGCGATTCCGCCGATAATGTAGAGTGCATATACGAGCCAAATGACGGTGACAGGCGACCATACCGCGACTACATCTAGCGGCAGTCCTGCAAAGGCTTTACCAAGCAGCCCCCCAATGCCCCAGAAGTAAGCTCCGGCAAGCAAGAGCGCGGCCCCGAGGCCGATGATCCGCCTTCCTTTCGGCGGGACGAAAGCGCGCCGCTGATGACGCAGTTGACTCGGGATGCGAATCGCTGCACTCGCCAGCACGATCGTGATGACGAATATGACAATAAGCGCAACCATGGCAATCCGATCTAACTGCGGATAGTAATCCGCTTCAACGGGCGGCGGCTCTTGTTCCCGCAATAAGCGCATCAAACCTTTCCCAATGTGAAACGTATAAGCGGAATTGATATTGGCGAGCACTCCTACGCCAAGCCGCTCCTGCGGCCTCACGATGAAATAGGACGAAAAATTCGGATTGGATCCTTGGTGCGACCATTCCTCCCCATCAACCGAAACAAACCATCCCGCGGCATAGTAGTTCTGGTTCGCGTCCGGCACCACTGCCGTATCAGGCCTATGAGAACGCTCGATCATGGCTCGATCGCCTTCGGACATGCGGTCCGTTCCAAGCTGAAGCAGCAGCCACCGCCCGATATCGTCTGCATTGGAGAGTATGTAGCCAGCAGGTGTGTTGCCCCTGTAAGCTGGAGCCTCGAACAAGCGCGGTGAACCGAACGCGAACTTGTATCCTTTGGCCAGCCGCTGCCGATCGGTCAACTGTGCCGCTGGTACGGTGTCATTCATCCCAAGACGCTGCAGCATCTGGGACATATAAGCTTCATAGGACATGCCAGACACTTGCTGAATGACCAGCCCCAAAACGTCGTAATTGATCGTGGCATAATGATATCTGCCTCCCGGACGGTCATCCAGCTCCGCTCCTGACAGTGCTCTCACCGTCTGCTCCAGCGCCTGCTCTCCTGAATCGATCGGAATGGAAGCGAGCGAAGCGAACGGCACACCGCTCGTATGATGCAGCAAGTGGGCGAGTGTCACGTTTGCCGCTTGTCCTTTGTAGGTCAGCTGCAACCACGGAATGTAGCGAGTTACCGGGTCGTCCAGACGCAGCGCGCCCTGCTGCTCCAGCTGCAATAAAGCCAGGCCGGTAAATGCCTTGGAGGTCGAGCCCAATTCAAACAAGGTAGAGCTTGTTGCCGGAATTCCAGCTTCCCGGTCGGCCACCCCGAAGCCCTTGGCATACACCACCCGATTCCCGCTCACGATGACGACCGCGGCGCCGGGACTTTGCGCATTCTCGAGCTGTGCCTGCACAAACCGCTCGATGGCGGCTGCGTCAACATTCGAATGCTCTTTCCCAGAATGGGCGTCCTCTTGGGCTGCGGCCGATATCGGGCTGCAGAGCAGCGCCGCCATAAGCACATAGAAAGCAAGCTTCTTTACCACGTTTCTTCGCCCCTTTATTTAGTTGAAGAGAACGTCCAACTCTTCTTGCTCCAGCTTCACCGTCTCAAAATCGGATGGCGTAAAGTCGGACTGTTCCCTGTCCGCGCAGAACTGAATTATCTCGTTCAACCGCTGCATAAAGGCGCGCATCAGCGCTTCCATCGTGTCCCGGCTGAATTTGGCTGTGCTGTATGTCATGCGGACTTGGAGCGTCTTATCGATGACCATCGCTACGACATCGGCCAAGCAAGACAGCCGGTTGCTCGAACACGTGTCGCTTCCCGTATCTTCCGAAGCAATTTGCAGCACCGGGCTGTGCAGATGATTGTCGATCTCTCCCATGTAGTTGAAGCGGAGCAAGCCCTGATCGGTCTTTGCAACGCGGCCGGAACCGTATGCTAATATGCCGTAGTCAACCCCTTTGTTCGGAATGGATCGGAGCTGCTCCTTTATGCTCTTTATGATGTCGGCAGGCTCTGTGCCAGACAGACGGAGGTTGACCGGATACATCGAAGTGAACCACCCGACCGTTCTGGATACGTCGATGTTCTCGAACAGCTCCTCGCGCCCGTGCCCCTCCAGCTCGAACGTGACCTTCTCCTTGCCTGTGAAGCTGATTACTGCCATTGCTAGCGCGGTGACCAGCAAATCGCTCGTCTGTGTGTGGAACGCAGCGTTGGCATCTCCCAACAACTTCCGCGTCTCTTCCACGGGCAGTTCCCTGACAAGCGTGCCGCATACGGCATGCCGGTCGTCAGCTGAAGGGAAATCGGCGTTCAAGCTGTCTTCCGCTTCTTCCACGACAGACTGCCAATATTCGAGGTGCTCGCGCGCTCGCTCGTGGCTGTATGCTTCGATGGCCTCCGCCCAGGCTTGGACGGAATTCGTTTTGGCCGGCAGAGGCAAGCTTGCCCCGGTCATTACCGCTTGCAGCAGCCGATCAAGGTCTTCCAGCATAATTCTCCAAGACACGCCGTCCACGACCAAATGATGCGCCGTCAGCAGGAGACTCTGTCCCTGTACTCCTTTATCAAGTAAAAGCGATTTAATTAGCAATCCGTGGCCAAGACGCATACTCGCTTTGAACGACTCGGCGCGGTTCTTCAACGCTGCCGTCCGCTCCTCCGCCGAATGATGGGCAAGGTCGCAGCTGGCAAGCTCCACGTCTTCCCGCTCGACTTGCCGGTATGCGAGACAGCCGGCCCTTTCGTCATACTGCAGCCTCAATGCATCATGATGCTGTATTAATGCATATAGCGCCGCCTGCAGCTGCTCGGTCGTCACCTTCTGCGTTAAGCGAAGCAGGACGGATTGGACATAGTAATGCGGATTGTTCCATTCTCTTCCGAAAAACCAGGACGTAATCGGCAGCGGCTTGATCGTCCCTTCGCACAGACCCTGCTCAACCGGAACAGACACGTTCATTTCAATCAGCGCCGCCAGTTCATAGATAACCGGATAACTCAAAATGTGTTGAACCTTCAGCCTGTAGCCTGCGGCATTTACTTTGGACGCAATCTGAATCGCCTTGATCGAGTCGCCGCCCATACGATAGAAATTGTCATGGGGATTCATTTCCTCTACCTGCAGCACTTCCTTGAAAATGTCCGTCAAAAATGCTGCGATGAGATGGGGCTCCCCTATATCGATCTGTTCGAGCGCTCGTTCCGGAGCAGGCAGAAGCCGGCGATCCACTTTTCCGTTCGGCGTCAACGGCAGTTGATCCAGACGGACAAAATACGCTGGAATCATATACGAAGGCAGCGCCTCCGCCAGCCTCATCCTCAGTTCCAGAGAAGCAAGTTCCCCCGCGGCAACGAAGTAGGCGACAAGATGCTGCTGCCCGTCATCCCCGGTCTGATCAATGACGACCGCTTCTTCAATCGGTTCCATCGCAAGCAGTTGATGTTCGATTTCCCCCATCTCAATGCGGTACCCTTTGATTTTGACTTGGTGATCGATTCTGCCCAGATATCCGATGTCGCCTTTATCGTGACGCATGGCCAAGTCACCGGTCCGGTACATGCTCTTGCCCGGCAGGAACGGGTTGTCCAAAAAGCGTTCCTGCGTCAGCTCCGGTCTGTGCAAGTAGCCCCGGGCCACGCCGTCCCCAGAAATGTATATTTCGCCAATCGTCCCATTCGGAACCGGCTCCAATCTCTGGTCCAGCAAATAAATTTGCACGTTATCGATCGGCTGTCCTATCGGCACTGACGTCCCCTTGTCCCGCGCCGGGTCGTACCGGTAAATCATGCATCCAACCACGGTTTCGGTCGGGCCGTATTCGTTGTAGATATCAATGCCGCCACCACACCGCTCGTGAATGTGATGAGCAAGCGCACACTTCAAATCCTCTCCGCCCACGATGAATGTCCGGACGCTAGAAGCGTGTAGATCGATGTCTTTGATGAGCGCAAGATGCGCCGGCGTCAGCTTGATGACCGTAGCCTTGTTGTCGTGTAAAATGCGGTGAACAATGAATTCGTTCCCATCGTCCTCATAGATTTCAATGCGGTTGCCGCTAATTAACGGCGTAAAGATAGATGTCACCGTCAAGTCAAATGCAATCGAGGAATAGAGCGCAAACACATCGTCGTGCGCGTGAATATACGTTTTGTTCGCCCACCAAATATAGTTCACCAGTCCTCGATGTTCGATCATCGTCCCCTTCGGATTGCCTGTGGAACCCGAAGTGTAAATGATATAGACCAGATCGTCCGCCGTGCTCATTGCCGGCAGGTTGCTCTTGTCATTTTCGTATAGACGTTCGTCATCGAGCGCGATAACCGCACCTTCATAAGACAGCTGCTCCCATTCCTTGCCGTGCGTCAGCAGAAGCGAAGCTCCGCTATCCCGTAAAATATATTCGATCCGATCCTTGGGATAATCGGGGTCGATGGGAAGATACGCGCCTCCGGCCTTGATTACCGCCCATATCCCGACTACGATTTCCAGAGAGTGCCGTCCCATGATGGCTGCCGGCGTATGCGGGCGGATCCCGCTCTTCAGCAGCGTGCGGGCTAGCTGATTTGCTCGATCGTTCAGCCCGCGATACGTAAGCGATTGCCCATTGCATGAAGCGGCCACGCGGTCCGGCGTCCGTTCGACTTGTTCTTCGAACAGCTGCAATATCGTTTTTTGCGCAGGATACGTATGTTCCGTCATGTTGCACGCGTACAGAAGATCTGCACGTTCACCCGGCAGCAGCAGCTGTAAATCACCAATTCGGGCATCGGGGTAACTTATAATTTGATCTATTAAATGGAGCAGGCGGCAGTATATTTCATCGATTTGTATGTCCGTATAGTCGCCTGTTTTGTAATCGAAGTACAACTCCAGCCCGCCATTTGATGACCATTCAGTGACAATGACCTGCAATGGATACAGCTGGTTGCCGTTATGAACTTCGATTTGCTGCATTTTCCATCCGGGGCCGAAGCTCCGGTCAAATGTAGTATTGTAATAGTTCACGCACACTTGAAATAATTGATCCAACCCCCTCTTCTGAAGTTGGAGGTCCTGCACGAGCAAGTTGTAAGGATATTTCTGATGGAAATAACATTGGATGAGTTCATGGTTGACGTTATGTATGAACGTGGAGAAGGACATCTCGTATTGGATGTCAGCGAGAAATGGCATCGTGCTGGTAAACATCCCGAATGTGTTTTTTTCTTTGACTCCGGTACGGTTTAATACGGGTGTGCCTATCATGATGCGGTCTTGTTGGTTTGCTTTGTGGAGGTAAAGGAGCATCGTTGCTACGAAAAAGGTGTTCAACGAAATGTGATGCACATGTGCGAAATCGCGAATGGCTTCTGAGGTGTGCGAGCTTATCAGGAACTTCTTGCGTTTGCCTGACGTGCCGCTTGCCGTAGTATGCAGGGCAACGTCATGGACGTGCTCGAATTTTTTTTGCCAGTAGTGTTTATTTTTCACATGACGGGAAGACGACAAATACTTATGCTCATGTCCGATGTAGTCTAAATAGGTGGGCCGTGCTTCCTGCTGAACTTCCTCACCTTGCATCAGCTGCGTATAAATTTGGTTGATTTGCGTCGTCATCAGTTGAAAAGACCATCCGTCAGAGATAATATGGTGGGCTTTCGTTAAATATGCGCTCTCCGACTCGTTAATTTTGACCAGTGCAAAATCGTAAAGCAATTCCCCGTCCAGCGGCAGGGGATTGGCAAACTCCGCACTCACCCAAGCATCGACATCAGCATCCGAAGGTGTAGTCGTAAAATCGATGAACGGGAACGTCCTCCTTCGATACTCTGTCACTGTCTGCTGCACCGTGCCGTCTTGTTCAACGAGCCGTATGCGGATGGCATCGTTTTGCCGGATAAACTGGTTTATCGCTTCCTCCAACAGCTGAAAATCGACGGGACCGTAAATTTTGATTAGTCCTCCAATGTTATGGAGGCTCGTGCCTGGATAGATGTTCTCCACGTACCAAATGCGCTTTTGCGGATGTGTTAACGGATACAGCTTGCGCGCGTCGTCCAGAGAAATGACCTCCAATCGGGTTAAGTTACGAATGTTGAGGAACATGCTGGTGTTCCAGCGCTTCCGCCACCGTTCCCAATATCCGTTTTTCGCTTTCCATTATGCAAGTCACTTCGTTAATTCCTTGCTCCAGAATGGCATCGTCCCCGGTCATGGCGAACTTCATCAGCAAATGCCGCAAGGCAAAAGCCTGTTCCTCTATCGGTTGGAAGCATCCTGCAAAAGCTGGCGGAAGAAGCCCCTGCTCGCATAAATAATTGATTCGAAGCCCCATCGTTTTCTTATGCTCCCACAAAATATGGATAGGCCTTATATCACGTTTCCGCACAAGCACGGGTATGTTGCGGATGAGCGCAGAATAGACTTCTACGCCGAATGCTGCCTCCAACGGGTCAGTCGTCCCACGGTTGCGCAAGGAAACATTGCAGGCGGCAATGTACTCTTCCATCGATTGTTTGATGAACGCCGCATCCAGCCGGTAGCTCCCTGCTTTATTGAATTTGTACAAATAGATTTGCTCTTGATAGTTGTCCGTCCATTCAAGATGGCGAAATCCCTGCTCCAATTCATGAAACGGCACGAGCGTCTTCCGGAACTGCATCTCCTCATCATAGCCGAGAACGAGGAACGTCCGCTTCGCAGCATCGTAACCGTACACCAAAATATCATGAGCATAATGAGTTTGACGATAGACTCGTCTGTGAGGGATATAGTACTCATCGACATTGAGAGAGATCGTATAGCCTGAATTGATACCATTTACCAGAAATTCGACAATTCCTGGTGGTGAGTCGAGCACGATTTCCCGCTCCAATTTTTGCGTAATCAGCCACGGACAGCGAATGAAATCTTCTCCATAAAAACTGAACGGCACAGAGCCTGAAGTGCGTTCTTCGTCAAGGTCGTGATGGCAATAAAGGTGAATGAAATTGCTGTAAAACCACGGCAGCGCCTCTTTGCGGGTGAGCGCCGTACAAAGAGGATAGGCAACATATTGATATCCGACAATCGGTGGAATGACCAACTCCAATTCCTTGACACCCAAAACGATATCCACCTCTTCTTTTTTGATAGAGATATTATGTAAAATCATGAAACATAATACAATTTTCTTCGATTAGTCATTATTCGTATTTCCTGTAAGTTACTCTAACAATATTCCCATAGGTGTATATTGTTGTCAATATGTGTTGGAATTTTTAACAGTTTTTTCACAACCCTTCTTGCCATTCCTATGATTAACACATTTTATTCAAAATTACGTTATATGTAACATTATTTATATGGATATATATTTCTCTCTACAGCCCAAAAGCCGGCGCCCTTAACACGCCGGCTCTCACTCTAGCATTTCTAAAATACCTTTCTCACTTCCCTCTCCTCCTTCAAAATTTCGACAGCTTCCCGGAACCGCAGTGAATGCACGATTTCCCGCTCCCGCAAAAATTTCAACCCGTCCTGCAAGTCAACGTCATCCGTCATATCGATGAGCCACTGGTACGTGGCGCGCGCCTTCTCCTCTGCGGCAATATCCTCGTACAAGTCAGCAATCGGGTCCCCTTTCGCTTGAATGTAGGCGGCGGTCCAAGGCACGCCCGCGGCGTTGCTATAGAACAGCGCACTATCGTGCGCCACATAATGAGGTCCCAGACCGGCCGCATCCAACTGCTGCGGGGTTGCGTCTTTGGTCAGTTTATAGACCATGGTGGCAATCATTTCCAAGTGGGCGAATTCCTCTGTCCCGATATCGGTCAACAGGCCGATCACTTTATCCGGTATCGAGTAACGCTGATTCAAGTAACGAAGCGCTGCGGCCAGTTCGCCGTCCGCGCCGCCGTACTGTTCCAGCAAGAGCTTTGCCATACGCGGGTCGCATTTGCTAACCCTGACGGGATATTGTAATTTCTTCTCATACACCCACAATCAAGCGTCCCCTCCTTTGGATGTTCTCCATTTTATCCATTGCTGTTTAACATTCATCGATTATCCATGGCGTCTTCGCAGTCTAACGTTCCCGTCACAATGTCACACCTGCCACGGCCACGGCGTCTCTATCCACGACCAAGGACAGCCTGAATACGCATGCCCATAGTTTTGCAGCGGGCCGTATTTTTCCTGAAATTGATTGGCTATCTTCATCCGCTCATGCGTATAATGATTAAATTGCTGAATGGCCTGCACATCCCAAGGATGCGTATCCAAGTACAAATTCAACTCCAACAGCACAAAATCAACGACCTGCAGCTGCTCCAACGCTTGCCTATACTCCTCGGTATGAAAAGGATGCGCGTTCATGTTGCCTCTCCCTCCCGTCCCCTTCTAGGCCGATATGGGCTGTGTAGCGCCGGCCAGAGCGTCCCGCAGCGCAGAGCTTGTTCAGGCGGATACTGGGGCCAATTCGGCGGCTGGAAAACAATGAATTGGTTCGGCGGTACGACATACGTTTTAAATGGCAGCGGCGGACAAGGATCGCACGGGCTTCGGTACGGCACATGTATCCGTTCCTGTGATCTGCCTGCCGGATGGCAACCTGCCCTGAACTCGGGTGGCACCCCTTCTTCAGGCAGACTTTGCGCTTCAAACTCGTTCCCCATGACGCTTTATTACCTCCTTCGTATCACTGCACTATACATCCGTCTTTAATACACATATGAAGAGAGAAGAATGTCCCATGATAAGATGAGCAAGAGAATAAGAATAACTCCCTAGCGGATTTTCCAGACGAGGCGCTCGTTCTAGCGGTACGTTCTATCCGTTTCACAAAAAAGCCAAGGTGCGGCATGCTTGTGCACATCCGGTTACCTTGGCCTCGTCTTTGTCTTCTTCTGTTATGAACCGCCTTGCCGAATTAACCGGTTGACGGTCTCGCGGCGCACACCGATAAGCTGACCAATCTCTTCTTGCGTCAGCAGTTCCGTTAACGGCGCCTCTTTCGTATAACTGTCAAGCCACTTCTTCAAGAGCTGCAGTCGTTCCCCCGGCGCACCGATTGTCAAATGATCGATGCGCTGCTGCATGAATCTGAGCTTCTCTTGGAGCAGCTTAGCGATACTCAGCGCTTTGTCCGGATAGAGACGAAGCTCCTCATACCATTCCTCTGCCGGAATACGCTCCACCTCGCTTGTCACCATAGCAATGGACGTGCCGTGGCAATCCTTGGGCGAAATAAGCGAATGGTGAGGCACAATCTCCCCCGGATACAAAATGTTAAACAGCACGATATTGCCGTTTTCATGCAGACGCGTAACCTTGAACAGGCCGCTCGCGATGCGATATAAGTAAGTGCCTGGATCTCCTTGGCGAAACAATATCTCCCCGCGGTGCAGCGTAATGTGCATTCCTACCTCTCCTTTCCTGCTGCCAACATCTCTGCGAATGACGGAGTATTGACGAGACTTTTGTCTCTATTGTAATCATTTTTACGTCTTTTGACCACGAACGCCTATTGAAATACGAATATTTGTTCGGTATTATAAATATAATAAGAACACAAGTTCGTATTTTTGGATTTGTTATTTACCCTTGGCCAAATAAAAATGAAGGAGGAAGAGATAGGAATGGGTTCTCTTTCCGCTGCGAATGGCTCTCCTCCACACGATGGGGAAGATGCCTTCATTGTTAAGCAATACGTCATCCAGACGCTCATTCTCGATGTGCTGGAGCGTGATATTAAACGTCTTGCCGCTTCAGGGTTGAAGTTGGCTGACATTTACGTTCAGCGGCTGCGTCAGGCACAAGACGACGCCTCAACCGACCTGTTCCGTCTCCGGCGGCAGTTCCGTCAGCGCGGCATCAAAGTATACGAGGAGGAGCGTCAGGAGCATGGCGTGCGCGTCCAGTACGTCTGCCGTGGGTACCATCACTCGTTCTATATGCTTCGTGGGCTGATTCGAGCAGAGGTGAGGAGCTTAATGCAAAAGTATTTACACGTGTCTGCCACGTAATTGGGCTTTGTGGCAGTTGCGCTCACACATCCGTGACATGCCCGCAGAAGCCGCCTGTATTCGCCATTGTCGCATGCTCTGCTGCTAATTCATGCTATTCCGCACTCGAAGCTGGCGAACGATGGATTACAATACCCAATCCCGAATCATCGTGTCATTGTGTCATCGTGCATGCTGGCACTAAAAAGCCGACTCCTTCGTTCGGGAGCCGGCTTTTTGAACAACCTCTTATAGACTATAGAGCGAAGCTGGCGCCTACAATGTCGCAGAACTTAATCCATTCCCACTCTACAGTCCCCTGCAATTTAATCTGTTCTTGTTGTTTATCGAACTGGACTACTTTACCGATAAGCTCCCGGTCTTCCCATTCACTGTATACCGTCAACCTAATCGATGTACCATTCCATATGGATTCGGCAATGGCACGAGCGATTTGCTCTACTTCCTGCGCATCTAACACAGGCCGCCGCTTTCGCTCCAAGCTCTGCTGATGACGGACGTATGCCTCCTTATGCTCGGGAAGCATCATCCGCGAAGATTCAAATAAACCATTAGCTTTCAGCTTTTTACTCATTTGTAGTGCCCTCCAATTTTTCGGGAACGGTCTTTCGCTTGGCCAGCCTCCTTCAAAGAAGTCGCTCGCATTATCGCCGTATCGCCATATTTTTGTTTAATCCAATCTGTCGTGCGTTCCAATGCCATCTTTCGTTCACGGTCGTCGAACAGAGTCAGTTGGTATTCTTCGCTGCTGGTCAAGCCTGTCAGCGACACACCGATCTTGCGCACCGGGAGTCCGTTCCAGTGCCGACGGAACAGCATACATGCCGCACGATACACCTCGTCCGTAATGTTCGTGGGATCTTCGATTTTCATTTGCCGGGAAAATCCGGTCGGGCGGTCGAAGTCCGCTCCTTGACAGCCAACGTTCACGACCTGCCCCATATATCCCTTCGTCCGGCAGCGCTGGCAGACCAGCTCGCACAGCTCCAGGATGACGATCTCGATCTCTTCCTGCATGACATAGTCCCGCGGGAGTGTCATCTGATGGCCGATTCCCTTCTGCCGATCGTGCGTGCCCGGCGTGACGGGCGACGAATCGATGCCGTTGGCAATCCGCCAGATGACCTCGCCGTTAATCCCCCACCGCTGCCTCAGCTTGGATAACGGCGTTTGCGCCAAATCTCCGATCGTGCGGATGCCCATCCGGTGCAAATGGCCGGTCATCCTTGAACCGATCATGAACATTTGATGCACAGGAAGCGGCCACAGCACGTCAGGAAGTTTTTGCCGCGAAAGGGTGAAGATTCCGTTGGCGTTCTTCTTCGCAAAGTTATCGCACGCCATCTTGCTGATGACCTTGTTGCAGCTGATGCCAATTCTTGTGTACACGCCGGTTTCCATTTGAACCTGTTGTTGAATGCGCTTTGCAATCGTTTCTGGATCACCAAATAACGACAGGCTGCCTGTCACGTCCAGATGCTGCTCGTCAATGCTGTACGGTTCGACCAATTCAGTATACGACTGCAATATTTCGGTAATGTGTAGCGATACCCGAATGTATTCCTCCATATGGGGCCGAACGACAACGAGCTCCGGACATTTGCCCACAGCTTCGCCAAGGCGTTCTGCCGTCGTAATTCCGTGCTGCTTCGCAAGCGGACATGCGGCAAGGACGATTCCTGACCGCCGCGCAGGATCTCCCGCTACGACGAGCGGTTTGTTCTTGTATTCAGGGTGAGCTGCTTTTTCAACACTTGCATAAAAAGATTGACAGTCTGCCAGCATAATAATCCGTTCGGATGGTTTGCTCATATAGTTGCTCTTACGTCCCACATTACATCCTGTATTACATCCCGCACCACAACATCACCCCTGCAAAGAACGTCTGTTCTTATATATATACAGAATACCGAACATATATTCCCGTTTCAACCGGGATATATTACATATGAGGGTGCCCGCATATATCCCCCCCTTGGGCAGACTATGCAGCCTTTGTATTCCACTACCAACATCGGATTGTGATAATATGGAGAGGAGCCTATCCGGCATCATAATCCTATTCAATACGATCCCGGCACAAGAAGAAAGGATGCGCAGCTGTCATGTGTGGAAGATTTACGTTAACAGTTACAGTGGAACAGCTTATGGCTTATTATTCAATCGATTCGAGAGCGGCCATCCCTTTTCATACACCACGCTACAATATTGCCCCAAGCCAAGCAGTGCTGGCCCTTATTCATGACGGAACGAAGCTGCGGCTCGGCCCGCTGAAGTGGGGCTTGGTTCCCGCTTGGGCCAAGGACGATAAAATAGCATGGCGCACCATCAACGCACGGGCGGAGACGCTGCAAGAGAAGCCGGCATTCCGTCTGCCGTTCGAACGCAAGCGCTGCATCATTCCGGCAGACGGCTTCTATGAGTGGAAGCGCCACGCGGACGGCACGAAGCAGCCGATGCGCATCGTCCGCAAGGACGGAAAGCTGTTCAGCATGGCAGGATTATATGATACGTGGCTGAACGCCGAAGGGGAAAAGGTAAGCACGTGCACCATCATTACGACGGAGCCGAATGAACTGATGGCCTCCATCCATGATCGGATGCCCGTCATCGTTCCGGAGGAGCAGCTGTCGTTCTGGCTTGACCGCCGCATCACCGACACGGGACAGCTTCAATCCGTCCTCCGCCCTTATTCTGCGGCAGAAATGGAAGCTTACCCGGTGGATGCGAAGGTAGGCAATACGCGAGTAGATGACCCAACCTGCATCCAGACGCTGTAACAGCCTATTAAGATTAAACACGAAACAAATACGGGGAGAGGGTATCCGCTGGGAGAACTGGCATTCTTCTTTGAAGCGAGTCATCCCCTACACAGTCTCATCCCAATGACTTGGATTCAACAGCTCTAAGTCGGATACCCCCACCTGCTTATTTCCTAAATCACTTCATTATTCCTCCACCACCAATGGGACCTTTTATGTCAACATGACCGGCAGCGGGAATCATTCGTTGGCCTGTGCGCGAATGAGGATACGGCTGCTCCGCCATATGAACGTCCCCTTTACCTCATTTTGGATAAAAGTTACTTTTTCGCCTAAAGGCGTAACATCTATCGAATAGCAAAGCATCCACTCTTCATCAATAACGAAATGTTCCGTTCGTGCAATGGCTCATTCAGACTAAAGGGGATCACTTCATCCTGCCCTTGCTTCATTCTCCCCTTTCATCAGGGAGCGGTACGTCCGATCATGACTTTAGATGCTGTCCGCTTAACTGCCAGAGCATGAACCGACGCTCTATAGCATAATATCCATACTTAAACGGCATGAGGCTTATCCTCGACATTACCCTTTCTGACTGTATGGGAGAATAGAGCTAAGCACCATAGACGGAAGCACCGCATCATGTTCTCTGGCTATGAACAAAAAATTATATTTTCGATTCGTTTTTTAATGCGATGAGGGAACTCGTTTGCAGGGGAATGGGTTGCTGCTGTTCTGAACGGTGGGGAGAGTGTGGCAAAGGAGCGAACGGACATACTCTTCTTCAGGAAGGGGAAAGAAACTACAGGGCCATAGAAAAGGTCAAAAAGCCCGGTTCATTGTAGAACCGAGCTTTCCTTCACGATAATTGCATTTACCGGAACATCCCCCACAGCTTCAGGAGATGAAACGTGTTGTTCGGGTCAATCTTCTGCGCGATAACGAACTGAATGATCTGCTCTTCCTGCTGTGTATTCAACGATTCGTTCAATGCCTGTGTGATTTTACGCAGCAGGCTGCGCACTGCTGGGCGATTTTGCAAGTCCGCCTTCGTGACTCCATCCAAAATAAGCTTAACGCGCTCTTTTGCTGCCGGATTTTTTAGCTTTTGCTTTATTCGCTCAACTAACTGCGGACTAATGCCGTATTTCACATAACTCATGCGGTGTAACACCTCCGGAACATAAGCTGCCCTTGTCCTTGGGACACAAGCTGCATTAGTTCCAATATATGCCCGCCCGCTTGTCTACTATCCGCCCGTTTTTAGATTTGCCGGAAACGGGATTAATCCAGAAGTTCTCCCTGAAACAGCTGCTCTTGCTGCAGCACATCACGCAGCGGCCCATACTCAGGCGAAGTCCAGAACGCTTCCGAGCGGATAAACGCCGCCGCATCATCTCGCGCTTGCTCCAGCACAGCGAAATCATTCGTCATGTCCGCCAGCTTAAATTCAGGCAGTCCGCTCTGCTTCGTACCGAAGAAATCACCCGGTCCACGCAGTTCCAAATCGCGCTGCGACAGCTCAAAGCCGTCGTCGGTCTCCGTCATGATTCGCATCCGCTCTTGCCCCACTTCCGATTTTGGATCGGCAATCAGAATACAATACGATTGATGGCCGCCGCGTCCGACGCGCCCGCGCAGCTGATGCAGCTGCGACAGACCGAAGCGCTCTGCGTCCATGACGATCATGAGCGTAGAGTTCGGCACATCGACGCCAACCTCGATGACGGTCGTCGATACGAGCACATGCGTCTCAGCGGAGCTGAACGAACGCATCGCTTCATCCTTCTCTGCCGTGGACATGCGTCCGTGAAGCAGGCCGACGCGAAGGTCGGGAAGAGCTTGCTGCATCTGCACATGCACATCGATCGCATTTTGCACGTCCAGCTTGTCCGACTCTTCGATGAGCGGACAGATGATATAAGCCTGGCGGCCTGCGGATACTTCACGACGTATGAAGCCAAGCACCCGATCGAGCATATCGTGCTTTACCCAATACGTCTTAATCGCTTTCCGCCCAGCCGGCCGCTCACGAATGGAGGACACATCCATATCGCCGAACGCCGTAATCGCGAGCGTCCTCGGAATCGGCGTAGCTGTCATCGTCAGCACATCGGGATTCAGTCCTTTGCGCCGCAAAATGCTGCGCTGATTCACGCCGAAGCGATGCTGCTCGTCGGTAACGACGAGTCCGAGCTTGCGATAATGCACGTCGTCCTGAATCAGCGCTTGGGTGCCGACAAGGATGTTAGTCATCCCCATCTGCAGCGCGCCAAGCACATCCCGCCGCTTGCGTTCGGTCAGGCTGCCCGTGAGCAGTCCTACTTCGATGTCATGCGGCTCGAACAGCTTCTTCAGCGAACGAAGATGCTGCTCTGCCAAGATTTCGGTCGGTACCATCAGCGCACCTTGGTATCCCGCCCGAACCGCGGCGTACAGAGCGACGGCCGCCACGACCGTCTTGCCGGAGCCTACATCGCCCTGCAGCAAGCGATTCATGCAGGATGGCGAGCGCATATCATGCAATATATCAGTAACCGCCTGCTTCTGGCCTTCGGTCAGTTCAAACGGCAAACTGCGCACAAACTGCCGGACGGTCGCATTGTCGACTTCGTGCGGCACACCGTCTGCACGCTCGCGTGTTACCGCCCGAAAGGCGTGCAGCTTCAATTGGAATAAGAGCAGTTCCTCGTATACCATTCGTCTGCGGGCCTGCTTGCCCTCCTCGACATCGTGCGGCACATGCATCGCCCGTACGGCCTGCTTACGCGGCATTAACCGATAGCGCCGCATGAGCTCGGCCGGCAGCAGCTCCGGAACCGCCTCCCCGAACTGCTGCAGTGCCTGTGCAATCGTCTTGCGCATCCATGTCTGTGTAATCTTGCCGCCCACAGAATACACCGGCTGCAGCGTATCCTTGCGCCCGCCGCCACGGTCCGGGAATTCCGATGCCGATACGGTAAGCTGCATGCGGCGCCCGTCCCACTTGCCGGTTAATACGATATCACGTCCTTGCGTAAGCTCCTCACGCAAATAATGACGGTTGAACCAAGTTGCAGTGACAAGCCATTCATCGATCATCACCTTGCACGTCAGGCGTGATTTGCGGCCAAATCGCTGCAGGACAGGGACGCTCATAATACGTCCTTCAACGGTAACCTTGTCTCCATCCTTCACTTCGCTCAAATGGCGAAGACGAAAATCTTCATACCGAAACGGGAAATAATCGAGCAAATCAGCAACAGTAAAGATGCCAAAGGCGTGAAGCTCTTGTTCTTTCGAAGCGCTCACGCCTTTAATCATCGTTACCGGACATTGTTGAAGATGAATCATGATGACATTCCGTTCACTTTCCTCAAGCGTGCCCTTCATCTGCAGGCCACATGAAGACAGCGCCGACGCCGGTTCCTACATGCGTTCCGATGACGGATCCAATGATCGCATACTCTAAGGAACGTAAGTCGAACGCAGTCCGAACCGCTTCCTTCAATTCGTCTGTTGCTGATTTATCGCTCGTATATCCGATGACTGCGTGCACCGGCTTCCCCGCGAAGTCGCGCCGAAGAAATTCCAGCACGCGCCCCAAGGCCTTTCTATGGCCGCGCACCTTGTCCAACGCGCATACTTCGCCTTCACTATCCACAGATAGTATCGGTTTAATGTTGAGCAGTGTACCGAACAGAGCGGCGGCTTTCCCGATGCGTCCGCCCTTTTGCAAGTATTCTAGCGTATCCACCAGAAAATAAAGTTTGCGCTCCTGCTGATAACGTTCAATCATCGCCAATATTTCTTCTTTGGAATGACCGGCTTCAGCCATGCGCGCCGCTTCGACGGCAATGAGCCCGAAGCCGTAGGAGGCAGATTTGGAATCAACAATCGTAATATCCGCTGCTTCCTCCATCATATTTTTGGCGAGTACAGCGGACTGGTACGTTCCACTTAAGGCAGCTGACAAGTGAATCGAAATAATTTGAGTGTCCGGCTGTTCGTCATTCAACCGTTTGAACACATCCATGAACTCAACTGGCGAAGGTTGGGACGTTGTCGGCAATTGCTTCGCTTTCGCCAACTTCTCATAGAACTCTTCCGCATTGATAGTTACTGCATCCTTATACATTTCATGACCGAAATGCACTTTGAGAGGAACCATTTCAATTCCGTAACGTGCTCGCACTTCATGCGGAATATCCGCGGTGCTGTCCGTTACAATACGGATATGGGCCATACAGAAAATCCCCCCTTCACATTGTCCTTATTCGACGGAAATAATATAGGAATAAATCGGTTGTCCCCCTTGATGCACTTCCACTTCGGCATCCGGGTATTGCTCATTCAGCCACGCGATCAATGCTTCCGTATCTTCTTCACGCGCTTCTTCCCCGGTAAGCAATGTAACAACTTCTCCTCCGTCAGCCAGCATCTTCGTCATCAGCTGCTGCAGCGTATCGTTTACGGATTCGGTCGTCGTTATGATTTTGCCGTTCGCAATGCCCATATAATGACCAGCTTTAATGTCCAAGCCGTCAAGCGTCGTATCCCGAACGGCATATGTCACTTGTCCAGAGATAATATGGCTGATGGCAGCCTCCATTGCCGTCGTGTTTACTTCCAAGCCCTCATCTTCCTGGAACGCAAAAGCCGCGGCTATGCCTTGCGGAATCGTCTTGCTTGGAATGACCGTTACATCACGCTCCACAATCTCGGCCGCTTGCTTCGCTGCCATCACAATATTGGAATTGTTCGGCAAAATATAAATATGCTGTGCCGAAATCGTCTCTATCGCATCGATGAAATCTTGCGTACTCGGATTCATCGTCTGTCCACCTGACAAGACGACGTCCACGCCCAGACTTTTAAAAATATCACCAATGCCTTGACCCATCGCTACAGCAATAAAACCGTAAGGCGCAAGCTCATCGGCCGGTGGATCGACAAGCAGCGTCTCCGCGGAAACTTCAGGCGCAGGAATGTCAGCAAATACCTCTGGCATAGCAGACACTTCCCCGTGCTCGCCTTGAATGATTTCCCGATGCTGCTCGCGCATATTTAATATACAAATTTGTATCAGTTCCCCGTATCCGAGCGCCAGGTCCAGCACTTCACCCGGCTTGCGGGAATGGACGTGAACTTTAACAATGTCGTCATCCGGAATGACGATAATGGAGTCTCCATTTTTCGCAAGCGCTTTCCTGAAAAAATCTTCATTAAATGGCTTAGCGTTGGAACCGTTGCGAGAACGGTCAATAAAAAATTCCATATCATATAAAAACTCGATATCTTCCGTATGCAGCTTGGCCTGTGCAGAAATTGGAGCTTCATGCGCAGGCGCGACCGCAGCCGGCTTCTTCACCTGAACGGTTACCGGAGCAGGAGCCGCCGTCTCGTCAAATACGCCGTCTTCCGATTCAAGCACGCTTAAGAAGCCTTCGTAAATGTATACTAAGCCTTGTCCACCCGAATCAACCACCCCGACTTGCTTCAATACGGGCAGCATATCTTGTGTCTTGCTTAGCGTTTCATTCGCTTTAGCTACCACTTCACGCATGAAACCGACCAGGTCCGGCGTCCGGCGGGCTATATGAACCGCATGCTTGGCCGTTTCTTTCGCGACGGTCAGAATCGTGCCCTCGACAGGCTTGACGACCGCCTTATATGCCGTATCCACGCCGCTCTGCATAGCATGCGCGAATTGGACTGAATTCACTTCGTCATGGCCGGCTACTCCTCGGCTGAAGCCGCGGAATAATTGGGACAAAATAACACCCGAGTTCCCCCGAGCACCCATAAGCAGCCCTTTAGACAACACCTCCGCCGTTTTGGCGATAGACGTTGATATTTTTGCTTTCATTTCCGTAATGCCAGCGGTCATCGTCAAGTTCATGTTCGTTCCCGTGTCCCCATCCGGTACCGGAAAAACATTCAACGAATTGACGTATTCAGCATGGCGATGGAGCGAATCAGCACCGCCCAGCACGATATTGGAAAATTGTGTTCCATTTAAAGAACGCTTGTTCAACGAATATTCCCCTTCCTAGCTTGATACACGCACGTCCTGCACAAAGATGTTCACTTCGTTCACGGTGAGACCGACTACTTCATTCAGCACGTATTTCACCTTCACTTGAATGTTGTGCGCCACTTCGGAGATCTTCGTCCCGTAACTAAGGATAATATATAAATCTATATGTAGCGCATCCTGTTCCTGGCGTACTTCGACACCACGCGACAAATTTTCACGTCCAAGCAGTTCGGCAATGCCGTCCTTTAATTGCTTGCGCGAAGCCATGCCCACAAGTCCATAACATTCCATTGCCGCAGATCCGGCGATGACCGCTATGACTTCTTCGGAAATACTCACTTTTCCGAAATCGGTATCCAATTGGATGGTCATGGTTCGTTCCACTCCTTTTTTTTGAGTATTATGGACTAATCAATATTGTACTATAATAGAAAACATAAATAAACAAAGTTTTTGATTCAGTTGACGGGGGATTTTAGAATATGATATCATATTTAAGTATTTAATTGTATGCAGTAGTGTTGCTTTGGGATAAGGAGGTGTTAGGCATGGCTCGCAAATGTTTTGTAACGGGGAAGAAACGTGGCTCAGGTAACCACGTATCGCACGCGAACAACAAAAACCGCCGCTCTTGGGGTGTAAACGTGCAAAAAGTTCGCATTTTGGTTGATGGTAAACCAAAACGCGTCTACGTGAGCACGCGCGCATTGAAAGCAGGTAAAGTGACTCGCGTCTAATCCCATGGATTATATAGAAAGAGCACCTGAACGGTATCAGGTGCTTTTTTGATCGTGGGAGAAAGTACAGTTGCTGCTCTGATGAGGAGTTGTCTTATCACTTCAGCAAGCTTCTTGCAGAAGCAGGCGCTGAAAATGACAAGATGCTTGCGCTGATTCATCTTGCAGAAACGGTCCGTCCTTTCAACAAGGACGGCCGGGCCGTTTCTACTCGCGACCGGAACCCGTCATAAGCATTTCTTCTGCTAAGCTATGTCCCGCTCCCGCTCGGGTGCTATATCGTTAGGATGGATGATTACGGATTCAGCAGAATGGCCGCCGGGAGTGTCAGTTTTTTTGAAACGTATTTAATATCGCCTTGACGAAACCTCCTAAAAATTTCGGCAGCTTAAATGTATAAAACTTCATCTTCCACCCTCCTCGTCGTTCTCATCCTACCCCGCCCGGAATCAATAGCCGGCCCTTTTTTGTGAACCATAGAAATAAAAAAGGCTACATGAGAGATCTGTGCTCATGTAACCATCATATGCCGCAGCCGTATCATCTATGCAAAGCGAACAAGCCCGTTTCCATCTTTAGTTTATGCAGCAGGCGCAGGCATTTGCTGCATGTAAATGGCCATGGACATCACAAAGACAAAGACGAAGTAAAACAAAATCGCCAGCAAGATAAAACCGATACGCATTCCTTTCGTTTCATAGCGTTTGAAGAAACGAATACCTAAAAACAAAGCGCCTAACGAGCAAACCAAGTTAAGCGGCAGCTTCAAAAACGCATACATGCCTACCAATGATCCGCACACAAAACTGTACAGCACGAGCATCAGTCTCGTTCTCCACATCGTTCATCTCCCCTTTTCCGTCCGGCCCTGCCTATCGTTCAATGAGGATCTCTATTTTACCGCAGCTGCTCGTCGTATCGCTTGAATCGCAGCAGCGCGATCATGTGCGCCATATACCGCACTGCCGGCCACGAGCACGTTAGCCCCCGCCTTCACGGCAAGCGGAGCGGTATCCGCCGTAATGCCTCCGTCCACTTCAATAAACACATCGCGGCGTCCCCGCGCGTTCAGTTGCTCACGCAAGCGGCTGATTTTATCCGTCATCGATTCGATGAAGCGCTGTCCCCCAAAGCCAGGATTGACCGTCATAATCAGGATGAGATCCACGTCATCGAGAATTTCTTCGATGCAAGACAAAGACGTTGCCGGATTTAAAGCAACTCCCGCCTTGGCACCGCTTTCTTTAATCTGGTGTACAACCCGATGCAAATGGGGGCATACCTCCGCATGCACCGTAATGAAATCTGCACCCGCCTTGGCGAAGGCAGGCACGTATTTTTCCGGTTCCACAATCATGAGATGAACGTCGAGCGGCAGCTTCGTATGCGGGCGGATCGCTTCCACAATGATGGGCCCGAGCGTCAAATTCGGCACGAAGCGGCCGTCCATAGCATCAACATGAATCCAATCAGCACCGCCTTGCTCCACATCGCGGACTTCTTCACCCAGCTTGGCAAAATCGGCTGATAAAATGGAGGGGGCGATCTGAACGTTCTCAATCTGTTTCATGCTAGTACCTCCGTTTTTTGTCTTTCATTTCTTCAAAAAATAGTACGTAATGCTCGTAGCGTGTCTTGTCAATCTGACCATTCGCTACCGCTTCCTTCACCTGGCAGCTAGGCTCATGAATATGGGTGCAGCCACGGAATTTGCAGTTTTCCGCATAGGAATGAAATTCACGGAAGCACGTTCCCAACTGCTCCACGCCAAGTTCGAGAAAATCAAGCTGGCTGAATCCCGGCGTATCAGCGATATAACCGCCGTGGGGCAACTGCAGCAGTTCGACATGACGCGTCGTGTGCTTTCCGCGCCCCAAACGCTGGCTGATTTGATTCGTTTCGAGCTGGATGCCCGGAATCATGGCATTCAATAAGGAAGACTTCCCTACGCCGGATTGACCCGCGAAGACGCTAATGTCTTCAGTCAGCTTGTCCGCTAACCGTTCATAGCCGTAACCGCCTGCGGCGCTTGTCGGTATGACATCATAGCCGATACGGGCATACACTTCTATGATATGCTCCATATCCTTGCCGACCGCAGCAGCTTCCGCTGGCGGAAGCGTCTCGATAATATCCCATTTCGTCAGCACGATAACGGCATCTAAACCGGCATGTTCAATATGTACGAGAAACTTATCCAGCAGTTGACGGTTCAAGACCGGCTCTACCACAGAGAACACGAGTGCGGCAAGCCCCACATTGGAGATCGGTGGACGAATCAACTCCGTTACACGCGGTTCGATTTCGTCTACCGTCCCTTCCCCGTTCTCTGTCATAGTGAAGATAACGCGGTCCCCAACGAGTGGGGACACGCCTTTCTTCTTAAATATTCCTCGGGCACGGCATTGGATCGTCTGTTCGATAGATCCTTCTTCCGGTTGAATGTAATAGTAACCGCTCAGCGCCTTTACGATCAAGCCTTTTGGCATGCAATATCCTCCAAGGTCTTATCTACCCCAATCCGATTATTCATTTTCATCATCTTCATTGTCCGGGTTCTGACGATTGTGTCTGTCCTTCCACGGATTCTTGTCCTTGTTCTTGTCCTTGTTCTTGCCCTTCCCCCTCACCTTCAACTCGCCTGGCCAAGGGGTCGTCAATCTCAGGTATCGGTACATTACCCTGCTTCGCATCGATGTAGGATATCGGATACGTATCAAGGAATGTGCCGTCACGGTAAACAAGGACGACCCCATCTTTATTTGGTGCTAGCACAAGCTCTACGTTGAGTACTTGGGAGGATTTAATCTTCTCAGTGCCCCATTCCATGTTCTCTCCACGCGCATCAGTATACACAATTCGTATCGTACTGTTCTTTCCTTCTTCCTTCGGAGCTACCGGGAGAGGTAAAGTATAATTCAGCGCTTCCGGAGGGAAACCGGAGCTTACATAAATTCTCACTTCCGACCCTTTAGACACGGGATCGTTCGGTTCGAATGGCTTTTGCATAAATACTTGCCCTTGCGGCTCGTAACTCGGCTCTTCGACAATGCCGTCTTTCGCCAGCTTCAATTCGTTCGCTTCAATCTTCGCTACCGCCTCATCTTTCGTCAAGCCAACCAAACTTGGCATACCGAACGATTCTTTTCCTTTGCTGACGGTAAACTTAATCGAAGCTGTCTTCGGATCGACCTGAGAATTCGGCTGCGGCGACATTCCGACGACGACACCCGGTTCAGCATCATCGTGATATACTTCATCCTTCGTTATACGCGTACTCTCGAACCCGAGCTCGACCAACTGCTGCACCGCCGTCTCGAACGGCTTGCCCGCATAATCCTGCAGCGAGACAAGGGGTGTCCCCTCACTGACATACAGACGTATGGTCGATCCTTCTTTGACCCTGGTGCCTTCCGACTTGCTTTGGTCAAAGACGATCCCTTTTTCGAATCCTTCTTTATGCTCGTAAACGATAGGATCCTCCACTTCGAGTTTATATTCCTTCAACTTGTCTTTCGCCGCTTGCTCCGTCAAATTAATGAGATTCGGCATGCTCACATCTTTAACGACAAGCAGGCTCTTCACATAAAATACGACACCGACCATAATTGCGAGAAAGAGCAGCGTCACCCCAGCCCAAATGGCTGGCTTTACCCAAGACTTGCGCGTCTTCGCTTCTGCCACAGCAGGCGAAGGGGCCGGCGAACCTGCCGCACCAGAGTTGGAAGAAGCGGCATAGGTGTCATACTCCTTGGGTGCGCTTTTCTCCATCGGGCGAATCGCAGGCATCACTCTCGTTTCCTGTTCATCGTCAAAGGGTACGCGCGAAACAAATGTCAGCTTCTGCTCGTGTGCCCGTTCAGCAGACAAACACGTTTCCAAGTCTCGCATCATTTCCGCAGCCGACTGATAACGCTCTGCTGGATTTTTGCGCATCGACTTTAAAATAATGTTCTCTACGCTTTGCGGAATATGAGGGTTGACGAGCCGCGGCTCATCAAACGGTTCCTGCAAATGCTTGAGCGCGACACTAATCGGGCTTTCCCCTAAAAACGGAAGTTTGCCCGTAAGCATTTGATACAGTACGATGCCAAGAGAATATAAGTCGGATTTTTCTCCGGTCAACACTCCTTTGGCGTGTTCGGGTGAAAAATAGTGCACCGAGCCTACGACGGAACCTGTTTGTGTAATCGTCGAGGAGGTGACCGCGCGCGCGATTCCGAAATCCGTCACCTTTACACGGCCATTTTTCCCGATAAGAATGTTATGGGGTTTAATGTCACGGTGAATGATTCGGTTCTGGTGGGCATGCTCCAGCGCATCGCAGATTTGAATGGAAATACGCACTGCCTCTTCCGTCTGCAGCGGCGCCCGTTCCTGAATAATTTCGTTTAAGTTATGACCTTCGATATATTCCATGACGATAAAATGCGTATCCTCTTCTTGTCCCACATCATAAATGCTGACCACATTCGGATGGGATAAGGAAGCAGCAGATTGGGCTTCCCGTCGAAAACGGCGGATGAATTCCTCATCATGCACGAATTGCTGACGCAACACTTTGACCGCAACATAACGGTTAAGCAAATTGTCGAGCGCTTTATAGACAAGCGCCATTCCGCCTCCGCCAACACGTGCAATAATTTCATAGCGCCCGGCTAATGTAGTTCCAATCACGAGTTCCACCCCTCTTCCATGGTGCCGGACTCGGCCTGCTCCAACAGAACGATCGTGATATTGTCGTCTCCGCCAGCATCGAGTGACTGCCCTAGCAAACGGTCTGCTTTCGCTTCGAGCGGAAGAGAAGGATCGATGACGGCGCTCCATATTTGATCGGAATTCATCATATTGGTCAAGCCGTCGCTGCACAGCAGGAGATACTGTCCGCTGCCGAGCGTAATCGGCTTCATATCCACCTCAACCTGCGCGTCTGTTCCGAGCGCACGGATGAGCACATTCCGGCGTGGATGCCGCATCGCTTCCTCCGGTTCAATCTGACCGTTCTTCACCAGCTCATTCACGAGCGTATGATCCTCTGTCAATTGAAGGATGCCTTGGCGATCGACAGAATAGGCCCGGCTATCGCCGATATGTCCGATATAACCATTGCACTGCGAATGGTCAAATAAGGCCGCAACGATGGTTGTTCCCATGTGATAATACTTTTCATCCTGTGAGGCAATATGAAATATTGTTTGATTGGCGCGCAAAATAGCAGCTTCCAGCGCACGTTCCAACTGGTTGGCCTGCAAATCTTGCGGCAGCGCAGAGAGCTCAGACACTACGGTCTCCACCGCCAAGCGGCTTGCTATATCACCAGCTTGATGACCGCCCATCCCGTCGGCCACAATGGCCAAGCAGTAGCCGTTATCAAGCACAGCAACGTATGCACGGTCCTCGTTCACTGCGCGTACACGTCCGATATCGGAACGATGCACAGCTTTCATTCTAACTCACCTCGCCTTAGACTCCATGTGCTTCGCACGCAACTGACCGCATGCTGCTGCAATATCATGTCCTTGCTCACGGCGAATCGTAGCATTGATTCCCCGATCCTGCAGCGCGCGGTGAAACTTAAAAATATCATTGCGCGGGGTGCGGACATAATCCCGCTCCGGCACATAGTTTACCGGAATGAGATTGACGTGTGCCAGCATGTCCATCCGCTTCAGCACATCTGCCAACTCCTCCGCTTGTTCCACTTTGTCATTGACGCCACCGATGAGCGCATACTCGAACGTAATGCGCCGGCCGGTCTTATCCTGATAGTACTTGAGTGATTGCATCACTTCCTCAAACGGAAAGCGGCGATTGACCGGCATCAGCTTGGAGCGGAGCGCATCATTCGGCGCATGGATGGAGATCGCCAAGTTAATCTGGGTGTCTTCATCCGCGAACTTGTAAATGCTCGGCACGATGCCGCTCGTCGACACCGTAATGTGCCGCTGGCCGATATTGAGCCCTTTTTCATGAATCATAATGCGAAGGAATGCCATGGTCGCATCGTAATTCTCGAAAGGCTCCCCTGTCCCCATGATAACGATACTGCTGACGCGCTCATCCGTTTCATCCAATATCTTCTGTGCGGCGACCACTTGGGCCACAATCTCTCCGGCAGTCAGGTTCCGCTTCAGCCCGCCAAGCGTGGAGGCGCAGAACGTGCAGCCGACGCGGCAGCCGACTTGTGTCGTTACGCAGATGCTGTTCCCGTAGTTGTGCTGCATAATTACGGTTTCGATAGCATGGTCATCATGCAAGCCGAATAGAAATTTATACGTTCCATCCTGCGATTTCATGTGTGTAATTTCTTTCAGAGTCACAAATTGATAATGCTCCTCCAGCTTATCCCGCAGCGATTTGGACAGATTGGTCATTTCGTGAAAATCATTGATTCGCTTGACATAGAGCCAATCAAATATTTGTCCGGCGCGAAATGCAGGCTCGTTCTGCTCCTTTAGCCACTGCTGCAGCTGTTCAAAAGTTAAATCGTATATAAATGGTTTCATGTGTCTGTCCAACCTCTCAATTCTTAACTCGTCATGCAGTCGATCTATTTTACCACAAATGGCAGTCATGCTAAAAGCCATAGCTTGGAAGCCAGTCCCAGAGCGGATCACGCACAACAAAAGCCGCAATATTCAGGAGTATTCTCTTGAACATTGCGGCTTTGGATTTGAATAGAAGTGCGTGTTCAAAAAGGTCACTTTTTAGCACCGGGAAGTACAGGTTTTCGCAGGAAAACAACTTCGGAAGCATAGGCTCTTCTAGAGTGAATGCAAGATTCGATGTCGAATCACATCTTGGGATGCCTGGTATTAAAAAATGAACTTTTTGCAATACCTCTATAAGCCTGCTCAGGAAGAAGGCTTTCGTGGCAATGCCTGAAGACTGTTCCGCTCTGGACTCCGCGTTCCGACGCCTGCTAGACGGCCGCGTTTGCGCTTCGTCAAGCAGGCGATGAAGAAGCCGTCGGAGCCAGCGTCCTGCGGCAGCACCTGCAGCATCCCGGCAGGGCTGCGCTCGAGCGCCGCAGCGAGCGCTTCGGCAGGCAGTGCGGCCTTCCACGTCTCATCAAGCTCCCAGCCGTCGTGCGCCTGCTCGGAGAGGAATGCGCGCACGACGGCTTCGTTCTCCACGTGCTCCACGGTGCACGTGGAGTAGACGAGACGGCCGCCCGGCCGCACGAGCCGCGCAGCTTCGGCGAGCAGCCGCTCCTGCAGCGCCGCAATGGACGATACATCCTCCGGATGCTTCGTCCATTTGATGTCCGGCTTGCGGCGGATAACGCCGAAGCCGGTACACGGCGCGTCGAGCAGAACCGCATCGAAGCTGCTTTGCGGCAGCACTTCGCTGAGCGTCGCCGCATCGGCGTTCATCGTGCGCAACGACTTCAGCCCAAGGCGGGCGGCCTGCTCGGCGATAAGCGCCACCTTATGGGCGTGAACGTCGTTCGCGACGACTTCCCCTGTGTCGCCCATCACTTCGGCGATATGGGTGGACTTGCCGCCAGGGGCGGCGCAGCAGTCAAGCACACGCTTCCCCGCTTCCGGCCGCAGCGCTTGCACGACGAGCATCGAGCTCTCGTCCTGCACGGACAAGCGACCCTCGCGGTACCAGACGCTGTGCGCAAGATTGCCCGCCCCTTCCGCGACGATGCCGTCCGGCGTCACCGCGGACGCCTTGACGTTCAACCCGCTCGCCTGCATGTCGGCGAGCAGCGCCTCCCGGTCGGCCTGCAGCCGATTCACACGTGCACTGCCGTGCGGCGGCCGGTTGTTGGCCGCGCACATCGCTTCCGTCTCCGCTTCGCCGTAAGCTTCGATCCAGCGGTCCACGAGCCACGCCGGGTGCGAATGCTCCCATGCAATGCGGCTGACCGCTTCGTCCGCAGCCGGAGCATTCCACAGCTCTGGCTCGCGCATAACGGCGCGCAGCACGCCGTTCACGAAGCCGCCCATCGCCTGCTGGCCGCGCCGCTTTGCAATCGCGACCGCTTCGTTCACCGCCGCATGGGGCGGCACGCGATCCAAATACCGAAGCTGGTACACGCTCATACGCAGCAGATTGCGCATCCACGGCTTCAGCTTCGCCAGCCCGCGCTGCACCTTCTGCTCGAGAACGCCGTCAATCGTGTTCAGCCGCTGTATCGTGCCGTACACAAGCTCTGTCGCAAGCGCCGCGTCGACACGTTCCAGCTTCGCCACTTGCAGCGCTTCATTCAGCTTCAGATTGCTGTACGAATGCTCCTTCTCCACCTGAACGAGCACCTCGAGCGCTACGTCACGCGCCGTGCGCCGCTTGCCGGTTGGTTGGGACCCACGCTCGCTCACTTCAGCACCGTCCCTTGACTCAGCTTCCCGCTGCGCACGAATTCAGCAGCCGGCATCGCCTTCTTGCCCGCTGGCTGTACCTCGGTCAGACGCAGCGTGCCTGCGCCCGTCTGCACTTCAATCCCACGCGCATCCGCGGTCAATACGGTTCCCGGCTCACGTCCACCGGCGTTCGAAGACGCGTCGGCAGGCGCTTCGCACGCCCACACTTTGAACACTTCTTCGTTCCACATCGTAAACGCGCCGGAGAACGGAACGAGTCCCCGTACTTGATTGAAGAGGTCCTGTGCCGGACGCGTCCAATCGATTTGCTCATCCTCGCGCTTCAAGTTCGGGGCATACGTTGCTTCGTCATTATTTTGCGGTGCAGCTTCCGCGCGTCCCGCAATCAATTCCGGCAACGTGCGGCGCAGCAGGTCAGAGCCCGCCGCGCTCAGCTTCTCGAACATCGTCCCCGCGTTATCGGCGTCTGTGATCGGAACTTCAACACGGCTTATCATGTCCCCCGTATCCATCCCTTCCGCCATGTACATAATCGTCACACCCGTCACCGGCTCCCCGTTCATAATCGAACGCTGAATCGGCGCGCCGCCGCGATATTTCGGCAGCAGCGACCCATGGACATTAATGCAGCCGAGGCGTGGAATGTCGAGCACCGATTTCGGTAAGATTTGCCCGTAAGCCGCCGTCACGATAAGATCCGGCTGCAGCGAGCGAATATCTTCAATCGTAGAGGAGACACGCAGCTTCTCCGGCTGCCATACGGTAAGGTTGTGCTGCAGCGCCGCCGCTTTGACCGCAGTCGGCGTCAATACCCGCTTGCGGCCAACCGGACGGTCCGGCTGCGTAACGACAGCATCTACTTCATAGCCTTCTTGCAGTAACATCTCCAAGGATGGCACGGCAAATGCCGGCGTTCCCATAAATACAATTTTGGTCATTGCTTATTCCCTACTTTCGCGGGGCACCTCATATACGAGTTCCGCAATTTCAGTAAAGAGTACCCCGTTTAAATGGTCGATCTCATGTTGGAAGGCGCGGGCCAAGAAATCAGTCGCTTCCAGCGTAAATTCATTGCCGTGGCGATCCAGTCCCTTCACCTTTACCTTCTGATGCCGACGAACGTCACCGTTCAGCCCGGGAATGCTCAAGCAGCCTTCAGGTCCGAACTGCTCCCCTTCCGTCTCCACAATCACGGGGTTAATCATTTCGATTAATCCGTGCTCGTCACCGACATCAACGACAATAACGCGCTTTAAAATGCCGATTTGCGGAGCGGCGAGCCCTACGCCTTCGGCATGGTACATCGTATCCGCCATATCGTTCAGCAGCTTATGAATATTGGGCGTAATTTTAGGTACTTCCTTCGCGATTTGATGAAGAACCGGATCCGGTTCAAGTACAATGATGCGCAATGCCATCAGGCACACCTTCCTTTTTTATCTATAAATGATTTCTCATAACTATTTTCAATACAACTACATCATCATCTGCGGATCTATATCGACGCTAAACCAAATATCCTGCTCTTTCGAAATGGAATCGAATTCAGCCATCGCTTCTGCCATCAGTCCCGATAAATCCACGTTGCCTCTGCATTTGATGACGCATTGAAAACGGTAGCGGTTCTTTATCCGTGGAATCGGAGAAGCGACCGGACCGAGAATGTCCACCGCGTCCGCGTGCGAATCAAGCGGCTTGAGCCAACCATGCTGTTCAGCCAGCTCCTTTAAGCGCATTGCAGCATTCTCCGCTACGCGGACGAGCAGCGGCAACTGCTCATGCGTCATCGACAGGAGCGCCAAGCGGCAGAACGGAGGCACGATTTGATTGCGCCGATGGCGCAGCTCGTCAGATGCAAACGCCGCATAATCGTGCTTCGACGCGTGAAGGACGGAATAATGCTCAGGCGCATACGTCTGCACGACAACTTCGCCCGGCAAATCGTGCCGTCCTGCGCGGCCGGCCACCTGGGTGAGCAATTGGAACGTCTTCTCTGCCGCCCGGAAATCAGGCATATGCAATGCCGAATCCGCCGCAATAACGCCAACCAGCGTAACATAGGGAAAATCAAGTCCCTTTGCCACCATTTGTGTGCCTAACAGCACATCGGCCTTCCGTTCACGGAATTGCTGCAGCATCCGTTCATGTGAGCCTTTTTCCGATGTTGTGTCCACATCCATGCGGATGACGCGAATGCCTGGAAATCGTCTTGCCAGCTGCTCCTCCACCCGCTGCGTACCCGTTCCGAAATAGCGAATATGCTCGCTCTCGCAGGAAGGGCAAACCGAAGGAGCCCGTTCCGCATGGCCGCAATAATGGCAGCGCATATGGCCGGTCTTCATATGGTACGTAAGCGAAATGTCGCATTCTGGGCACTGAGCCACATAGCCGCACGTCCGGCACATGACAAAGGTGGAGTAACCGCGGCGGTTCAGGAGGAGCACCGTCTGTTCGTTCCGTTCAAGCCGCTCTTCCAGTGCCTTCTCCAGCGGAGCGCTGAACATAGAGCGGTTGCCCAGCTTCAGCTGCTCTCGCATATCTACAATTGTGACCGGCGGCAGCTCTCTCCCGCCGACACGGGTCGGCATGGCGACCGACGCTAAGTTCCAGGCCGGCGGCTCTAGACCGCGCGGCAAAGTATCGCTGCCATACAGCCTGGCTGCATAATATGTTTCCATCGACGGGGTAGCGGAACCGAGTACAACGACTGCCCCGTGCTGCCGCGCACGTTCTATCGCCACATCCCGCGCATGATATTTTGGCGTTTCTTCCTGCTTATAAGACGTCTCATGCTCTTCATCCATTATAATAAGCCCGATGCGGGCGAAGGGGGCGAACACGGCAGAACGCGCGCCAATAGCCACCTGTACGCGGCGTTCGCGAATCTTTCTCCATTCGTCATACCGTTCCCCTTGCGACAGACGGCTGTGAAGCACAGCCACCTTGGAACCAAATCTGCCTTTGAAACGCTCAACCATCTGCGGTGTGAGCGAAATTTCCGGCACGAGCACGATCGCTTCTCTGCCTGACTGCAGACAGCGATCAATCGCTTGCAAATACACTTCCGTCTTTCCGCTGCCGGTCACGCCGTGCAGCAGGAACGATTGATGCCGTTCAGCATCCAACGCCTCGATCAAGGAGTCAAATACACCTTGCTGCTCTTCTGTGAGCGGCAACGGTCGCGACGGCTGGAACTGGCGGTGCGCAAATGGATCGCGCATAACCTCCACTTCATCGACAACGACATAGCCTTTCGCTTGCAGCGCCTTCACGGCGGAAGTATTCAAATCCTTAAGCGGCAGCTCGCCTCCGAATTCCAGCAGCTGTGCCAGCACCTCGCGCTGGCGCTGAGCTCGACTGCCGAGCGCTTCGAGCAGTTCATTGAGCTCCGCCTGCTCGACAGCTAGCTGCACCCGCTTCAGCTTTTTAACTCCGATACGGTCCTTAATTCGCTCCGTCTCTACGAGCCATCCGTGCTGCACTGCCTCTTTGATAAGTCGTGCCGCATCCGGAAAAGCCTGCAGCAGCTTCGGTGCTGCTATCGGTTCATGCCGCTTCACATAAGCCAACAATTCACGCGTCAGCGGGTGATCCAGCACAGAGGCAGGCCGTAGCTCGAGCTGTTCCCCGAGCAGGGAGGCAGCGGAATGATGAGGATGCTGCAGAAAAATAATCGCATCCTCCCCAAGCTGCACCGCCTTCTCCCGCTTGCCTTTCATCGCCCCAGGAATCATCGCCTGCAGGGCGGCTGTCTGCGTACAGACATAGCGGGCGCTCATCCATTGTGCCAGTTCCACCAAGTCTGGCGGCAGCGGCGGGACGACATCAAGCAATTGCTGCAGCGGCTTCAAACGATGTAGCGGCACATCGGTATAATGCGACAATCTGATGACGAAGCCTTGAACCGTGCGTCCGCCGAACGGCACGCCAACCCGGCTGCCGACTTCCACCCACGACGCGATGTCGTCGGGAACCGCGTAGTCAAACGGACGGTTCGTTGCTTTACTTGATACATCCACAATGACTTGAGCCACAAGACCATGCCGTTCCTCTTCGAAGCCCGACTCTGTCCCGAAGCTCATCGTCATCACTACTCCATCTCTATTCAAGCGAACGCACCTCTTCGGCAGTAAGCATCCGCTGACCGGAACCTGCCGGAAGCCGTTCAGCTACGATGTGCAGCAGACGCTTCGCGATTCCCGTCTTCGCCATGAGCGGAATGCGTTCCACCAAGCCTTGTTCCTCATAGATCAACACTTCATTATTGTCCGAACGGAACCCTGCATCAGAACGCGACACATCGTTCGCTACAATCAGATCAAGCCGTTTGCGCCGCAGCTTATCGATGGCGTACTGCTCTACGTGCTCCGTCTCTGCCGCGAACCCGACGAGGAACTGATGCATTTTCCGCTTGCCCAGCTCCTCCAAAATATCCGGATTGCGCTCCAGCTCGATAATTAGCTTTTCACCGGTCTTTTTTAATTTCTGCGTCGCCCGGTTAACTGGCCGATAATCCGCCACGGCCGCTGTCATAATGACAATATCGGCGTTGTCGTATTGGGACGTCACCGCATCGAACATATCTTGGGTCGATTCGACCGCGATAACCTCCATGCCTTCCGGTGGAGCAACCTGAGTCTGTCCCGCTATGAGAATAACCTTCGCTCCCATACTGCGTGCCGCATCTGCAACGGCGAACCCCATTTTCCCGGAAGAATCGTTCGTAATATAGCGGACCGGATCAATTCGTTCCAGCGTACCGCCTGCGGTGACCAGCACCGTTCGGCCGGACAGCAACTCTTCCCCGCCGCCCAGTCCAGGTTGAAGTTCGGCATCATGGCCCAGCTTGCTTGGCAGCGCCACCTCACTGACCGCTTGTTCCTTTGCTGTGGCACACCACTGCTTCACATGCTCCACGATATGCTCCGGTTCAGCCATCCGGCCTTTGCCCGTATATCCGCAAGCAAGCAGACCCTCTTCCGGTTCAATGAACATGACGCCTCGTTGCCGCAGCACGTCCATGTTCTGCTGCACCGCAGGGTGAGCGTACATATGCACATTCATGGCCGGAGCCACCAAGATCGGGGCCATCGTCGCCAGCACGGTCGTCGTTAGCATATCATCGGCAAGTCCATGAGCCATCTTCGCGATCACATTGGCCGTCGCCGGTGCGATAAGGACCAAATCGGCATGATCCGCCAAATGAATATGGGACACGACCGATGCATCCCGTTCATCGAACGTATCTGTATACACGTTCTGACGCGACAGCGTCTGAAACGTCAATTCCGAGATGAATTGAGTGGCGGACGACGTCATAATGACGTGCACCTCCGCACCCTCCTGCTTTAATTTGCTGCATAGAGCCGCGGCTTTATAAGCCGCGATCCCACCAGTAACTCCGAGCACTATCGTTTTCCCTTGCAGCATACGCTCCCGCCTTTCCGTTACGTTTCATGCAAGCGTTTTTTCATTACATTAAAAATATACAACCTTGAAAAAAATAACAACCTTTCGGTTGTTATTTGGATTATAGACTCATTTAAGAGCATACTTGGTTCGATATCCCTGCTTGAATAAGCAGACCCCGATCCAAGCAGCCCGCATACGATACGCGTTTTCCGTTACAGAGGTTGTTCAAAAAGCCCCTTTTTGAACACGCAATTACAGAACCGTTTTTGAGCGTTCTTGCGTTTGTGTACCTTGTTGAATAAAAATATTATCACCGTAAATTTCCTCCAACGCCACACCAACCTGCTTGTGCGATTTTGGCTGAGTCATCTCCGTACGGTTTCCGTCACGCAGCTGACGCGCCCGGCGAGAAGCGGCAACGACCAAAGAATATTTACTGTCTACCTTCTTCATCAGTTCATCAATAGATGGATAAAGCATAGTTCAACACTCCTTTTCTTAGTGCTTCTTGACTGATTTACTTAGTCCGAAGCGTGTATCGACAATGAACCGTGACAAGGCACACTTCGTGAAAAGTGCGCCCTGCTCAGCCTATTCATTAGGCTCAATTTTACAATGTTCGGCAATAACGATGCTCTCTATACGTTCGCAAGCCAAGTCAATCTCGTCATTCACGACCGCGTAATCATAGTTCGCCATGAGCGCGATCTCTTCAACCGCTACATTCATACGATGATCGATGACGTGGTCGTTCTCCGTTCCGCGACCGCGAATACGGTCCTTCAACTCGTCCAGCGAAGGCGGAAGCAAGAATATAAAAATGCCGTCAGGGAACTTTTCTTTTACTTTCAGCGCACCTTGGACTTCAATCTCCAAGATGATGTCGCGTCCTTCCTCGAGTGTGCGCTCGACGAAATCGCGCGGCGTGCCGTAATAATTCCCTACATACTCGGCATATTCAAGCAATTGATCCTCTTCGATCATCTGCATAAATTGTTCGCGTGATTTGAAAAAATAATTCACGCCGTCCGTCTCGCCGATCCGCGGCTGGCGGGTCGTGGCGGACACGGAATAGATCAAATCAGGCATTTTTTTCAGAAGCGCCTTGCACACCGTGCCTTTACCGACTCCAGACGGGCCGGAAAGCACAAATAATAACCCCTTATTCATGTTCGTCTCCATCTTTATTCGTCGTTGTCGTCATCCTTAGTTGATAAACGGTGCGCTACCGTCTCCGGTTGTACGGCGGATAAGATGACATGGTCACTGTCCGTAATGATAACCGCACGTGTTCGACGACCGTATGTAGCGTCAATAAGCATATGGCGGTCACGTGCTTCTTGAATGATTCGTTTGATCGGAGCCGATTCCGGGCTCACGATGGAAATAATTCGGTTGGCAGATACAATATTACCAAAACCGATGTTAATCAGCTTGATCGCCATTACAGGTCCTCCCTCTAAATTCGAACGCTCCTAGTTTATTCAATATTCGCGGCTTGTTCGCGAATCTTTTCCAGCTCAGCTTTCATATCGACGACCCGGTTGACAAGTTCCAAATGGTTCGCCTTGGAGCCGATGGTGTTCGTTTCCCGATTCATTTCCTGGATAAGAAAATCAAGCTTGCGTCCTATCGGTTCACTGCTATGGAGCAGCTGTCCGAACTGTCCAAAATGGCTCTTTAACCGCGTCAATTCTTCGTCAATGTTGGAGCGTTCCGCAAACAATGCTACTTCCATGCCGAACTTGTGATCGTCAAAGGAAGAATTCGCATGCAACAGTTGCTCTATACGCTGTTTAAGCTTGGCTCGGTACTCGGTCACAACAACCGGAGCCCACTCCATCATTTCCACATGAAGCGACTGTAAGCGGCCCAGCCGTTCTGCCAGATCCCGGTTGAGGTGGCTGCCTTCCATGGCGCGCATCCGGCATAATCCATCCATTGCTTCGGTCAATCCCGATTCCAAGCAAGAAGCAAGTTCTTCCTCGGACCATGATGTCTCTTCTCGGATCGTAATAATATCAGGCAGGCGAAGCCAATCATCAACGGACAATTCTCCCGATACGCCATATTTATCACGGAGCAATTGAGAGGCTTGCATGTAAGCTTCGAGCGTCTGGTCGTTAATTTCGACCAGCGTCTTCGCTTCACCTTCACGCTCCTTGTTAATAAACACATCAATTCGGCCGCGCTTCACGTGCTGCTGCACGATACGGCGCAGACGATCTTCGTGGCTTGTCCATTCACGCGGCATGCGGAGCATGATTTCACAATATCGATGGTTTACGGATTTCACTTCAATGCTTAGTTTGTATCCGCCAATCTCGCGTGCGGACTGACCATATCCGGTCATGCTGTAAACCATGAGAACCACATCCATTATCCTATTTTAATTGATTATGTTAGTCGAAACAAGGGGTCTGTCTGCCGTTCCGCTTTTTCCCATACGTATTGCGTCAATTCGGCCGTCATTTCATAGAACATAAATGGAGTCATAAAATAAATGCCTTTAAAATGATTTACTGCTACGTCCAGCAATTCTTTGGCGATTGCTACGCCTTCCTGGCGCCCCGCCTCACCTTCGAGTCCTTTCATACGGCCTCGGACTTCATCGGAAAGCTCGATGCCTGGAACCTCATTATGCAAATACTCCGCGTTTCTTCCGCTCGCCAGCGGCATGATGCCGATAAAGATCGGCACGTTCAGATGCTTCGTTCCTTCAGCAATGCGTTCGATTAGCGCGACGTCATATACCGGTTGCGTCATAATGTAGTCCGCTCCCGCTTCAATCTTCCGCTCGAGACGCGCGATGGCTTTGTCCAAATGCTTCACGTTCGGATTGAAGGCTGCCCCGACGACAAAGGTCGCTCGCTGTTTGAGCGGCTTACCAGAGAACGCTAACCCTGTGTTCAACTGCTTAATCATGCGTATAATTTCAAAGGAAGTCAAATCGTAAACCGAGCTGGAATCAGGCAAATCACCGAATCGCGCCGGATCCCCCGTGACGGCCAGCACGTGGTCGATGCCAAGTGCGTTCAAACCCATCATATGGGACTGAGTGCCGATGAGATTGCGGTCGCGGCATGCGATATGAACCAACGGCCGCATGCCAAGCTTATCCAATACCAGATAACCGAGCGCCATATTGCTCATTCTCGTAACGGCAAGCGAGTTATCCGCCAACGTAATCGCATCTGCCCCGGCTTTTTGCAGCGCCTCCGCTCCCTTCATGAACTTCGCAATGTCCAAGTCGCGCGGCGGGTCCAGTTCAACAATGACAGTATGTCGCGTACGAACCATATCGACGATGGAGCTCGCCGCCTGATCGCCGTCCCCTGTCTCTTCTATATTATGGGGATATTGTTGAACCTCCAATCTGTTCATATCCCCGTTGGCTGCATCCAATTCAGTATTGAGCGGCAATGCAGGAACATCGATATCTTGCAATGCTGCGGCAATCGTCTGAATATGTTCAGGCGTCGTTCCGCAGCACCCTCCGATAAGCCGGGCGCCCATCTGGGCAAAATGAACAGCGCTCTCCGCCATATATTCGGCAGTCGCGACGAAATTATAGCGTCCGTCAACATAGTCGGGAAGCCCCGCATTCGGAAATGCGGACATCGGAAGCGCAATTTGACCTTGGACACTTTCCATCGCTCGCAACAGTCCATTTGGACCCATACGGCAATTCAAGCCGACCACATCAGCCCCATCTTCACGCAAAATACGGAAAGCATCGAGCAGCCTTACCCCATCCTTTGTCCGCTGCGATTCTTCTACGGCGAACTGGCAAATGATAGGGACCTGTTCATCCAAGCTGCGAACAATCTGGAGTGCAAGCCGCATTTCCTCCAAATCATAGAACGTTTCGAACATGATGCCGTCCACGCCTTCTTCTAATAAAGAAGACAACTGTTCCGTATAATCGAGCTTCACCTGATCGGTATGAATATTTTCCCGTTTCCCCGCACGGATGGAGCCTAACGCCCCCACCACATATGCGCGGTCCTGCGCCGCTTCACGAGCTAAGCGGACTGCTGCGCGGTTAATTTCCTTTACCTTGTCTTCCAAACCGTGCTTGGACAACTTCTCACGATTGGCCGTAAATGTATTTGTTTCAAGCAAGCGGGCTCCCGCTGCTACATAACGCTGATGGATATCGCGAATCATATCTGGCTCGCTTACATTTAATGCTTCATATGAAATGCCAACAGGATATCCAAGCTGATATAAATAGGTTCCCATCGCACCATCGCCGACAATGATCTGCTCTTGTAACGCCTCGCGAAAGTCTTTCATCCTGTCTTGCACCCCATTCTCCCATGATTGTTCAACATGACTTATCCTACATTCTAACAAGAAACGTTCATTCTTGAAACAAAAGACGCCCCGCTGGAGCGTCTTTTTTTCATGAAAATGCATATATGTGCGTTTCGTTTCTACGCTTGTGCGTGTACACCTTACAAAAACGGTCGTCCGTCCTGATGGGACGGACAGGACATCCGCGGACCAAACTTAACTTACGCCCAGCGGCCTTCAAATACAACCTCAGCGGCCCCGGTCATATACACATGATTATCCGCCGCATCCCATTCGATCCACAGTTCGCCGCCAGCAAGCGATACGGTCGTCTGACGGTCCGTCAATCCGTTCAGCACGCTCGCCACAAGCGTGGCGCATGCCCCCGTTCCGCAGGCAAGCGTTGGCCCTGCTCCTCGCTCCCATACGCGCATGTCCACTTCGCTGTGCGACTTGACCGTTGCAAATTCTACATTTATTTTGCGAGGGAACAGCGAATGGGTTTCCAGCCTCGGCCCCCATGCAGCGAGGTCGAAGGAAGCAGCATCTTCCACATAAATGACACAATGCGGATTGCCCATCGATACCGCCGTGAACTGGAATGACCTGCCGTCCACTTCTATAGGATGAGCGACAATCTGCTTCTCATCGATCGTGGTCGGCACCTTCAGCCCCTCCAAGACAGGTTCACCCATGTCGACCCGTACCGATTCAACTTTCCCGTTAACTTGGTTCAGCTGCACCCGCTGCACACCAGCGCCTCTCGTCTCGATCGTCAGCTCGTCTGAGACAGCGTGGCGGTTATCGACGACATATTTGGCAACACAGCGGATCGCATTGCCGCACTGTTCAGCTTCCGTTCCGTCAGAATTAATGATTCGCATCATAAAATCAGCCCGCACGGAAGGCAAAATATATACTAACCCGTCTGCACCTACGCCAAAGTGACGGTCACAGACGGTAATCGCCAGCTCTGCCACCCGGTCGGGCAGTGTCTCTTCTCCGTATACGATGACAAAATCGTTGCCTAACCCATGCATTTTCGTGAATAACATTTCATCCCCAACTCCTCTTGCGGGCGGCCGTCCCTGACTGATGTCACTAGGATACCGCAATCCGAGCGGGAATGTGTATTCACGGAGTGCACCAATGTTTGTACTATTCCTCTAGTTCAAAAATTCCCTTTTGCTCACGCAGTGTAACAGGAAATAGATTCGACGTCGAATCTTGTGTTCACCCTCGAAGAGCCGATGCTTCCGAAGTATGTTTCCTACGGAAAGCTTCTGCAATCAGAACTACGCGGCACGCCGATTGGAAGTATATGCCGGCTTCCCTCTAGATTTCCCGGATTTTTGTCCGCTCAATACGGAGCCGATGCCCATTAAAAATGTCGGAATGCCAGCCATGACAAACGTAATCGCCCAATCTCTGAAATGAAGCGGAACCGTCTTAAATATAGGCTGCAGCGGCTCGACATATAAGACAGCCAACAGAAGCAGGATTGACGATGCGACGGCCAGTACCAAATACCGGTTCTGGAAAATATTCCGGTGAAAGATGGAACGTGAGCTGCGGCAATCAAAGACGTGAATCAATTGAGCCATTACAAGCGTCGCGAACGCAACTGATTGCGCCTTCGTCAGCTGCTCCGCGCTGTTCGGGTCAACACTCCACGTAAGCCAGAACGCGATCAGTGTACATACGCCAATGAGCAGCCCCCGGCTTATTATTTTCCATCCCAGACGCCGAGCGAAAATGTTCTCTTTCGCCGTGCGCGGCCGATGCTCCATTAAATCCTTCTCCGGCTGATCAACACCGAGCGCCATGGCAGGCAGTCCATCGGTCACCAGATTCACCCATAAAATCTGAATAGGGATGAGCGGCAGCGGAAGTCCGAGCATCATAGCAAAGAACATTACCAATATTTCGCCGACATTGGAAGCAAGCAAATAGCGGATAAATTTGCGAATGTTCTCGTAAATGCCCCTGCCTTCCTCGATCGCGGCAACGATGGTGGCAAAGTTATCGTCGCTTAAAATGAGCGCCGACGCCTCTTTCGACACATCCGTTCCCGTAATGCCCATTGCGATGCCGATATCGGCCGCTTTAATCGCTGGCGCATCATTCACCCCGTCGCCGGTCATGGCGACGACATGCCCTTTACGCTGAAGCGATTTTACGATGCGCAGCTTATGCTCTGGCGATACGCGCGCGTACACGTATATAGTATCGATGACCTTGTCGAGCGCATCGTCATCCATCTGTGCCAACTGGACACCGTTCACCGTCTGTCCGCCATGTGGTATGATGCCAAGCTGATGCGCAATCGCTTCCGCTGTCAGCTGATGGTCACCCGTGATCATGACCGTCTTAATGCCAGCGCGGCGGCAGACCGCAATCGCATCCCTCGCTTCACGGCGCGGCGGATCTATCATGCCTGCCAAGCCCACGAAGATAAGCTGCGATTCAACCGCGGATTCATGAGCCGAGGATTCGCTTGCTTTTAATTCGCGGTAAGCTAGTCCCAATACTCGCAAGGCCTGTTTGGCCATTTCCTCGTTCGCGGCGAGAGCCTTCTGCTTCAAGCCAGCTGTGAGCGGAACCACCTTGCCATCCCACAATATATAGTTGCAGCGGTCAAGCAGCACGTCAGGCGCTCCTTTGGTAAGCACGTTTCTTCCGCCTTGATGTGTTATGATGACGGACATTCTTTTCCGTTCCGAGTCAAAAGGATACTCCTCCATACGCGCGTACATACCGCCCAATGTCTGCGATGTCATTCCCAGCTTGGCAGCCAGTACAAGCAGCGCTCCTTCTGTCGGGTCTCCTTTAATGTCCCATATCGGTTTTAACTCCTCACTTCCCTGTTTCTTCGCTTCTTTTGCCTTCTTCGTCTGTTGGCCGATCCCCTTCGTCGAACGCAACTCGGACGGATAGGACTCAGACAGCACAGCATTGTTGCATAGCGCGCTAATTTGCAGAAACCGACGCAGCGCCTGATCATTTTTCATGTCGAGCAGCTTACCCTGCTCGGTGACTTGACCTGCAGGCTCAAAGCCTTCCCCGCTTACTTCCAGTGCTCTTCCGCCCATCCAAATGCGAGTAACTGTCATTTTGTTCTGCGTAAGCGTCCCGGTCTTATCCGAACAAATGACCGAAGCGCAGCCCAACGTCTCCACGGAAGGCAGCTTGCGCACGATCGCTTTGCGCTTAATCATGCGCTGAACGCCAAGCGCGAGCGCAATCGTCACAATGGCAGGCAGCCCTTCAGGAATAGCAGCCACGGCCAGACTGACGCCGGCCAAGAACATGCCCATCGCTGGTTGTCCGTGAAGTATGCCGGCAACGACGACCATTACGGTGAGCGCAAGCGCGACAATAATGAGAATTTTACCGAGCTGCTCCAGACGATGCTGCAGTGGCGTATCCATGGATTCGGTGTTTTCAATCATGTGCGCAATTTTGCCCATCTCCGTGTCCATCCCTGTCCGTATAACGACGCCCCTCCCCGTACCTCGGGTCATCATCGTTCCCATGAAGCCGATATTTTTCAAATCTCCTAACGGCAATTCGTCCTGTCTAATCGATTTATGGTGCTTGTTTACAGGAACCGATTCTCCTGTCAACGCCGATTCCTCCACATAGCAGCTGCTCGTCGAGAGCCATCTGACGTCAGCTGGCAAGCGGTCCCCGCTTTCCAGGAGCACGATATCACCTGGCACTAGATCGTTCGCATTGATGTGGCATAGCTTGCTGGATCGCATCACCTTTGCCATAGGGGCAGAGAGCTGCTTCAGTGCACGCAGCGAACGCTCCGCCCGGAATTCCTGCACGAAGCCGAGCACTCCATTAAGGAGAATGATCGTGATGATCGTGATGGCATCGAGATATTCCCCGAGCATTCCCGATACAAGCGTGGCCCCGGCCAGCACGAGCACCATGAAATCTTTAAATTGGTTGAAAAACAACGCCAATGGCGACACGCGTTTCCCCTCCGACAGCTCATTGCGCCCGTAGCGTTCCTGACGCGCTGCCGCATCTTCGTCCGACAATCCTTGTTCGGCGTGGACCCCCAGCGCATGAAGCAAGTCATTCGCCGTTAACTGGTGCCACTTGATTTGATCCATGGTCCGTTCCCCTTTCCTACCCAATAATAGAGGTTGTCACGCAATAATGGCTATGCATTGGCGGCCGTACAGCGCGTCCAAGCAGACAGCCTTTAGGCTAAATCTATTCGGACGAGTCTAAAAATATCCCATTGTTCCTTCCAGTGCTTAAGTTTTGCGCAAAAATATGGCATCATAGGAGATAGCTCCAACATTAAGGGATGCAGTCCCATCCGTATGAGTCCTGCTCTGGTTGCCCAGCAGCACTTATAGGGGTTATCCCTTTTTGAACACGTACTTATCCATTGGATCGCAGAGGCGATAGATAGGAGAACTATTATGTCTTTAGATGGAATCGTAACCCGCGCAATCGTTCATGAACTGCAGCAGACGATCGGCGCACGCATTCATAAAATTTATCAACCGACTGATCACGACTTATTGCTGCACATGCGGGTAGCCGGCAAAAATCGCAAGCTGCTGCTCTCCGCCAATCCGACCTATCCACGCATTCATTTCACGGAGCAAACCTTCTCCAATCCACCAGAACCGCCAATGTTCTGCATGCTGATGCGGAAAAATTGCGAAGGCGGCATTATTGAGCGTGTCGAACAAGTCGGCATGGAGCGCGTCGTCCATATGCAAATTCGCCAGCGGGACGAGCTCGGAGATGAGTCCGTGAAGACGCTCGTCGTGGAGCTGACCGGACGACACAGCAACGTCATCCTGCTCGATCCATCGGCCACAACGATCATCGACGGCATACACCATGTCACGCCGGCCATCAGCAGTTATCGCATCGTCATGCCTGGATTTGCTTATACGGCGCCTCCCGAGCAGCATAAGTCCAATCCGCTGACGGTTAGCGAGTCACAGTTCCGTTCCCTGTGGAACAATGAAAGCGACACACAGGAGAACGAGCAAGCGCAAGAGAGCGAACAGACGCGGGTGAACATGACCGGCTCCAAATGGCTTGTCCAGCACATGTCTGGCATTAGCCCCCGTTTGGCTGAAGAGATTGTGTTTCGCTCTGGCCTCGCGCGCGAGGAAAGCCTCACGACCGAGTCGCATATCCAGTCTCTGTGGAATGCTTTTGCTGGACTCATGAATGAGATTCGCGAGCATCATTATATGCCTACGCTTGTCGAAGACGATCATGGCAAAACCTACTTCTCAGCAGTATCGTTGACGCATATTTCCGGCATTGCGTCGACGTTCGAGTCGATGAGCGACTGTATAGAAGCCTTCTACGGGAACAAAGCGGAACGGGATATGATCAAGCAACGGGTCGGAGACTTAACCCGCTTCCTGCAACAGGAGCGCACGAAGAATACCAAGAAGCTGGAGAAGCTTTCCGAGACACTGCATGAGGCCCGAGACGCAGATCGCCACCGTATTATGGGCGAGCTGCTGTTCACCTCGCTCCACACCATTTCCAAGGGTGACAAAGAGGTGGATCTCCTCAATTTCTACGATGAGAACGGCGCAACGATAACGATACCGCTCGACCCGCTGCTGTCGCCTTCTGATAACGCTCAACGGTATTTTAAAAAATACAACAAAGCGAAAAACAGCATTGCGGTCGTGCAAGAGCAGATGGAAGCGGCGCAAGAGGAGAATCGTTATTTCGAGACGCTGCTGCTGCAGCTGAGTGAGGCGAACGTGCAGGACGCGCAGGAAATAAGGGAGGAGCTTGTCGAGCAAGGATATTTGCGCGATCGCAATCGCAAGGGGAAACGTAAAAAGAAGGATAGCCGCCCTACGCTGCATTGCTTTACTTCGTCAGAGGGTATTCCGATTTATGTCGGCAAGAACAATCTGCAAAATGAATATGTAAGCAATCGGCTAGGAAAGCCGAACGATACGTGGCTGCATACGAAGGATATCCCAGGATCGCACGTCGTTATTCGAAGCGAGCAATACGGAGACACTACACTAGAGGAAGCGGCGCAGCTTGCCGCCTATTTCAGCCAAGCCAAAAATTCAAGCCAAGTCCCTGTCGACTACACGCTGATTCGCCACGTCCGCAAGCCGAATGGAGCGAAGCCCGGATTCGTCATTTATGAACGGCAGAAGACGCTGTTCATCACGCCGGACAGCAAGCGAATCGACCAAATGCCGGTCACGATGAAGTCCGGGGGATAAAAGCGCGAAACATTGCTCACTGTCGGACGGTGCCCATCCGGTACTCAACTGCATATCGCAGCTCAAGTGCAACAAAAAAATTGCAGAGCAGCCATTGATAATCAAAAAATAATAAGCCTGACTCCGTGTCAGGCTAAAGCAAGGCTGTCGAGAGAGTTTCGACAGCCTTAAATTATGATAGCAGCTCTGCTTCGCCCACTCTACGTCTTGCGAAGCATACTGATCATGTATCGGCTCTGCGCCACCGCGTGTCTGACAAATTGCGGACACGCTTGCCATCCGTCACGATTGCTTGCTGGAATAATATCGTGCTGGAAACAGCAACATTTGTGGAATTTTTAGAGTTAGCTTCAGAATCCGGCAGATGGACTTTGACTACCGCCACACTATGTCCAGGAGAGAAATCGACCTCGCCGAGCGGAAGTTCCTTCAAGGAAGCGTGCGTTCCGTCCAGATCATCTGCGTGGAGAGTCACATATGCTCGCACCGTCCGCGACTCGTAATTAACGGCCTTTAGGCTGCATTCCCCTTTCCAGTACGCAACTCCGTGTTGTAATTGGCATCTGCCTATAGTCTGTTCGAACTGAAGCGCGTAGATCCCTTCTCCGAACCAAGTCTGATACAAGTTGACCGCATAATTCGGCGCCCACACCAGCAGCAGGAATGCCACAATGCCGATCCGCACCCGCTTGCGGCTCAAGGAGCGGGCAAGCATCCGCAACATCACGATCACCCCAATCAATAGGGGAAGTCCGGTTAGAATTATTCTCGTATTATTCCCGATCTGAAATACGGTAGGGATGCCGAGCCAATTCATTATTCCTTCGAACCAAGTATATCCGTGGGGAAATCGGATGCTGAGCATGAACAACACGGCATACAAAATAGCCGCTTTTACAAAAAGTCGTCGGTCACGTATCAGCTTCTCATTTGAGAGCTGCCGTTCAGATAGAACATTGGGATCGAAATGTTGTTGATTCAATAATTTCGCCCCTCCTCTCCCAGTAAAACGCAATCACAGTTAGAATTTCGTGGCGTTCCTTAACGATATTTAGCCTTCCTGTGTACTATAATCCCTTTACTTTATACTTGTCGCCTTTGCTTCGAAGCCGCTCCACTGCCTCCATTCCGACCCGGCGGCCGCCCAGCGCTCCATGGAACACTTCGCCGCGGCGGGCGCCGTGGAAGTCCGATCCTGCTGTCATAATGAGCCCGCAACGCGCTGCCAGAACGCCGTAACGCTTGCTGTCCTCTAACGAATGATCAGAATGCCACACCTCTATGCCGTCCCAAGGCGAAGCTCCCACAATGCGCTCCACCAATTCATCCGACCCATACAAGCCCGGATGGGCGAGCACAGCGGCACCTCCGGCCGCATGTATCCAAGCCACCGCCTCGTGCGGGCGGATACGCGGCGGGTTGACGTAAGCCTTTCCGCCGGTGCCAAGATAAAGCTCAAACGCCTCCTGCATATTGCGCACCACTCCGCGCCGTACAAGCGCATCGGCAATATGGGGGCGTCCTACCGTCTCGCCTGGGGATAACGGGCGCCCCAATTCAGCGATGACTTCGTCCATCGTTAGCGGTATGCCCAGCTCGGTCAGCTTGGCCACGAGCATGTCATTGCGCCGATCACGGATGGCGCGCAGGCTGGCCAAGCGCTCTAGGAACAGCTCATCCTCAATATTCATGAAATAACCGAGCACATGAATATCAATTCCGTCCTCCACCGTGCTAATCTCAACCCCTGGCACAATGCGCACGCCGTATTCCTGTCCAGCCTTCAGCGCTTCCTTCACCCCGGCAACCGTATCGTGATCTGTTATCGCAAGCGCCTCAAGCCCCGCCTTGCAGGCAAGGCGGACGTTATCTGACGGCGTCATCATCCCATCAGAAGATGTCGTATGACTGTGCAGATCGGCGCCGCCTGCTGAGGCGGGAGACCCCTCAAGCCCTTCTGTCGATAGTAATGAAGCATCGTTCGTTGCCATAGACTCAGGTCCATCGAAAAATGGTGTCATTGCAGCACCCCCTTTCCTTGCCTATTTCGCAGAAATGTAAGAAATGTAGTCGCCGGCAGCGATAGCAGTCCAGACTGCGCATGCACGGCATAAAATTGGCGTTTCATACGAATATGCTGAATCCGGACAGCTTTCACCAAGCCAAGCGCTTGCTCATGCCTTACGACTGAAGGCGAGAGCATCGTCACGCCAATTCCGGCCTCCACTGCCGACTTGACCGCTCCCGTACTGCCGAGCTCCATCACAACCTGCAATTGCTCTGGGTGCACTCCTTGCTCGCGCAAAGCCTCTTCCATAACGAGACGCGTACCCGAGCCTTGCTCCCGCAGAACGAACGGATACGTCAACACGTCCTGCAGTTCCACTTCGTTCGTCTGCGCCAACGGGTGCTCTCTTGGCACGATGAGCAACAGTTCATCTTCCATGACCGGCTCCAAGCTAATATCGGTATCAGCTACCGGCGCCTCGACAAGGCCGAGATGGAGCTGCTGCGAACGAATTCCTTCAGCGATTTGCGATGAATTCATAACTCGGAGGTGAATATCAAGCTGCGGATGCAGCTTCGCGAATGTGCCGAGCACATGGGGGAGCACATATTCTCCAATCGTCAAGCTAGCGGCCAGCACAAGCTTCCCCTGCAGATCGAGCGTGTAGTTCGACATCATTTCCTCTGTCTCACGAACAAGCTCGAGACAGCGCTGCGCATAAGGAAAAAGCTTCTGTCCAGCTTCAGAAAGCTGCAGCTTCTTCGTAGAACGATGCAGCAGCTTCGTTCCGAAATACTCTTCCAGCGCTTGGATTTGCATCGTCACCGCCGGCTGCGTCATGTGCAGCGCTTGCGCAGCAGCAGAGAAGCTCCCTCGCGTCGCTACGCTATAAAATATATGAAGCTGGTGAAAATTCAACCCCATCCGCCCTTCATCCTCTCTCAAGCCTTAAGTATATGTATTATAACGCATAAGAGCGGGCAAATCGAAACGGCTTCACGCTGTTTCATCCAATGATGTTCCATCATAATGACTCGTTATCAAAGAAATAAAATGCCGTCTCCCCTATTGGAAACGGCTCTTACGTTATATCGTTATTTATGCTTGCGGCTGTTCTTGACCAGCGTCATGCGTCTCGTATGTCGCAACCAAGAGTAGTACGTCTTCAAATCACGCAACTCCATCGTCTCCGACATTTTGCCGAGGAATGTAACGACGATCATTTTGACCATTGGTTCACCAGTTAGATCAAAATCCCGATCGGATTGGGCAAACTCAGCTACGACCACAATGTCTTCATCGATCAAATAAACATCTTGTTCATTGCGATAATATGACGCTATCCGTTCTTGCTTAAGACAATCCCACATAAACGCGGCGATCGATTCGGCATCCGCCTCCTCTTTCGCGATCCGGTCGCTCCAGCGGGACTTGGCGTGATTTGTAATGACGATATCCGCCACTTTCTGATCGCCTAACAAGACATAGAAAGGTTCATATGTGCTCCATCGCTCCATTACCTTGTCTCTCACTGGATACCTCCACTCTCCACCACGTTAGGTCTTTTTGTCTATGTATATTTACCCATTATATTACATGAAGCTCACTTCGTTCTCAAGTTTAGCATATCATATTAAACCAGAATTTAGGCAAACTTTAACATTCAAGCAAAAAAAACCGTCTTCTTTCAGTAATGTTTGAAAGAAGACGGTTTGGTTTGTCCTTTACATTCCGTAAAAGCGGGTCTTATCCGGAACTTCGCTGCTGTATTCCGTTTTGAGCTCATTGCGGTAGGATCGCTCTATCTTTTTTACATAATTGAGACGTCGTACATTTTTAAGCGTGTCTTCCGCCCGGTCTGCGTTGACATAGAGCACAGCGTACAGCATTTTACGCGAAATATAATGGAGCGCTCCGTATTTTTCCAGATTTCGTGCCGCTTTCACGTCACTCACCCATATGATAAAACCTGTGCGTTCAGGAAACATGATTTTCCTCGCTTTCCTAATAAGAGGTTGTTCAAAAAGTCCCCTTTTGATCACACACTATAAGTGCGTGTGATTCCTTTACGAACAACTGCTGCAACTGCCACTGCAACCATTGCCGCAGCCTCCGGATGGTTGAGGGTCATTGCCAGGAACTTTAATTGTATCTGATACCGCAAATGCGATCGTCTCAGACAAACGGTGCAGCAGTTCATCCACCGCTTGCTCGGCTTGCTTGAAATAAGATACTTCTTCTATGGCATCCAACTGGCTTTGAACGGCGAGCACTTCTTCCTGGGCCTTATGATAATCAGGGTGAAAGTGTCCGAATCGTTCCGCTTCTTCAAACCTCTCCTTCTTGCGGGAGAATTCGCGCACAAGGTCTTTGACTGCCTCGCTGCTATCGACACGTTCTTTCCAGTATAAATATTCGGCAACTTCCGCCGACTGGTTAATCATATCTCCCAATTCGTAAGCGTTTGTGAGCAGAACGGCCATATCGACAGCGGGTTCAACATTTTCTACAGGCACGTTATCACGCTCAATTCTGTATATAGTTGTAAGGTCGGACGCTCAAATCGTCACATCGGGCAATATCAGTCTCATTTGTTCCCATTCGCTCGCTGACAGAAGCTGAAGTTGGGATGAAGACGGACCGGCAACAATATGCGCCTCCACCTTCCACGCTCCATCATCCGTCACCACCAGCGATACAGGAAGCAGGAGGACGGATTCGCCCGCACGCTCTACCTCCAACTGCAGCTGCCGTTGGATGGCGGTCGTCACCATGTCCTTCTTCGTAGATTCATGGAAAGGCCGAAGCGCCTTCGTCCACAAACTAGGTACATCGTGAAACGACGACGAGATTTCGTCCCCACCCAGCGATTCGGTTTCAATTTCATAATACTGCAATGAGGAAGGGCTGTAAACCATCCCTTTCGCTGTGCCCTCCTGTTCAAGCGGGATTGACGTATATTCGTCCTCCCATATTTGCGCCATACGACCCGCATCTTCCTCCGTTCCTTCCCAGCGTTGCAGCGGAGAAAGACCGATTCGCTCTAATGATCGCGACAACTCGGCAATATGATGACGATCGACTGCGAAGTCCTGCTCGCCAATAGGTTGAATCCACTGTGCATACGGCTCAGCACTGGCCAATTCCTCTTTGATCATGTCCGCAGCATCCTTGTCGGCGCATCGCAGCAGAACGACCTCGGCGAATTGGACGCGCCCGTATTGCTGGCTCCACAGTTCAAGCGCATCTTGAACATTTTCGGGCACGCCAGACCAGGCATGCTTCTCCAAAAATAACAGCACCGATTGTTTCGTCCGACCTTGCTCGATGCCGCGCTCGAACGAGCCCCTCGTCAACCGGTAAATATCCATCTGATCAGAGCTCTGTGCTTCGGCAAACGCCTCAAGCTCCCAGCGCAGCACGAACGGTGTATCGGACGGGAGCACAATTTCAAAATCAGGCTGTACGAAGAAGCCCCCTTCTCCCGCTTCCGCATCACGTTCCACGATGCGAAACACCCAATCCTCGCCACTCGTCCCAACATCGCACAGACCGACTGCATGTGCAGCCCGGAGCCACGTCCGGATGAGTTCACGATTGCGGACTCGCTGTGACTCGTCATTCGCAAGCCAGCCCATCGCAAGAAGCCGAGCTATCACTTCACTGTCCGAATGCCACGCTGTTCCACGTCCGAGTTCAAGGACGGCGTGAATCATATGCCGCACACGCGGTTCCGCCGTCACGTAATGCTCCACCAAATTTTGCGCGATTACATCCAGCCATTGCTGAATGGTGCGATGCAACCATACTCTCATTTCCGCTTCGTTCACGACATAACGGTTCGCTTCCTTGTTCAGCAGTCCGAATCGAAGCGCCATATCAATGACGATCGCGACGGTAAGCGGAAGCGTGTCTGCAAACGGATAGTTCACCCCGAAGCTAGAGAGAGCCGACTCATCCGTCCTGAATTGCGCAGCGAGCCGTGAGATGGCCCGCTTATGAAGCGTCCCTTTGGAAGTGAGGGGCAGTCCCTCCTTCATGGCGAACACAAGCAAGTGAAACATATCGAGCGGCAGCCCCTTGGCCGCTTCGATGGAAGAGCCGACTTCAATAGCCCCGCCGATCGGTTGCAGGAGGGTCTCATCGATCACTACGGTCGTTGGCTGAAGATGCTGCTGTTCGAGTAAATAACCCAATAACCGCTCGTACACATCTGATGGAATAAATAGCATGCGTTCTCCCCATGTCTTGCGAACACTGGCGAGAAGACCAAGGTCCATCAACGGGCTGCACGCCATTTGCAGCATTGCACCTGGCATTTCGGGACCATGCCAGCTCCTAAGCGTGTCAAATGTAAACGGGAGCGGTCCCGCTTCTCTCAGCATGATCGTAAAAGACGAACGCAGCGCCATGCTTAGTGATGCAAACACCCTTACGATCTCGCCCGGGCATTCTGCATACCGCATCCAGTACTGCCGGGGCTGGTAATCATCAACCGGTTCCGTCCGCTGGAATAGCTGCCACGTATTTATGTTGTTCCTCCCCTTTCTCAATATGGTAACGATAGCCCTGTTCCACTAGAAACAATTGGCGTTTCATGGCATAGTCTCTTTCCTTCGTCTCTTCGCTCACGAGCGTATAGAAATAGGCCTTCCGTCCATCCGACTTCGGCCGCAGCAGTCTGCCAAGCCGCTGCGCTTCTTCTTGCCTGGAGCCGAAGCTGCCAGATACTTGGATGGCCACGGTCGCATCTGGCAAATCAACGGCAAAATTAGCCACCTTGGAGACGACAAGCACTTGAATCTCACCCTGTTTGAACTGCGAATATAAGCGTTCGCGTTCCTCCTGCGGAGTCTGTCCGGTCAGCACCGGCGCTTGCAGCGCCTCTGACAATTCCTTTAATTGGGTCAAATACTGCCCTATTACTAATGTAGGCACACCGGGATGACGCTCAAGAATATGCTTGGCCGTCTCAGCCTTCGTTTCATTTTCACCGGCAATCCGCGCTTTCTCCCGTTCACCCGCTTGATTATAGCGTTTGCGCCCCTGCTCGGTAAGCGGCACGCGCACCTCTGTACAGACGACCTGCGCAATCCACCCCGCCTCTTCCAGCTGCCGCCACGGCAGTTCATATCGTTTGGGCCCGATTAATGAGAATACGTCGCGCTCGCATCCATCTTCCCGAACAAGCGTTGCCGTCAATCCTAAGCGGCGTGTCGCTTGAAGATCAGCCGTCGTACGGAAGACGGGAGCGGGCAACAAATGGACCTCGTCATATATAATGAGACCCCAATCCCGTTCATGAAACAAGCGCATATGATGCCATTCGCTATTTTGCTGTTGGCGGTAGGTCATCATTTGGTAAGTGGATATCGTTACGGGACGCACCTTCTTCGCCGCCCCCGTATATTCACCTATTTGTTCTTCTTTTAATGTCGTGCATTTCAAAATTTCTTGTTTCCACTGCTTTACTGACGTTGTATTGGACGTCAAGATAAGCGTTTCGCTTTGCAAGCTCGTCATTGCACCGATGCCGACAATCGTCTTGCCCGCTCCACAAGGCAGCACGACGACCCCATCTCCTGCCGCGCGCTCGCCGCTTCCTATAAATGATTGCACCGCCGCCTCTTGGTATGGACGCAGTCGAAATCCGCCATTGCCAGCCAGTCGAAAAGATAAAGGCTCTCCGTCATGGAAACCTACCTTATCGATAACCGGATAGCCTGCTCTGGCGAGTGCCCGCTTCAGTCTGCCCCGATGCTTCGCCTGAATTGCAATCCGACCGCACTGCGGTTTGCCAGAATAGAGAACCCCGACTTCGGGATCAGTCATAAACCGCTCCAGCACCCGCTCATCTGTAGAATGAAGCGTCAAATATGCTTCCTTGTCTTCGCCTTCTAGAACGAACAAGCCGTAGCGTCCCATCCACATAAATATTTCTTGCTTCGCCTTCATCGGGATCGGATAGGAGCAATAACGTTCCAGCAACTGTACAATGTCTTCTGTCGTCTTGCCGCTCGCCGCCGCATTCCATAAAGAGATAGGCGTCATTTTAAACGTATGTATGCCCCCCGGATTTTTCACCAGTTCCGCAAATCCTTGCAAAGCTGCCCGAATATGGGCATAATCCGGACTTTGCTCATTTACTAATATCGTCAAGTCCTGCTGCACTGCCAATATGAACGAAACGTTTCCCATGACCATCCCCCTTTGCCTTATCAGCGTTAGAACGAAAAAAAGTTCATCCCTCCCTAAAGGGACAGGATGAACTTGCACGCATTGTCGTCCAAGTCTTAATGAGGTTGTTAAAAAGTCCCCTTTTGATCACGAAGCTGCTCAAGATGTGATTCGGCATCGAATCTTGTGTTGAAAAGCGACCTTTTGAACACACACTTAATGGGTATATGGAGACTCCGAAATTTCGCTTAACGCCTGACCCGCTTCATCTGAGAACGGAGTCCGCACGGCAAGGTCGCCAAGCGACACAATACCGAGCAGCTTGCCATTCTTGACGACCGGCAAGCGTCGCACTTGCTGCTCTGCCATCAGCTCCGCTGCCTCGTCAATGGAAATGTCCGGATCGATAGAGACAATTTCTTCGGTCATGACATGGCTGATCCGGGTAGAACCGGGATGTTTCTCTGCCACGCCACGAATGACTAGATCTCGGTCGGTGACGACACCAAGCAGCCGCTCCCCGTCAACGACAGGAATAAATCCGGTATCATACTGTTTCATCAACACGGCGGCTTCATAAATATTGTCTGCTGCTGTGCAAGTCGCACATTGCGATGTCATTACATCTTTAACCGTTGGCATAATCATTCTCCTATTCACGCTAGCTAGAGGTTGTTCAAAAAAACTCCATTTAAAAGTGACCTTTTTGAACATGCATGCATAGGATGCCCGAATCAACCAAAGTTATGCCCTTACCATTTATATTGTATCCTGCAATGCATCCAATGCCAATGTAAGAAGAAGTTCTCCCGCCGTGAGCATGGAAGACTCGACGAGGTCGAACTTCGGATGATGGTGCGGAAAGCGGGCTTCCTCCCCGTTGCCAGCCCCGACGAGCACGAAGCAGCCTGGAACCTTCTTCAGATAATAGGCAAAATCTTCGGCAGGCATAATCATTTCCGCCTCCTGCACCTTGTCTGCACCGAAGCATGCTTCCGCGACGCGCATGACGCGGGCGGCCTCCGCGCCGTCATTAATGAGGGCCGGATATCCGACGCGATATTCAAGCTCATAGTGAGCTTCGTACATGGCGCACGTGTGCTCTACTATTTTCTCGAATCTCTCCCGCAGAAGCTTCCTGGTCGTCGAATCGAACGAGCGAATTGTCCCCTTCAATATCGCGTGATCCGCAATGACGTTCTGGGTCATCCCTGCCTGCAGCGCCCCTACGGATACGACGGCTGGCTGCAGCGGGGACACGTTGCGGCTTACGATAGTCTGCAGCTGCTGCACCAGTGCTGCGCCTACCACAACCGCATCGATGCATGCATGCGGCATACCGCCGTGTCCGCCTTTGCCGTATATCGTCAAAAAGAAATCGTCCACTGCCGCCATCATCGGACCCGTGCGCGTTGCGATTACACCGGCTTGCAGCGGCGTCCATAAGTGCACGCCGTACATGCTGTCCACGCCTTCGATCGCTCCATCGCCAATCATCGCCTGCGCTCCGCCAGGACTGACTTCTTCAGCCGGTTGGAACAGGAATCTGATTTCTCCCGACCAGTTGTCCCGATGCTCCGCCAGCACCTTGGCGACGGACAACAGGACGGCTGTATGCCCGTCATGACCGCATGCATGCATCACGCCCGGTACCTTCGAGCGGTATGCGCAGTCCTTCTCGTCCTGCATATTCAGGGCATCCATATCCGCCCTCAGAGCGACGACCGGTCCTTCTCCGTTCTGAATGACGCCGACCACGCCTTGACCGCCGACACCCCTCTGGATATCTATGCCGAACGATATCAAATGGTCAGCCACGAACCGGGCTGTCTCCCGCTCCTCATAGGAAGCTTCCGGATATTGATGCAAATGACGCCGCCAGGCAATGGTCTGCTCATAGTTCGCTGTGAGCGCTTCCTTCCAATGAGATACGAACGTACGTGTCACACTCTCTCCCCCCTAACTAGCCATTCGGTGCATTGATTCATTTTCTATATTGTACCATACGCCTGTGCGTTGCGACGACGCATTTTCGGTTTGCCAACATATGAGGCCAAATCATGCCGCGAGGGACAAGGGATGTCTTGCACAAGACTTGGAAACATACTATCATGATAAAGAGGATCATGAGGATCTGTTTGGAATACGAACTACTAAATGCTAGGCAATCATTTGAAGGAGGAAAAGGTGCATGATTATCGAAAATTCCGGCCTTATCGGGCTCGAATCTGACCTGGCTTATCTGGACGAAGTGACAGAAGATATTGGTTTTGTACGCTGGCAATGGGAATATTACCGTGCTACATATGACTTGAAATTTGAAGCCAACGGAGAAGAATACTTTCTGCGCATCAACACTCGTGTAAAGGAAGGCAAGCTGGAGAAGCCTGACACGATACTGGCGGTAGAAGCGGTTTACATGGGTCGTGCTTCCTTCCCGCACGGATTGGATTACGACACGCCGATTCCGCAGCCAATTCTCAATTCAGCTACGCAGAAGCTGAATGAATTGAAGCAAGCGCTTAGCGCGTAATGGTTCTCCATTGACTAGAACATATAGACCCATGAAACGAGAGAACCCGACTCCCATCAACAAAGGCACGCCTGATTTTCTATTGCTTGTGCTCACGTTGCTTCTCGTGGGGTTCGGTGTCGTCATGGTGGTTAGCGCGAGCTCGAGCTTAGCTGCCGTTTCAAAACTATACAACCATGATGCACTATACTTCGGCAAACGTCAGCTAATGTGGGCCGTTATCGGCATTATTGCAATGTTCATTGCGATGAATATCCGGTATACGGCCTACAAAAAATTGTTCATCCCTCTATTTATCGTTACAATCATTATGCTCATGCTCGTCCCTTATATCGGTAAAGATATTAACGGCGCAAGAAGCTGGTTCGGTATCGGTTCCATCGGCGTCCAGCCGACAGAGCTGGCCAAGATTGCGACGGTTCTGTATCTCGCTGCTTTGATTACAAAGAAAGGCGAGAAGTTCCGCGATTTCAAGAAAGGGCTGTTCCCCATCATGATTATCGTCGGCTTCGTCGTCGGACTTATTATGCTGCAGCCTGACATGGGGGGAGCGTTAATTTTGGCGGCCTGCGCAGGCGTCATCGTTATCGCTGGCGGAGCGAACCTGAAGCACATTATGAACTGTATGCTGGTTGGGCTGACCGGAGTGCTCGTCGTGCTCGGACTCAGCATGCTTTTTTCTCCGGACAAGCTGACTGGCGGCTACAAATTCGCCCGGATTCAATCGTGGCTTGACCCTTTTCACGATACGCAAGCAGCAAGCTACAATCTGCTGCACTCGTTGAAGGCAATTGCGCATGGCGGATGGACAGGGGCCGGCTTTGGACAGAGCATTCAGAAGCTGCTCTATCTTCCGTATCCATACAATGATTTTATTTTCGCCATCATTGCAGAAGAATGGGGCTTTATCGGAACAAGCATCTTTCTTGTTGTCTATTTGCTGTTTATTTGGCGGGGCATTCTTATCGCTGTCCGCTGCCCGGACATTTATGGCACGCTCGTAAGTGTCGGCATCGTCGGAATTATTGCGATTCAGGCATTCATTAATATCGGCGGGGTGACGCGCACGATTCCGATTACGGGAGTTACGCTGCCGCTTATCAGTTATGGCGGCTCCTCGTTATTTATTACATTGGGAAGCATCGGTATATTACTCAGTGTCTCGAGGGAGTACAACAGGGTGCATCCGCAAAAAAAATCCGCGTCCAAATCAACAACCCAATCACAGAAAAAAGACTACCGGCCGCTGCGGCCTGTGTAGTCTTTTTTCTGTCTACCAATCATGAGTGCTTATTTAATCCGTTGAATCTCTTCCAACTCTTCATCTTTAAATGCAACGCCTTCCACTTTCACGTTAATTTCAACGATGGAAAGACCTGTCATATTTTGAATCGCTTCACGAACGTTTAATTGCAGCTGTCGGCATACTTCCTGAATCGGCATGCCATACATAACAATCACTCTTAAATCTACAGCGGCTTCTAGTTGCCCCACTTCTACAGTTATGCCCTTCTGCACATTCTTGCCGCTTAGGCGTTTGGCCCAACCTTCGGATAGCCCCCCTGACATGGCGGCAATTCCTGGAGTTTCCAGCGCAGCAAGACCTGCGATTGTGGCGACGACATCGTTAGAAATACGAATATTACCCTCTTGTGTGTTTAATTGTTCCTCTGTCATCGTCATCCTCCTTTCGATCTCCTCTTTATTGTAGCGGTCCCTGAACATGAAAGCAAACGTCGAACGCTTTTCAAGGTTCTTCCATTGTTTACAAATGAAAAGCAGTTGGATATATTTATTATCGGGAAGTTTTCAAAAAAATTCAAGATCATGTTAGGAGTGATCGGTCTGGGTAACCGATTATTTTTCGTGCCTCTTATAGTAGCCTTCGCTTTAAGTGGGGCCGGGCACTATTTGCATTGGAACATGACGCTGCAATTCGTCATATCCGCGATTGCGATCATTTTCGTGGCTGGATTTCTCGGACGCGCCACAGAGAGCGTCTCCCATTATGCTGGACAGCGCTTGGGCGGATTTCTGAACGCCACGTTCGGTAACGCGGCGGAGCTCATCATTGCGATTTTTCTTGTGCGCGATGGTTTATTCGATATGGTGAAGGCAAGTTTAACTGGAGCAATAATCGGAAATTTGCTGCTTGTGCTCGGGTTGAGCGTATTCGTGGGCGGACTGAAATTCAAAACGCAACGCTTCAATGCGGACTTAGCCGGGATGAATGGTTCTTTAATGCTGCTGGCCGTAATCGCGCTGTTCGTACCGGCGGCTTTCTTCACGACGCATTCCATCAACGCGGAAGGAACGAAGACGCTGAGCTTGGTCGTAGCAGGTATTCTCATCGTCGCCTATTTGCTCTGGTTGGTCTTCTCTATGATTACGCATAAAGACATGCTGTCCGACGAATCGGAACGAGCAGAAGAGCGGGAGGAAGAATCTCCTCTCTGGTCCAAGAAGCTGTCGATTATATTTCTTGTCATTTCCACAGTCATGGTCGCACTTGTCAGCGAATGGCTTGTAGAAACGCTTGATACATTCACCTCACAATTCGGCTTGTCCGAGCTGTTCGTCGGGGCCTTCGTCATCGCTATTGTGGGCAATGCAGCGGAGCACAGTGCAGCGGTCATGTTAGCGATGAAGAACAAAATCGGGGCCGCTGTGGAAATTGCTATCGGCAGCAGCTTGCAAATTGCGCTCTTTGTGGCGCCAGTGCTCGTCTTCATCAGTTCTCTATTCGGCAATACGATGGATATCGTCTTCACAACTATCGAGATGGTCGCCATCGGGGTAGCGGTATTTATCGCCAAGTCCATTTCCCAAGACGGGAGAACGAATTGGTATGAGGGCTTGCTCCTGCTCGTCGTATATATTATTTTGGGTGTATCCTTCTACTTGGTATAAGTGCGTGATCAAAAGCGGACTTTTTGACAACCTCTATAAGAGGATACAATAAAAAAAAGCTTGGGGCTCATTGTCCCAAGCTTTCTTGTCCTGTTCATACTCGCATTTTTCCGTTCACTGTGCTATTACTCGGCCTTGTTCAAAGCTTCATATAGGATTGCGAGGTTGCGCTCTAATTTGCTGACAAGCTGCTTGCCTACGTTCTCCTGTATAAGGCCAGCCCGAACGGCAAAGTCCACTTGCCGAGAAAAACCATACATCTGCGTGTCCAGCACTTCCTCATAGAGAGGGCAGTAACGCGTCGCCAAGTTCTCCATCTGAACTTGAATGAGCTTCTCTATTTGATGCGCCTCATCTTCAAGCAAAGCGAGCGCTTTGTCATTAATCTGTTGTACCACATTCGACGAAGACATGCCTGATTTCCCCCCTATGACTTGAAGTCACGATTGTTCTATTCCTAATATTAGACGATCATGACTTGTAACACAAGATGCTCGGCAAACTTCTGTGATCATTCGCACAACTTGGATATACAAAAGAGCCGGAACGGAGTCGTTCCGGCTCTACTTGTTATTCAGCTACTACTGTAACGTTTAATCCATGTTTAGCGAATACTTCAGCCATTGCCGCCTTCGCTTCATCGACATCAGGGCCGTGTACGTGAAGCTCATACGCTTGGTTGCCTACGAGGGTCGTAAACAGACCAAGAATGCTCTTTACATCAATGTATTTGTTGTCGGCTTGCAACACAATCGAAGATCTGAATTTGTTGGCTGTTTGCGAGATTTCCACAATTGCTGAGTTATTGGACATCGAAATCCCTCCGTCATCGAATGAATCTTGTCAATACTACCATTCCATCATACCGTGAATGAGATGCTGGGCGCAAGATATAATCCGCTTAAAACGCCAGCAAATTTAGACTACTTCAAATGTTCGGGATTCAAGCACTCCAGCTCCGGAGTGACAAACCGCCCGTCTTTGCGCACGAGCACGTCATCAAAGTACATTTCGCCTCCGCCATACTCCGGTCGCTGAATAAGCACCAGATCCCAGTGGATGGACGAACGATTGCCATTGTCCGCCGTTTCATACGCTTGTCCTGGAGTGAAATGAATGCTGCCAGCAATCTTTTCGTCGAACAAAATATCTTTCATCGGGTGCAAAATGTAAGGATTGACGCCAACCGCAAATTCCCCGATGTGACGCGCGCCTTCATCTGAATCCAGAATATCGTTCAGACGCTTCGTATCGTTGCTCGTCGCCTCCACAACTTTGCCGTTTTCAAAGCGGAACTGCACATTTTCGAACGTAAAGCCATTATAAATGGACGGCGTATTGTAGGATAACGTCCCGTTAATCGAATCACGAACCGGAGCGGTATATACTTCTCCATCCGGTATGTTGCATTGACCGGAGCACTTGATCGAACCGATGCCTTTAATGGAGAACGTCAGATCCGTGCCTGGACCAACCAAGCGCACTTTGTCTGTACGATCCATCAACGTCTTCAGCGCATCCATCGCCTTGTCCATCTTTGAGTAGTCCAAGTTGCACACATCAAAATAGAAATCTTCAAACGCTTCCGTTGACGTGTTGGCCAATTGGGCCATCGATGCGTTCGGATAACGCAGCACGACCCACTTTGTGCGCTTCACACGCTCTTCCATATGTACGGGATGGGAATAGATGGCTTCGTATAGTTTCATTTTATCTTTAGGCACATCCGCCAGCTCGTTCGCGTTTTCTCCTGCACGAATTCCAATATACCCCTGCATATTTTGCATACGCAGCAAGTCGTACTCTGCCCATGTTTCCATCTGCTCTTTCGTAGCGTTCATCAGCATGGACCGGAGCACAGCACGATCTGTCAACTGCACGAACGGACGGCCGCCGCGCTTCGCAATCTCATCTACTACTAATTTAACCAGTTCTCGTTCCGAGCCAATCATCTCAACCAATACGTTTTCTCCCGGTTGCACATCAATAGAATATCCAACCAAGTTTTTTGCCAGCTGTTCCAATCGCGGGTCTTTCATGTTACGTTCCTCCTCGGTCGGTATAAAATAAAACGAACCTTTCTCATTGTAACATGATGGTACAGGGAAGTCAGCGCATTCGCGAGTACTCGTTATCGCCATATACCCATTTACCGATAGCTGAACCGGGACTTCACATGAATTGTCTCTTTCCTCGGCTGTTCTTGTTCCGTATAAAAAGCGGTAATCCATCCCTCCATATAAGCAGGCAATGATTGGCGCCGCTCCACCCATATCATATATTTCGCTTGCACCTTCGCTGCTTTCAGCCGTTTTTGCAGTTCTTGCCGCCCTTCATGTGCGATAGTCGTCAGCTTCGCCTCAAGTTGTTGCCGCTCACGCTGACTGAGCGATGTCTTCACTTGATTGAGTTGCACATTAGGAATAACTAAGCGGTTGAAGTCTTCTTCAATTTGGGCGGAATAAATGCGTTTGGCGTCTTCGTCGGAAAGTATTACTTCCAGCGGGATCAGATCTTTTGCTTGCATGCCCAGAGCTTCAGGCACCTTCGATGCACCGCTTTCCACAGATGCTCCCTGTGCTGTCACATGAGCTTGTGACAGACGTTCGACCTTCTTCTGCGAAGTCATTCTCAGCTCATCCAGCTGCTTTAGCGGGTTCCATCGTTTCTCGGTCGTCGTGTGTTCCACTTGCGGACTGAGACGCATGTAAATCCCTTTATGCTGCCGAACTTCTCCTTCATAGCGGAACTGCTTCGTGACGATCATGTCTTCTCCAACCCGAAGTTCCGCTTCTCCGTCAAAGCGAAGCTGGTCTTGACCAGCCATCCCGCTTAACGCTCTGTCCAGCAGCACATTCGGTGGCGTCTTTGAGGGCGGGAGACATCCCGTACCCGATGTCACCAACAGAATGGAAGCTAGCGTCAAAATCGTTGCTCGCTTCGTTCTTTCAAATCGAGGAAATCTGTGTAGCATGTGCCTCCACCCTTCATCATTCGTAAAGCTACATTTCTATTGCGCTCTAAACAATTCACGATGTTATGCCGAAATAAGAAAGAGATGGGTCATGACCCATCTCTACTATCGTCTCACACACGATTTGGCTTTATGCATATGAATTGCTGATGCGAATCTGGTTACGCCCGCTGTTCTTCGCTTGATAGAGGGCCATATCGGCACGATAGAACAGCGATTCGACACTGATTTTCTCGTCCTGCCAATTCCACTCCGCAATGCCGCAAGACACGGTAACCTGCGGATTGGTCTCATTTGCGACACGCGAACGAATCCGTTCAGCAACACGTATCGTCTGGCTGACATTGAGCTGAGGCAAATAGATGGCGATTTCTTCTCCGCCCCATCGTGCAGCGATATCCGTTTCACGAATGGAGGTGCGGATAATTTGACTGACTTGATTTAATATTTTATCACCGATTTGGTGTCCATACGTATCATTGATTTGCTTGAAATAATCGATATCTACAATAATGAGCGAACCGCAAAAATCGCTCTTTTGTTGCCGGTCAATTTGTTTGTCCAAATAATGGCGCGCATACAGACCTGTCAGCTGGTCCTTATTCGCCAAATGCTTTACGCGCGCGTGCAGCGTCGCATTGGCGATTGCAAGCCCGATGTGCGTAGCAAGCATTTGCAGCAATTTCAAATTATCATAGGTGAAAAATTGCGGTCGCTTGTCCGCCAGCACAACAATGCCTACCATTTCACCGCTGCCGAACAGAGGGGCGGCAATAACGGAATGGAGGCCAAGCTTCTCAAAAAAATGCATACGTGTCGGCGATTGATCTCTACTGTCGGACACGATAACGGAATCCCGCATCGAATACATATATCCAAATAATCCTTCATCTGACGGGAAATGCGAACCGTCAAATTCGTCCAAGTTGCACGACACAACCTCAAAACGCTTCTTATCATCATTCAACTGCAGCAGCACGCAAAATTCCGCCTTGAATACCCGCAGCAATTCGTGGGTCGCATCATGGAATACATCACGCAAGCGCAAGCTCTGGTTAATTCGTTTGGTCAAATCATTAATAAAACGCAATTCCTGTATCACTTCGTTCGATTGTTCATGCAGCCGCGCGTTCTCAAAGGCAGTGCCTGCCGTTTCGACGATGAGCTGAATCAACTGAATGTCTGACGGATCGGGTGACACCATCGGAAAACTTATCTTAAGCACTCCGTATGAGCCTTGCTTGCCGCACAGGGCGAATGCCACTTCTGTACGTTCGCCTGTATCGGAACGGCGGTAACATAGTTCCCCCTTCATAAAGGCTTCCATGACAATCGGGTCGCTCCACGGCTTGAATAACAGCGTCTTCACTTTCGGATTCACGCTGCTATGATCCTGTGATAAATACACTTCAATGCCAGCTTCCGGCACAAGAAGCTCTACGCTCTTCATAATTTGCGATAAGACCGCATCCACATCGATACGATCATGCATGTGGCGAATAACATGATAAAAGACATCGCGTCGTTTGGATTCGCGCTCCACTGCACGCTGTGTGTAGATAAGTTCTTCAATAAACATATATTCAAATCTGCGATAGAATTGAGCTCGCAGTGTGTGCACCCATACTTCTAACAACGCTTCGGGACTATCGACAGAAGGCTTGTCCAGCCGGCACACAGCGACCGCAAAGCAGTCTTGTCCCAATCGTAACTTCAATGGGCAAGCGGCATAGCGACTGCTGTCTGTTCCTACATACATGACGGTTCGCTTCTCGCGCAGGGAACACTCCGCGGCTTGGCGCGCGTCATCATGATGCTGCAATTCGCAATCGCCGGCAATCCACTTGCCGGTATAGTCGTAAAGCGCTATATCACCCTGAACAACGAGCGAATGCGTGGGCAGATCTTCACGCCAGTCTTCGTATGCAGTCTGCAGCAACGATTCGATATACGGGAAATCATGTACGGTGATATCGCGCTGCAGCAACCAGCCGTCTAGCTCTGGGTGTCGATCACGACGCTCGCAATCGAGTTCGAAAGGATCGTTCGAGTCTTTGACGGTAGTTTCTGATTCAATTTGCTGGTGGTGGAGTTGACGTTCCGTCATCCTCTTCTCCTTCTATAGAAAGGTTAGTCTCCAACTATCATACAATATTTTTCAATTAAAATGTACTAAATCAACATAACCTTCGAAACTTTTTTAGGTCATAAGAACTATGTCGAACGATGCACCCTTTTGCTGAAGATATTTGTCGACGATTGATTTTTGAAGCATGGGCAATTCAAACTTGACATATAGCTGCTTCTTCTTATAATATTATGTGATGTATATGGGAGAAGCTGTTGTGTCACCCTCACGAATTTCATCGCCGGCCGAGCTGCGGCTGAAACCTCGTGTCGGAGCTGCACTTTTTTGCAGCGTTGCATGAAATTCGGCGCAAAGAGACCCCACAATCTAAATTCGATTGAGAAGGAGTCAACTTTAATATGGCACGTTACACAGGTCCTAAATTTAAATTAAGCCGTCGTCTCGGAATCTCTCTGAGCGGCACAGGCAAAGAATTGAAACGCGCGTATCCTCCAGGACAACATGGTCCAGGACAACGCAAGAAATTGAGCGGTTACGGTGTTCAATTGCAAGAAAAGCAGAAGCTCCGCCACATGTACGGCTTGGGCGAGAAGCAATTCCGCAACTTGTTCAACCGCGCAACCAAATTGCCGGGTATCCCGGGTGAGAACTTCATGTTCTTGCTTGAGAGTCGTTTGGACAACTTGGTATACCGTCTTGGTTTCTCCAACTCTCGTGCAGGAGCTCGCCAATTGGTAGCTCACGGTCACGTAACGGTGAACGGCAAGAAGGTCGATATCGCGTCCTACCTCGTATCTACTGGTGACGTTATCGGCTTGCGCGAAAGAAGCCGTGGTTTGAAAGTGATTAAAGAGGCGATCGAAGGCCGCCATCACTTGCCGAACTACTTGGAATTCAATGAAGCTGCTGTAGAAGGCAAATATGTACGTTTGCCTGAACGCGGTGAATTGTCCCAAGACATCGATGAAAAACAAATCGTCGAGTTGTACAGCCGATAAGATTATCGCGTGCAAGACGACAATCGCCATCCTTTGCAGGGTGGCGATTTTTTTTGCGTTATACTAGTGCGCAATGGCATAATTATCTGCTCAGTATCATTCTTGGTCCCCCACATCATACGTGTATCTCGTTAGACCTATGAGGGCAAGTTGCTGAAGTTCGCACCTGGGACGCTTCACGATGAGAAAACCTCTATTGAGGCTTTCGAAGATGAGCGACCGCGTGTATAGGTGGATTTTATCGCCAAAAGGAATGTTTGCTTCGCTTTAACGCTTCACGGAATTATAATATTCCTTAATGTACAAAAGGGGGACTTTTACGAACGACCTTTCATAGGGTTTTCATTCTGTCATCGCGCACAAGAGTCACCGTCACTCTATCCTGCCCGAAGAAGGGATGTCCTTTCGCATCTTCTACCTACCCTCCCCGTCATTCAGATAGTAACTTCCACCGCGGTGTGACCTCTCACATCTTCTATCCACTCTCCCCATCATTCAGATGTCAAACTTCAACCTCGGTGTAACCTTTCTCATCTTCTGCCCACTCCCCCCATCATTCAGATGACACCTTCCACTGCGGTTGTGCACAGCCTCAGAGATTGAGCCAGAGGAGGGAGCCAAGAAGGGCACACTATCATGAACATGTGCATCCTTATTCTGACCAAGAGGGAGGGTGACGCGAAGGAACAATGACGAGATAGCTTGCCTCGATTCAGCGGTTAAAACAAAATGAACGCCTTCAAATACAGGTAGGTAGCTTGACTGTGGAGTTCGCGTTCTCTCATATAGAGACCAATCCGGACGCAGTGAATCCATTCTGCACGGAAGTGCGGCTTCATTCCATGACCATGCTAGTGGTTGGTGTGCTCTGGTGCCGACACATGTGACGCTCGTAATCATCTTTTTACTCCTGCGCTCATCAATTTGCAAGGCTGAATCGGGCCGGAATACGACCTGAAGCATAGGTCATTAGACCTTGTCGCACCGCCTGTTTAACGCCTACAATCCGCTAATAAAAGTGACATCTACCCAATCAAATTTTATGGTATAATGGAAAGCGCTGCAATTATTAAGGAGGAAAAAATGCATGGTTGAGGAGAAATTGACGGAGAATGACGAGCAACCGACGAGGAAAAGGTCGATTGGTCGTCGAATTTGGTCCGTTATAAAGTGGCTCATGCTGTTCGGCCTGCTATGCGGCTTGTTCGTTGGTGGTGCAGGCGCCGGTTACGTCACGTCCTTAGTCAAGGATGAACCGATTCGCCCGCGCGAATTGATTGAGCAGAAAATTCAGGAAAATGCCGTTACGGGCTTTGTCTATTTCAATGACGGCACTCAAATCGGACAACTGCGCACCGAGGAAGACCGACGACCCGTCTCCTTGAATGAAATACCGCAATCCGTCATCGATGCTTTAATCGCAACCGAAGATAATCGCTTCTTCGAACATATGGGCATTGATATTAGAGGTCTATCTCGTGCTGTAATGCAAAAGGTCCTGAGACGACCTGTACAAACAGGAGGCAGTACGCTCACACAGCAATTGGCAAGACGAGTATTTCTTAATTTAGACCGTACCGATAGCCGTAAAGCCAAAGAAATCCTATTATCTTTGCGCATGGAACGCGTCCTGTCTAAGGAAGAAATAATTACAGCCTACTTAAACAAAGTACCGTTTGGAAACGGTTCGACAGGGTATAATCTGTATGGAATTAAAGCGGCAGCCAAAGGAATTTTTAACATTGATAAATTGGATCAACTCAATATTGCACAGTCCGCCTATTTAGCCGGGCTTCCGCAGCTTCCTTCCGCTTATTCCGCGTTCAACGGGAAGGGCGAACCGAACGAGAAAGGGTTAACCCGTGCTATAGAACGCCAGAAATTAGTACTCAAGCGCATGCTGGAGGAACACAAAATTACGCAGCAGCAATATAACGAAGCCGTGGCGTTCGACATTCGCGCCTCGATTGCGAAACCCAAAGAGAAAGCTTATGCTACATACCCTTATCTGATGCTGGAAGCAGAGCGCGCTGCGGCCGAAGTTCTCTTGCTTCAACAAAATCCGGAACTCACCAAAGCGGATCTGCGCAAGCGCGAGAACAACGAGCTGTTGCAGAATGCGCGTGAGCAGCTGCTTCGTGGCGGATATTTGGTCTACACCACGATCGACAAAGACATATACAGCTCAATGAAGCGCGTCTCGAACAATAAGGACAACTTCTCCCCTACTAGCGATACGAAGGGCGAAGAGCAGGTGGCCGCGCTTATGCTCGATCACCGGACCGGGGCCATTCTCGGCATGATTGAAGGCCGTGATTTCTATCTTGAGCAGATGAACTTTGCCACGCAGATGCTGCGTCAGCCGGGTTCTACCATGAAGCCGCTCGCCGCATACTTACCGGCGATTGAAGAAGGCAAGGTGCAGCCTGCCTCAATACTGGACGATGCGCCGATGGTGCTGAAGGACGGCTCGAAGGGCTACCACATCCCGGGCAACGCCACCGGCCGCTATCAAGGGCTAGTGACCGCACGTGATGCGCTAAGCCAATCGCTGAACTTGCCGGCGCTCAATATTTACATTGAGAAGCTCGGCGTGAAGAAGGCGCTTGACTTCGTGCAGAAGCTCGGTATTACAACTATTCAGCCGGAAGACTATTATGCACAGACAGGCGTAATCGGCGGTCTGCGCTATGGGGTTACGGTCGAGGAAATTACCAATGCATTCGGAGTCATCGCGAATGAAGGTGTTTTTAATGACGCTTATTTGATTTCAAAAATTATGGACTCCAAAGGGAATATCGTGTATCAGCACAAGGCAGAGCCGCAAACGGTCGTCTCGAAGCAGAGCGCCTACCTGATGACGGATATGATGAAGTCAGTCATCTCCGGCCCAAGAGGTACGGCCCGACGCGTCAAATCTGAGTTCAATCAATATGGTTCGGTCGAAGTCGCGGCCAAGACCGGTTCGACGCAGAACTATGCGGACACGTGGTTTGTCGGATATACGCCTGACGTCACGATGGGCGTCTGGGTCGGATATGATCAGCCGATTCACGTCTTGAACCGCAGTGCCTATTCACGGTCAACCGAGATCTGGTCAAAAGTGATGAACGAAGTGACGAAGGCAAAACCTGAATTGTTGAAGACAAAGGAATTCAAGCGTCCGGACGGCATCGTAAGCATGACGGTATCCGGATACAGCGGCAAGCTGCCAGACGAATTAACACGTCAAGCCGGCCGCTATGTGACCGATATTTTCAACCGCAAATATATACCGACAGAAAAAGAAGATGTGCTCGTACGGGCGAAATACATCACCTATGACGGTGTGAATTACATTCCGCAGGAGAACACACCAGATGATATGACGCGTGAGAAGGTCGTTATTAAGCGCGAGAAGCCGATTCAAGAGCTTATCGAGGAGTTGAAAAAGGCGCTCGGCCACTTGTCTTCCAGCAGCCGTCGTCGCTCATTATCAAGCTATTTGCCAGAAGATGCCACTTCGGATGCGCCAGCGAAGGTTGACCCGCGCAAAGACGATGGGAAAGCACCTACGGCTCCGGGGAATCTTAATGTGGAAGCACCCGGGGATGGGACGGTGCGCATCAGCTTCTCCCCAAGCGGCAGTTCTGACGTCGTCGGTTATAGGCTGTATCGCTCGTTAAACGGCGGAGCGTTCCAGCGCGCTGAAGGAACGGTGCTGACAGGCGATGAGACGCGGTTCAAAAATTACGTATCTTCAGGCAAGCAATACGGGTTCTACGTGACCGCTGTTGATGTCGGCGGCCATGAGTCCACACCGTCAGCGACTGTTCAATGGGGAGACGGCGTGCCTATCGAGCCGAACAATCCTCCCGAACAGACCGGTCAGGGAGAGGGTGTGCCTGATACTACCGATCCGACGCAGACCGATGACGGAGAGACGTCTGACAACAGCGGATCGACAGACAATAGCAGCGATTCCACCGGTACCGAAGAACCACCGGCAGCAGCCGGACCTCCGGGCACACCGGGTGGACTCCAATCCTCGTTGACGGACATGGGGGTAAAGCTTTCTTGGAAAGCTTCCTCCAACAATCCAAGCGAGTACCGTGTTTATTTCAGTTCGAGCAGCAGCGGCACCTTTGAGCATATCGGTTCTTCTCCAACACCAGGGTTCGAACTGATTACAATGACGCCTGAAGGCTGGTATCGAGTATCCGCAGTGAACGGTGCTGGAGAATCCGAACCAACCGCTTCTGTCAAAGTTCAGTAACGGAAGATTGATTCCCTTACACAGAGCAAGAGGACAGGGTGCAATTTGCAGCCCTGTCCTCTTTTTTTATTGAGGTTGTTCAAAAACCCCCTTTTGATCTCGCACTTATATAACAAAATTCTGACGTTGAACCAATCGTTCCAGATGCATTGTCAGAAATCCGATCTCCTCCGCAGGCACGGGCTTCTTCAGTCCGTCCGCAATCGCTCCAGCCAGCATGATTGCTTGTTCGTACGCATCTTCATATTCCTCGCGAATCTGAACCAGCAGTGAATTATTCAAGGTCTTTCCTGCCTTCACTCTGTCAATCAACCCTTTTACATGTCCGATAAACAGTATGGTAGAAAGGGATTCATCAAAACGGATGCCTATCTTTTTGCCTTCTTCCAGCACCTTAGAAATGATCTTGATTTCAGAAACGGCATGTCCGCCCTTCTCGCTCCGTCTTGCCCCGTGAAAATGCATCGCGAGAAAGGCTACCTCATCAGGCGGCAGCTCGACCTCAAGCTGCTCGTTCAAATAATCAATCGCATGCTCCGCAACGCGATATTCATCCCGGTATAAATGCTGAATTTCAAACGTGAACGGATTGCGAATGAAGAGACCGCGCTTCGTACGCTCAATCGCCAAATTAATATGGTCCACTAACGCAGAGTGAATCGTTTCGGAGAAATCGCCCTCCAAATGCCCTTGAGCAAAGGCGATCACTTCCTCTACGACTCCGATAATCTTGAAATCAACAGCATTCAATATATGCTCATAGTGTTCCAGAACTGCAGAGGTTTGCAACAAAAATTCCTGTTTGATGTCAGCCTCATTGACGGGCATGCCCGGTTTTCTCTGGAATCCGATCCCCTTGCCAAAAGCGATGGAGTTCTTACCCGTTGACAGCTTGGTCATGACAACGTTATGAGATAGGATATGAACAATTTTACGTTCAATCATTTGATTCCCCCTCCATCTAATCCAAGAAACGTCCACCCCACTCTATGCCACTCCTATGCACTACCCATTGATATATGCGGCTACGCCAAGTCTTTGCTCTATTTTTTCACGCAAAATATCGGAATCGGTTCCCATAATAATATGAACATGTCCTTTCGCTACCCGCATGAATCCAAATGCTCCCAACATCAATAGTCCCGCTTCATCCACTTTCGCATCGTCCCACAGCTGCAGCCTCAGTCTAGTAATACAGGCATCCACTGAACGAATGTTGCTCATCCCACCGACACAACCGATAATTTGCTCGAGCTTGCTCTCCAGCTCATCAGACAGCAGTCCTGTCGGCTGAACCGCTTCATGCAGCGCTGTCTCGCGTCTTCCTGGCGTCTGTAGATGAAATACTTTAATGGCAAGGGAAGCCACGGTGTAATACAGCCCGAAGTAAATGAGCCCCAACAAGAGGAGCAGCCACATATGGCGACCATTCGTCCACGTGATGACCATATCGATAAACCCGGCCGAAAATCCGAAGCCTGCCCGAATATCAAGCCAGGCTGTCAGCATCATTGCAACCCCAGTGAACACTGCATGGATGGCATACAACAAAGGAACGGTCAGCATGAAGGCAAATTCCAGCGGCTCGGTAATGCCCGTCAAAAAACTCGTTAACGATGCGGTGAGCATAATCGATGCGATGCGCTTGCGTTCCTCTCGATGTGCCGCGTGGACGATGGCCATAGCGTAGCCTGGAAGTCCGAACATCATGACAGGGAAGAAGCCTGCCATAAAGAGACCGGCCGTCGGGTCGCCCGCGTGGAATCTCCACATATCGCCACGAATGATGCTGCCTGCTGTATTCGTGAATTCGCCAAGTTGAAACCATGCGATATTGTTCAAAATATGGTGCAGTCCCGTTGGGATGAGCAAGCGGTTCAATATGCCGTAAATCCCCGCCCCCCATTCACTGGACGTCATCGCCCCCGTGCCCACTTCTCGGATCAATTGCTGCACTGAAGGCCAGATGAAGCCCACTCCGACCCCGACGACGACCATGATGAGCGAAGTAATGAGCGGAACAAACCTTTTTCCGCCGAAAAATCCTAAGGCCTCCGGCAGTTTAACCTGATGAAATCGTTGATACAGCCATGCGGCAAGTCCGCCGCAAAGCATGCCCCCAAGCACGCCAGTATCGAGCTCTGCAGCGGCCCCTGTCTCGAAATGCTTCAGCACATTTGTAAATACGAAATAGCCTACCGCCGCCGCCAACGCAGCCACACCTTGACCGGAAGTCAATCCAATCGCCACGCCGATGGCAAAAAAAATGGGCAAGTTCCCAAAAATGGCATCGCCCCCTAACTTGCAGACGCTGGCAACCGCCGCAAGCCAAGGGGTCTCAAATTGAAATTCTCCGATTCGAACCAAGATCGACGCCGCGGGAAGTACTGCAATCGGTATCATGAGCGAACGCCCGATCTGCTGCATATAAGACATCAATCTCATGCTCCGCACCTACTTTAAGAGGTTGTTCAATAAGTCCCCTTTTGATCTCGCACTTTAGTTCACATTATTTCACAGCTCCCGCCATCATGCCGCTCGTAATCTGTCTTTGGAAAATCGTATATAAGATTAGAACCGGTACGATGGACAACAGCAGTCCTGCAAACAAGGCTCCCCACTCCGTGCGGTATTGCATTTCGGCTTGCATGACCGCAATACCGACAGGAATGGTATACTTGCCAGGATCGTTCACAAGCACTGTACCGATAATATATTCGTTCCAAATGTTCAATACGTTCATCATGCCAACCGAAATAATTCCCGGCTTGGCGAGCGGAAGCATGATGCGAAAAAACACGCCGTAATGGGAGCTTCCATCGATCGAAGCCGCTTCATCCAATTCTTTGGGCAGCGATTTGAAAAATCCGACGAGCACAAATATGCCGAAAGGTAAATTAATCGCTGTATAAACGAGACTAAGACCAAACAACGAATTATCTAGCCCTAGATCCGATAACAGGAAAAACAATGGAATCAATCCTAATATAAGTGGAATCATCATGCTGGCTAAGTAGAGGTTATATAGGGCAAGGCTGCCGCGAAACGGAAAACGCGCAATGATGTAAGAGGTTGTCGATGCCAACAATAACGCCAGCACCGTACTCACAGTCGTCACCAGGAGAGAATTCATAAAGTACGTTCCTAAATTGTAATTGTTCCAAACGTTCGCGAAGTTGTCCCAGCGAAACGGCCAGTCCGGCAGGCTCCACGGTGCTTTGAGCATAAATTGTTGATTGCTCTTCAACGAGCCGAGAACGGTCCATATAAGCGGATATATGACGCAGACGCTCCACACCGCCATCAATGCGTAAAGCAACCAACGGATGACTGGGTTGTTGCGCTTATGCTGCCATGCAGATTGCATATAGGTCCCCCCTTCTGTACGCTTATTATTAGAGGTTGTTCAAAAAGCCCCCTTTTGATCACGAAGCATCCCAAGATCACATTCGGCATCGAATCTTGCATTCACTCTCGAAGTCCGGTGCTCATGTAGTCTCGCCTACACTCCGCTCCTCTTTCTTCGTGTTCTTGCAACCTTCTCGGTGCTGAAAAGCGACCTTTTTGAACGCTTATTATTTGAGGTTGTTCAAAAAGCCCCCTTTTGATCACGAAGCATCAAGCTAATTCCACCATATCTCTGCGCATGAGGCGCTGCAAAGCCAAAGTCGTAATTAATGACAAAATAAGAATAAGGACGCCGATAGCGGAAGCATAGCCGAAGTGGTATTGACGGAATCCCATCTGATATAAGTAGGAGCCCATTACCTGTGTCGAATTATCCGGTCCCCCTTCCGTCATCATCCATACGATCACGAAGGAGCCGTTCAGCGTCGTCATGACGACCCACAAGATCGAGACTTTAATCTGCTCCCATGCAAGCGGCATCGTAATCCGACAAAATTGCTGCCACTCTTGCGCGCCATCGATGCTCGCCGCCTCGTACAAATCTTTTGGAATGTTCAATATTGCCGCGATGACGAGAACCATAACAAATCCAATTCCTGCCCAAATCGAGGGCGGCAGAAGCATCCATATTGCAAGCTTTGTATCGCCGAGCCATGGCGTCTGCACGTTCTCGCTCGTAAATAAGGATAGAAATGAATTCAAAAATCCGATACTCGGATTGTAAATGTAATTCCACAGCACCCCGATGACAACTACGGATAATATGTTCGGAATAAAAAAGACAGATCGGAAAAATACGGTTCCACGCAGCCGAAACCTCGTCAATACGACGGCGAACAATACACCAAGTCCGACAATGCCGATCACTTTCCAAAACACGAGGAAGTAGTCATTTACAATCGCTGTGCCGATAATCGGATCATTCAGCATCTCTTTATAATTGTCGAATCCGATGAAGTTTTTCGTCTCTGAGCCGCCGGACCAATCGGTAAAGCTGAAGTAGAGCCCGTGAAAGATCGGATATATCATAAATAAGCAAAAAAACAGCAGCGTCGGTACGGTGAACACGAACATGAACATGTTTCGTTTCTTCTTCCAAGTGAAACCGCGGGGCGCTTCCGGCTTAACCGGCACGCCTAGAACAGGTGGCGTACTGTTCACGTGTGTCTCCCTCCATTTCACATTGTATTGGGAAGGATGCATGCGGCGAATGGCCACACACATCCGTTTCTTTGCGCATACGCCTCATCTTTACCGTTATTTCCGCACCTTCGCTGCCGCTTTCTCCATTCGATCCATCCATTCTTCTGGCGTAATGCTGTCGGTCATAAGCGCGAGCGTAGAATCTTGCTTCACCTTGTCGACATCCGCATTCAGCTGCACGTAAGGCGCTACGATCGTATTGTCAGAACCATAAAATTTCATCGCTGACTTCACGAGGGCGCTTGCATTGGAATTGTCGAGATCTGCCTTCAGATTGCCGAGAGCTCCGGTCTGTTCCGCCCATGTAATAGCTGACTGCTTCGTGAACAAAAATTCCAGGAAGGCTTTCGCCGCCGCAGGATTTTTCGCTTTCTTCGCAATGCCGACCGTTGCTGTAAACGGTATCGCAATATGTTTGCCGCCTGCTGGCTGTGTAATCGAAGGTATGAAACCGAATTCAAAACCTTGCGGCACATCTTTCTGCATTTCATTTTCTAACCAGAGACCGTTCGGTATAAATGCATTCTTATGCTGGAGGAATAGCATCTGCGAGTCGATGTGATTGATCGGTGCTGAGGCTGGATCAATGATGCCGGCATCCCTTATTTGCACCATTTGCGCCAACGCTTTCTTTACGGGGTCACTCTTGAAGATACCTTCTTTTAATGCTGCCATATCGAGTAAAATCGACGTATCGTCATTGTTGTTCACGACAAACGCCGAATCCAGAATGCCACCGTGGAAATAGTACGGATATTTCCCTGTGTAGATGAGCGGCGCATTCACTTTGCCGGAATCTTTAATCTTCTTCGACTCGCTCAAGAAGCTGTCGAAATCTTTCGGCTCGGTCCACCCATTATCGGCAAATAGCTTTTTGTCGTAGAACACACCCCAAGAACCAAACACGAATGGAAGCGTGTAAATTTTACCGTCGTATTCAATCGGCTTCAACAGAAGCTCATCCTTAATGATATTGTCATCCGCGTTTTTGGCATCCTTATAATAATCGGTTAAATCCATCAATTGATCGTCAAGCACCATTTGCGTCGCATTCGATCCCGCACCATCAATGTATACGAAATCAGGAGGGTTGCCTTGAATCCAGCGTGGTTTCATCTGATCATTGATTTTAGAACCAGCCGATTCCTTAATTTTCACGTTCGGGTATTTCTTTTGGAATTCCGCCAAAATCATCTTCCAGCCTTGATCGCCGTAGCCGCCTACAAAATATTGGATTTCAAAATCGCCCGACACTTCATCATTGCCTTGATCGGTGTTCTCCTGCTTCGACTCCTCTTTCTGCATGGTCTCCGTGCCGCTGCCGTTGCTGCTCGCCGTTTCATTCGTCTTGCTGCCGGAATTGCAACCTGCTGCCATCATCACGACCAGCACGCATATGATGAGCAGCCTCAGGGAGTTGCCCCAAGTGGGACGCTTTGCGTTCATATCGATTACCCCTCTCCAAATTGGAAGTAAAGCAAGCGAAAACAGCGGAACGACAAAAAGGGCATACGTTAAGAAGGCAGTCACATAGCGACTGAACTTCCATAACGAATGCCCTTGCGGTAACATGTTATGTCCATTCTTCTGTACTTGTCGTTTCGCGTTGCAAATTCGCTTCGCTACTGGGATAATATCCCACAATTATGAATTTGTCAACACTTTATAGAACGAGTGCGGAACATTAATCTTCAATCGTAGACAGGTCTCCGGTCGGCAGGCTCAGCTCCCATGCCTTCAGCACACGGCGCATTATCTTACCAGAACGTGTCTTTGGCAATTTGTCCTTGAACTCGATTTCCCGCGGTGCGGAATGAGCGGACAGCCCCTGTTTGACGAATTGGGCAATCTCCGCTTTGAGCTCGTCGGAAGGCGTATACCCTTCGCGCAAGGAAATGAATGCCTTGATGATCTCCCCGCGAATCGGATCCGGCTTGCCGATGACACCGGCTTCCGCCACAGCTGGGTGCTCCACCAGCTTGCTCTCGACATCGAATGGACCGACTCGTTCTCCAGACGTGTTGATGACGTCATCGACACGACCCTGGAACCAGAAGTAGCCTTCTTCATCCATATACGCGGAATCCCCGGAGATGTACCAGCCGGAGAAGCGGAAATATTCTTCGTACTTGGCTGGGTTGTTCCATACTTTGCGCATCATCGCCGGCCATGGCGTGCGAATCGCCAGGTTGCCCATGCGATATGGCGGCAGCACGTTGCCTCGATCGTCGAGAATAGCCGCTTCGATCCCCGGCACAGGACGCCCCATCGAGCCCGGCTTGATAGGCATGGCAGGATAATTGCATATCATATGCGCGCCCGTTTCCGTCATCCACCACGTGTCGTGAATGCGATGGTTGTATGCTTTCATCCCCCAGCGCACCACTTCCGGATTCAGTGGCTCGCCTACGGACAACACATGGCGCAGGCTGGACAAGTCGAAGTTCGCGATGACGTCGTTGCCAGCGCTCATCAGCATGCGGAAAGCGGTAGGCGCGCTGTACCACACCGTCACTTTATATTTTTCAATCGTGCCGTACCAGTCCTGAGGACTGAAGCGCCCGCCGCGAACGACGTTAGTGACGCCGTTCAGCCATGGGGAGAAGATGCCGTAGGCCGTGCCTGTGACCCAACCTGGATCGCCCGTACACCAGTAGATGTCATCCTCCTTGAGATCCAACACGATCTTCCCTGAATAAGCTTGTTGAATCATCGCATTCTGGACATGATAGACACCCTTCGGCTTGCCAGTCGAACCGGATGTATAATGCATAATAAGGCCGTCTTCCCGCTCCAGCCATTCGATGTCCGCTTCTTCCACTGCATCGGCCATCTCAGCATGGAAATCAATCAGTCCGTCGCCGGTCTGCACATCGTTGCCGACCACGATAACATGTTTCAATTGGGGCAGTTCCTCGCGCTTCACACGTTGAAGCAGCGTTGACGTCGTGACGATCGCTACCGCGCCGCTGTCCTCCAGCCGATCTTTGACGGCAGTCTCCATAAATGCCTCGAATAATGGCCCTACAACCGCCCCCACCTTCAATACGCCCATAAAGCTAAAATACAGCTCTGGCGTGCGCGGCATAAAGATAAAGACGCGGTCACCCTTCTGGATGCCGTGTTTACGCAATACATTCGCGAATTGATTCGTCTTGCGGCGCATGTCATCGTATGTGTATGATTCATCCCGCTCCGCATCGCTGTAATGAAGCGCCACCTTGTCTCCGCGTCCATTCGCGGCATGGCGATCGATCGCTTCATACGCCATGTTTACTTTTCCCGTGTCATACCAAGAGAATTGCTTCTCCACGTCTTCCCAATTAAAATTTCCTGCCCAATTTTCATAGCTCTGCATATTCGGGTTACTTGCTGATGCAGCAATGATTTCTCCTTGCACGTTACTCATAGTCGTTTCATCCTCCTATTTCTTTCCCTTCTTTATTGGTCGCTTCAGCCATCAGACGATTTCAGACGATGCAATAAAACCGCTTTCAGAAAGCTGTAATTCCAAGGACGATGATGTCGTTCGTGCTGTCAAGGGGAGATTCCATGAATTTTATGGCAAAATTATTATATCACATGCAAACCTTTTCGCCTATTCTTTTCCTTTTCAAAGCACCCTTTTTTTGCTATAACGATAGGATAGAGACGAAAGGAGCTGCTAGGTGTGGAACATCGAAAATGTTATCACGCGCAAATCATTCCTCATGAGGAACGCATCGTTGTGGTTGAAGGACCCATTCAGCCTGAGGCGCTGCGCACCTTAAGCATGCATGCCGATTTGAACGCGTTCCGAAGGCCGAAAGAACAGCATCAGGCGCTCATCGAAATTGCGGAACTGCCAGAAGGGCGCATCATTATTGCACGTGACGGACAGACGATCGTAGGCTATGTCACGTTTCATTATCCCGATGAGCTGGAACGTTGGTCCGAAGGAAATATGGAAGATTTAATCGAGCTCGGCGCCATCGAAGTGGCAAATGACTATCGTTCTCTAGGATTAGGCAAAAAGCTCATCATCACCGCATTTGAAGATGATCAATTGGAAAGCTATATCGTATTTACGACCGAATATTATTGGCATTGGGATATGGAAGGTACGGGGTTGAGCGTATGGGACTACCGAAAAATGATGGAAAAGCTGATGCAGTCGGTCGAGATGATATGGTATGCGACTGACGATCCCGAGATTTGTGCCCACCCTGCCAACTGTTTGATGGTACGTATCGGAAAGGACGTGCCGCTCGATTCAAAGGAACAGTTCGATCGCGTCCGTTTTAGACAACGGTTCATGTATTAGAGGTTGTTCAAAAATCCCCCTTTTGATCACGAAGCATCTCAAGATGTTATTCGGCGTCGAATCTTGCATTCACCCTCAAGAGCTTATTCTTCCGGAGTATGTTTCCTTTGGAAACATTTCAGGTGCTCATGTAGCCTCATCTACACTCCGCTCCTCCTTATAAGTTTTGCGGAGCAAAACCCACTTCGGAAGCATACGCTTCGGGTTCTTGCAACCTTTTCGGTGCTGAAAAGTGGCCTTTTTGAACACGCACTACTAATTGTGTTGCATGCGTTTTTGCGCTTAGAACTGCCTCTATTAGTTTGTATGAGAGGGATGGATATCAGATGTCAGGAAATGCTCTATACTTCATGCACAATGATTCCCTCCGCTATCGCTTTCACGCCGATCATCCATTCGATCAGCAGCGGGTCGTGATGACGAACGACCTTCTCTATCATGCCGGAGCTTTGCACGAAGCGCAAATTATCCGGCCCAAGGGAACCCTCGCTGAGTGGGAGCGATGGCTGGGATTAATTCACCGTGATGATTATATTGAAACGGTGAGGCGGCTCAGTGACCCTCGTCCCCATCTGGAGTGGACGTCACGGGCAGATAAATACGGGCTGCATACAGAAGATACCCCCTACTTCCCCGGAATGCATGACGCCGCTTGCGCCATTGTAGGAGGTTCTATCGCGGCATGTGATGCAGTTATGTCGGGACAAGCCGCACACGCCCTTCATTTGGGCGGAGGGCTTCACCATGCGTTTGGGGAGAAAGGCGCAGGCTTCTGCGTCTACAACGACGCCTCCGTTGCCATAGCCTGGCTGCGCAAGCATTATGGCGCGCGCATCCTATATATCGATACGGATGCTCACCATGGAGACGGTGTGCAATGGTCGTTCTATACGGACCCGGATGTCTTTACTTACTCTATTCACGAAACGGGAAAATATTTATTTCCCGGGACCGGCTTCGTGCATGAGCGCGGGGCGGGAGAGGGATTCGGCGCCTGCGTCAATGTTCCGTTGGAACCGTATACAGAGGACGAATCGTGGCTGCAATGCTTCAGGGAGACCATTCAACAGGTTGCCCGCTCGTTCAAGCCCGATATGATCGTCAGTCAGCACGGCTGCGACGCACATGCGCTGGATCCGCTGTCACACATGCACTGCAGCATGCGGATTTACGCGGAGATGCCGCGACTCATCCATCAGCTGGCGCACGAGCATTGCGACGGAAGATGGGTCGCTCTTGGCGGCGGCGGCTACGAAATATGGCAAGTCGTTCCGCGCGCGTGGAGCCTGCTCTGGTTAGAAATGAACGAAGACCCGCTGCGGCTGCTGTTAGAGAATGAACCACTGCGCCAATTGCCTGTCCCGTGGGTCACCCATTGGTCACAGAAATCTCCTATGCCCCTGCCGGGGACATGGCTTGATGACGTCGAGAGCTGGGTCCCAATGCCTAGACGGAACTTCATTGAGGAGCGCAATGCTCATGTGAAGAATCTGGCGCTGGAATATGTGCGCTAGAACTGACTCGAGAATGAAGTCCTTCAACTACCAGCGGGATTGAAATAGGCCGTTGACATACGCTTGCTCCATCCTTCTCTACGAGGAAGGCTATGAGATGCGCAATATCAACGGCCTGCTAGTTGTAAAGTTCAATTGCTCGTGTTACACGACGATTTCCTTGACCATGCTTTCCACAATTCGATAAGAATGCTCAGAAGCCTCAACCGTAAATTCTGCAAAATTCACATGCGCTGAGCCGTCTGCTTTATCTGACATAGAGCGAATGACGACAAACGGAACTTGGTTAATAAAGCATGCTTGCGCTACAGCCGCGCCTTCCATTTCCGTGCACGCGGCACCTTCGAACGTCTCGTACAGCTCCCGCACCTTATCCCGGCTCGCGATAAATTGATCGCCCGACAAAATCAAGCCCGTCTGGTAGCGGCCTGGGAAATGCTCCTCACATACGCGTTCAGCCAACTGCATCAGCTTCGGGTCAGCCGCAAATTGCGACGTCTCCTGGAACGGTATGACACCTGGCGCAAACCCCAGCGCCGTCACATCCATATCATGATGCATGCACGCCGTTGAAATGACGATATCCCCGATGTTCAGCTCTGGATGAACCGCACCGGCTACTCCGGTGAACAGCACCGTCTTCGTGTGAAAGCGGTCGATGAGAACTTGTGTCGTAATGGCTGCATTAACCTTCCCTACTCCGGACTTGCAAATGACGACGCGCTTGCCAAATAGACTGCCTTGAAAATAACGCAGCCCTGCCACTTGAATTTCCTCAATCGGTTGCGCGGCTTTCAGCAGCAATTCAATTTCTTCGTCCATGGCGCCGATAATGCCAATGGCAGCTTCCATTGCCATACCCATTCCTCCTCTTATGTCTCGATAAATACATGCTCACACAAAAAGCCCCATCGTCCTGGGGCTTCTGTCCTGCAACTAGGCAGTGTGCTATTCGTTCACTTGGCTTACCGACAGACGAAGAATCGTCTCATGCGGCAAGATGACGCGTGAATTGTCTACGTTCTCTTTCTTCATCAACTTCGTTAATAAACGCATGGCTACGGCACCAATATCATACATTGGCTGTGCAACTGTAGTCAGTTGCGGACGTACCATGGAGGCCATACGAATATTATCGACACTAATGACGGAGAAATCATCCGGCACCTTCAGGTTGGCATCTTGAATACAGTGGATTGCACCGATGGCCATCTCATCTGTTGCCGCAAAAATGGCAGTCGGGCGCTTCTTCAAGCCAAGGAAATACTTCATCGCTTCGACACCGGATTCATAACGATAGTTACCGATTCGAACCAAGTCTTCCTTATACTCGATTCCTGCACCTTCCAGTGCTTTCTTGTACCCTTGGAACCGGGCAAATCCGTTAGCCGGATCTTGAAGCGTGCCGCTAATCATCGCAATATCACGATGGCCGTGGCGAATAAGTGTATTCACCGCGTCAAAAGCCGCCGCCTCATGATCGATATCGACTGACGGAATAATACCATTCTCATCTGTCGTTGCACAAAGCACAATTGGCACGGATGCGGTGCGGAAGGCCTGAATGTGGTCTTCCGTGACAACGCCGCCCATAAATAAGAGCCCGTCCACTTGTTTCTCCAAGAGCGTATTGATAACACGTATTTCCTTATCCTTCTTCTTATCCGCGTTGCACAAAATGATATTGTAATGATACATATTCGCAATATCTTCAATACCGCGCGCGACTTCAGCAAAGATGGAATTGGAAATGTCAGGAATGACGACCCCAACGGTCGTCGTCTTCTTGCTCGCAAGTCCGCGTGCGACCGCATTCGGGCGATAACCTAAACGTTCAATCGCTTCGTACACTTTTTTACGCGTTTGCGGCTTCACGTTCGGATTGTTATTCACAACCCGGGAAACGGTGGCCATTGAGACGCCCGCTTCTCTCGCTACATCATAAATAGTTACCGTCACGATCCTTCTCTCCAATTACCGAAAATTTAATGCGAACATACATATTACATTCAATGATACGATATTTTCAGAAAATTCGCAATGTCACGGCCAAAACCGCCTTGATTTACCATAACTTACCTTTACATTGTCAAAACAGACTCCAACTTGTCGTATCGGATCGCATTATGTGAAGCGTGCCAAGCGACTTCGCCATTCTTTAGTACAAGCACTTGAGGGGACTCATGCTTGATGCCGAGCTTCTCTGCACAAGCTAGGGACACATCACGGTTCTCCACGACGAGTATACGCCCGAACCCTACGCCCTTATTTCCATAGTCCTCCTCCACCTTCGCCATTTCTTCATCCGCCTGCGCGCTTATCGGACAGCGCGTGCTGTGCTTGAATAAGACTACGATTTGCTGTGAAGACAAATCGATGGCTTCCTGCAAATTTTCCAAGGAACTGACAGCTTTCATGCTTACCTCCTCCTGCTAACAATTTATCCGCTTACTTGAAAACAGCCAATCTGTATTCAAACTGATATCTATGGAACCTCTTAACTTATTTTAACCCTATATGGCTGTAAACTAAAACATGTAACTTGTTTTAATCTGCGCTGAAGGTCCATCATCCAGATTGTATCGTTGCATGTCTTCGCGATCAGATACAGATCAAGCAGTTGGTTGACGCGTTCATCCATCCGGCGTTCGAACACCGGCACCATATCGTCGCAACCGTCTTCTTCCACACATTCTGCCAGGACGCTGGATAATTCATGAACTTCATCAAATGACACCACGAGCGGTCCGTGCTGGGTGATATGCGAGTTGGCAGCGATTAGGCTCATACGATTTCGAATGAGTTCTGCAATCTCTTTCTTAACGAGCGACAGCAGTTCAGAACGTTCACAACTCGTACAAGTAAATACAGGAACACGGTGAATATGCACCGAACGCGCGTGTACAACGGTTCGTAGCGTTAAATCCATATAATGACCACAGGTACAACGTTTATACATACGGTCCACCCCTAATTTTTCATGTTTTTGATGATGTTAATGAAGTTCGAACCCTAATGCTATAGCCTCTTACGCGTTATGATTAACGTATATTTCGACTTTGTCTTTCATTCTCCTTCTATGCAAAAAGATGTATTTTTTTACACAACTAGAAACCAACTGGAATGACAAAACATTTTTAACAATGATATAAATCACAATATTCTGATCGCTTTTAAATAAACATGTTAATTTTCATGACATTATGGTTAAATAGAAAGTAGAACGAACAACCCATACACGAGCAATGTAACCTATTGAAACCATCGTAGGTCATATATCGGAAAGACTCAATACACATCATTTGGGAAATAGGAACGGCTTATTGCGAAGTTGGGTAATAAGCTTCTCTGTACAAGATACGAAGGAGGGACAACATTCATGCGTTTAAGCGGAAAGCGAATCATCTCTTTTGTGGATGAAGAATTTGAAGATTTAGAATTGTGGTATCCGATATACCGCGCCCGTGAAGAAGGTGCTGAAGTGCATCTGGTCGGAGACGAGCCTGGTAAGACTTACATCGGGAAATATGGCGTGCCAGCAACTTCTAATTACGCATTTAAAGATGTCGATGCCAGCACCTACGACGGTCTGCTCGTTCCAGGAGGCTGGGCTCCCGATAAGCTGCGCCGCTATGAGGATGCATTGAACATCGTCAGACAGATGAACGAGGCTGATAAGCCGATCGGACAGATTTGTCATGCAGGCTGGGTTCTTATCTCTGCTAAAATTTTGCAAGGCCGTACGGTAACGTCGACTCCCGGCATTCGGGACGATATGGAAAATGCAGGCGCAACGTGGCTCGATCAAGAGGTCGTTATCGACGGCAACTTGGTATCTGCGCGCAGACCGCCGGATCTGGCAGCCTACGGCAAAGCGTTTTGTGATAAGATGGCAGAGAAATAGACTCGTAATAACAGGCCGAACCGGTGTCAGTACCGGAGGTTGAAAATGAAACAAATACGGGTGAAGGGTATGCGCTGGATAGACCTGGCGATCGCCTTTGAATCCGAGTCATCCCCGCATAGTCTCATCTCAATGACTTGGATTCAACAGCGACGGAAGCGGATA